>JAPXNL010000040.1:0-15682 GCA_033808535.1 Clostridia bacterium
CCCGGCGACATCCCTGTCCGATCCTTGAACAGGCGGAAAAACGTCGCTCGGCTCATGCCCGACAGGTTAATCAGCTCCGACACGTGCAGCTCAGAATCGAGCCGGTCGTTTATATATGTTATTACCGTGTCCAGCCGATCGCCCGAGGAGTCCGACACCCCGCCGGTCGCGGCGCACAGCTCGCAGATAAGCTGCAGAAGCAGCGACTTGACTCGCAGCCTGTGATAATCGGTCGCGCAGAGCGATGCCTCGTACAGCGACTCGACCAGCTCCCCGGCAAAAGCGCAGTAGGCAGCCGGGATTCGCACGGGTAACCGTGAGATAATTTCTATATCGTCGATTACCTGTGCCTGTGCAGGGTTGCCCAGCAGATAACCTGCGCATTTGGATGTGTCACCGAACAGGTCGACGCAGATCAGGATGCTCGAATATGGCATCACTCCGTAGGTATACATCCCCGGTTTGCGTATGCAAATATCGCCCGGCGCGAAGCGTATAAACTCGTTGTCTATGCATATACAGCCGTCGCAGCGTTCGATGAGCTCAATCTCAAAATCGTATACATGGCGGGGCGTGGTGGTTTTCGATCCCGTGCAGGCGTAGCCGTCAAACCGCTTAATGCGCAGCGGCACCGGATCGACGTTCATGATGTCGATCATATTAGCGGCTCCTTATTTCTTTTAATAATACTATTTTTATATTTCAGGATATTTTTATTATAACATATAAATCATAAAAATGATATAATTTTTTTAATCTTTTTAAACATGGGGGTAAATCCATGAAGCAAATCAGGATTATTGCACTTATTTTATGTGCCGCATTATTTGCGGGTTTGGTGGCCTGCGCAAACAACACCGGCAATGCGGGCGAGGACACTACATCCGACATGTCCGCCGTGACGGGACAAGACGAGGGCGAAACCACCGAATATTACAAGGCTGATGTTCCTGAAAAAGATTTTGAAGGATATGAGTTCCGTTTCCTGACCAACGACCACAACTCGCTGACCTGGGCGTATACGACCATGGACGTCGAGTCCGCCGACGGTGAGCCGATCAACGACGCGGTCTACAATCGCAACCGCTCAGTCGAAGAAACTTTCAACATCAAAATCACCGACTACAACGGCTCGTTCGGCTCGGTCGCCGGAATGGCGATGAAGTCGATTAAAGCCGGCTCCAACGACTACGACGTTGTGATTGAGGATGTACGCAGCACTGCAAACCTGATTACCCAGCACTATGTAACCGAAATATCCAATATTCCGTATATAGACACCAATAACAAGTGGTGGGACTCCAACGTCGGGCGCGATCTTTCGGTCTTGGGACGCCAGTACTTCCTCGGCGGCGACTACACGCTCGCCCATTACGACACCACCTGCGTGCTGGTGTTCAACAAGAATCTCGCAAATGAATACAATGCCGGCGACCCGTATCCGCTTGTTCTTGAAGGCAAGTGGACGTTCGACGAGTTCGAGCGCATGATGAAAACCGTTTCCAAAGATCTGGACGGTAACGGCGTATATGACGAAAAGGACTTGTATGGCTTCACCTCGCTGTCGTTCGTCTTTTACCCGTCGTTTATGACCGGTGCGGGCGTGCTGACGATATCGCAGGATTCCGACGGCTATCCGGTCTACACGCTGGGCAGCGAGCATAACACCACGGTATTCCAGCGCCTGCTTGCAATGATGCACACCGATAATCTGGCCTATGACGTTATTCCGAAGGGCAAGGACCACCGGCTGCCCGAGTATATGTTCGCCAACGACCAGGCGCTGTTCTGGAGCCAGCTGATCTACTGGACCACGCAGCTTCGCGACATGAAGAGCGACTTCGGAATCATCCCCTTCCCCAAGTTTGACGAAAAGCAAAAAGACTATGAGGTCATGATGTTCGGCTCGCCGCTGTCGATGATCCCGGTCACAAACACCGACCTCGAGCGCACGGGCATATTGCTTGAATACATGGCTGCCTATTCGCGCAACGAGCTGATTCCCGCGTATTACGACATCACGATGAAGGAAAAGGTCAGCCGCGACGAGACCACCAAGCAGATCCTCGATGTCATTTTCAGCAGCCGCTGCTACACGCTGGCACATGCTTATTTCGCGAATGTTGAGGACGGAGTGACGCGCCTGTTCGAACAGAACAAGGATACCTTCTCCTCATATGCTGAGAAATCCGCTAAAACAGCTGAGAATCTTATAAGTAAATTTGTTACTGCCATTGAAGATAGCCAGTGAGGTGTAAAATGGAGAAACTAACCGGAAAAGAACGCATGTCCCGCATCCTGCGTCGCGAACCCGTCGACCGTATCGGTCTGTACGAGCATTTTTGGGGCGACACCCATCGCGAGTGGGTAAATAACCAGGGCTGCCCGGGCGACTTTAACGCCGAGTTCGGGTTCGATATGATCGAGTGCTGGCCGACAAACTTCGTTGCACGGCTGGATTTCCAGCCTGTCAAGGTTGCGGAGGATGAGGACACCGTAACGTATCTCGACGGCAACTGGGCGACGATGCGCCGCCACAAAAAACACGACTCTACGCCGGAGCATGTCGGGTTCGGCATCGATTCGCGCGATAAGTGGGAAGAGCTTGTCAAGCCGCTGCTGACAAAAGAAGAAGACCTTGAGCGCCGCATCAACTTCGAAGCCTATCGGAACGCAAAAAAATACGCCGAAGAGCGCAACCTGTTCTTTGTCTGGAGCGGAGTAAACGTTTTCGAGCTGATGCACCCGCTGGTCGGTCACGAAGAAATGCTCGCGGCAATGATATACGACCCGGATTGGGTCTCCGACATGTCGCGCACCTTTGCAGAGATGACCGTAAAGGCTCAGGAACTGCTGTTTGCGCGTGAGGGCAAGCCCGACGGCATTTGGTTTTACGAGGACATGGGCTATAAGGGCGCGCCTTTCATGAGCCCGAAAATGTACGACCAGTTCCTGTTCCCGTCGCATAAATACACCTTCGACTTCGCCAAGAGCCTCGACCTGCCCGTAATCGTGCACTCGTGCGGGTTTGTCGAGCCGCTGGTCGACGGGCTGCTGCGCGCAGGCATGGATATGCTGCAGGTTATCGAGATCAAGGCGGGCATGGACCTGCTGCGGCTGTATGAAAAATACGGCGACCGGCTGTCGTTCATGGGTGGTATAGACGTGCGCGAGCTGTATTCCAACGACTTTGCGCGTATCGACGCGGAGCTGGAGAAGAAAATCCCGATAGTCAAGCAAAAATACGGCTACGCTCTCCACTCCGACCACTCGATACCCAAGACCGTAAATTACGAAACATACAAGTATTTCATTAAAAAGGCGCTGGAACTCGGCACCTACGAATAAAAAATAAACAAGGGGCGTGCGGGGATGATTCCCCCGCGCCCCTTTTGATATTTTCAAATATTAAACGGGCTTTCCGAATCCGGCTTAAATGTGCCGGGTTTTATATATCCTCGGCAAAAACAGCACACTCGGGTATACTCTCCTGCTGCTTTTGTCATCGGTGTTGAACTCAACGTCGTCTACAGGCTGCAAGACATCATCAGTTTCAAAGGCTGATTTCCTTTTTCACATCGCATGATCTGTACAGATAATCGAGCAGCTTGGCGCTTTCAAGCACAGATTCGATATGGTTTCTTGGCCGCTCGCCGGTGCGGATCGCGTTGATGAAATCATTGTCTTCGCACTCATACATATTCGGGATTTCATATTCGGGTGTGTACTGCACAAGCTGCCTGTCCTCAACCGTGTAGAAAGTATAATTGCCGCAGTAAGCCATTCGGATTCCGCCTTTATCGCCCAAAAAGTCGATGAACATCTCGTTTTTCTCGATGTTCTGCGCCCACGCGCCGTTGAACGATATGCTGGCTTTGTCGGTTCTGATGTAGCCGGTTATAAAGTCCTCGACGTTGTTGATGCCGTCAAGTACGGGCGGGCCGGCCCACATATCTCTGTATACATATTCTTTAATGTCTTTCGCCATCTCGCTGTATGCGTCGGCGGTGACGGTTTTGATTTTAGCGCCGCCGAGGATATATAGTATAAGGTCAAAGAAGTGCACGCCCCAGTCGATCAGAACGCCGCCGCCCGACTGTTCTTTAATCGTAAACGGGCCTCCCAGACCGGGTATAGAGCGGTGACTGCGGAAAGAGCAGTATATATGATAGATATTGCCGAGCTTGCCGGTGCGGTTCATTTCCTCGATCAGCTCAACTGTCCTGTGATATCTGTTGCAGACGCCGATGACAAGCAGGCGGTTCATTTCTTCGGCTTTGCGTGCCATCTCGCATGAAAGCTCGTAGTTGACCGTTATCGGCTTTTCGCAAAAAACATGCTTGCCTGCATTTAAGGCATCCATTGTGATTGTATAGTGCGAGAAATTAGGCGTCAGCACATACACTGCGTCGACTTCCGGGTCGGCAAGCGCGACTTTGTAGTCAGTAATGGCCTGTTTTGCGCCGTATCTTTCAACTTTATCTTGAGCCTTGCTTTCAATCAGGTCACATGCATATTTGATATTTACGCCCTGGATTTTTGAAAGTGCGGGAAAATGCGCGGCCTCCGATATTCTGCCGCATCCGATAACTGCTACTGTGATATTTTCCATAATCATTACTCCGGTTTAGATAGATTTGATGGGTGTCATTTTCTTTTTAAAAATCTGAGTATATTATAAACATGCTGACATGCTAAATCAATCAGATTATTACAATTTTGAGAAAAATATTTCGACAGTTTCATAAACTGCGGCGGTATGTCAACTTTATACGCTGCACTTTAGCACTTTTTATTTACTTAAATAAATATATGTGATATAATAAATTCGCAAATTACGGCATTAACATATACGCTGATGAGTGGCAGGTGCTGTTATAAGCTGCACCGTATCAAAAATAACAGGTTGAATATTAAAATATAAGAGGTCATAACTATGACATCCCGCGAGATCGTAAAAAACATATTTACACGCAAAAACACTGACGGGCTGGCATTCTGGACAGGCCATCCCAACCATGCCACTGTGCCTATTATGGCGCGCGAATGGGGTATCGAGCCGGACTACGAAGCGATTTTTACATATCTCAACGACGACTGCCGCTGGATTTCCGCCGACTGGGGTTACCGTCACCCTGAAGGGCAGCCTATGTTCGACACAGCATGGGGCACAAGCGGCCGCCATACTTTGAGCGCCGGCGGCACCTTTGCCGATACCGAGGATATCGCAGACGTCGACCGCTATCCGTGGCCTGACCCCAAATACTGCGACTTCACCGACGTATACGCCGCGATAGACCGCCATAAAGACAAGGCGGTGTTCACCGGTCTGTGGAGCTGTTTTTACCATATTGTAGCCGACTTCTTCGGTATGGAAAACTATTTTATAAAGATGTATGAAAACCCCGCAGTCGTCGAAGCGGTGACCGAGCGCGTGGTCGATTTCTATGTCGAGGCAAACGACAAGTTTTTCTCGGGACTCGATGATCGCGCCGACATCATGTTCTTCGGCAACGATTTCGGCACGCAGCGCGATTTGATGCTCTCG
The DNA here is from genome assembly GCA_033808535.1 of Clostridia bacterium. Classification (GTDB taxonomy): domain Bacteria; phylum Bacillota; class Clostridia; order Oscillospirales; family CAG-272; genus DTU078. The sequence continues at coordinate 5,549 of JAPXNL010000040.1, forward strand.
CCTGAATTGTTCCGCAAATTCGTGCTGCCCTCGGTCAAGCGTCTGGTTACAGTGGGCAAAAAGTACAACAAAATTATAATGCTGCACTCCTGCGGGTCGATATACCGTGTGATACCCGACCTCATCGATGCCGGTGTGGACGTGCTGCACCCGATTCAAGCGCAGGCGGCGGGCATGGACGCGTATTCGCTTGCGCAATATAAAAATGACCTCTCCTTTTTGGGCGGTATCGACGCGCAGAGCTTTTTCGTCAATGCAACGCCCGCTCAAATTGAAGATGAGGTCAAGCGCGTGCGCGATATCCTCGGTCCGAATATCGTAATCTCGCCAAGCCACGAGGAAATACTCCCCAATGTGCCGCCCGCAAACGTGCTTGCCATGTCCCGCGCCGCACATACAAGGTAAAACAAATTATGAGAAATATAAAAAAGGGGGACTGCCAGACCGTCCCCCTTTTTTCAGCTTTGACTCGGAGGGTTCAAAACTATGGAAAGGCGCAAGTTTTTTAGGGCGCGCAAATGAATACTACATAAAGTCTTATCAGGCTGAAACCATAAGGGTAGACGAAAAAGACATTGCCGGATATGCATCGCTTTTGAAAATTGAGGAAATAAACCGCCCTTTTATGGCAGGCGTCATATGCCTTTACAATAAAGGTTACAGTGAGTTATGCTTTCTCCCCGATGGCGAGAATTGGACGCTTTTCGCTATTTATAATGACAAAGATGAAATCGTAGAATGGTACATCGATATAACAAAGAAAAACGCACTTGACGAGGATGGGAACCCATATTGCGACGACTTATATATCGACGCAGTGCTTATGCCCGACGGGACACTGCTTATTTTAGACGAAGACGATTTAAAAAACGCACTCGACAGAGGCGATATATCAAACGCTGATTTCGAGTTAGCGTATAGAGTATTATATGAACTAAAAAATAAAGGCATTTTGAATACTGCATATATGAGTACTTTGTGCGCAAGGCTGAAATTATTGTTTTGAGGTTAATGGAGTGAGATGAGGGAGTTCACCGTACTTTATTCATACAACTATATAAAATACCCGCTCACATGAGCGGGCTATTTTATTTAAAGGAGACTTTGTTCCGGAAGCGGGCACAGAGATGCCAGACTGGTCACCAAGTAAAATTTAGATTCCCCGCATCCAGACCTTCTGCAAGCTCGTCCTGGAAGAATGCGTATAGCAGCGCCGGCAGAATGAGTGCCATAACCGCCGAGGTGAACAGCATGCCCGGATCATTTTCAGTTATTGTCCGGAACAAAAGCGAAAACGGGTATTTGTCCATATCGTCGAGCAAAACAAGCGGCTGTTCTACCATGTTCCACGCCTCAGCAAAACTCAGCACAAATGCAGCCGCAATACCCGTTCTCAGGTTGGGCAATAGAATCTTCCATATAATCACAAGCGATGACGATGTTTCAAGCGACGCCTCCTCGAACATATCTCCTGGCAGCGTTTTAATGGTCTGTGTCAGAAAAAACACCGGGAACGGCGCGAATATCGCCGGAAGAATTCATGCGCCGTATGCGGAGAGGCTTTGTCCCGCAGACTTCCGCCGAAAACTCTGAAGAAGCCTACGGTCAGGAGAAACAAAACCAGCGCACCAAACGAAAAGATACGGTTTAAACGACGTAATATAGCTTTCATATCACTCAAAACACAGGTAGTAGTTATAGATTTGGTCTGTTGCCTCGTCAATTGAGATTTTGCCCGAAAAGAAGTCCTCGCCGACAGTCGATTTCCCTTCATACATGAATAGGAAGTCAAAAAGCTGCCAGTAGTCAAAAGTGACGAGCTTTGCACCGCTGAGCAGCTAGTTCCCGCGCTTGAGATACTTTAGCTCGTCCTCCGACCACTCCCTGTATAAGCTGTGAGACTCAAAGTCTTTTATCATAACAGTATCGGCAAGCATGGTACCGGAGAGATGCTCCTTGCTTGTCAGCATTTCAAGAAATTTCGCCGCAAAGCTCTTTATTTTGCGAGTACCTGTTAATAAATCCGCATTTCAGCAGTATGCATAAAGGTGCACCATTTTGCGTCGGATCGGAGATGATACCGTGTTCGGGATACGGTGTTATACTAAGATCGAATCTTTGGACATTGTTTTTAAAAATTTTATAAAGAAGTAATTTGAGTGATATGTATTGCCTAAGAGATAATTTTCGCCGTACAGAACCCCAGCGTCAGTATATTTTTTAATCTTTGTCAAAAAGTCTTTAAGCTCACTTTTATCAAGGCTCTCCTTATCAATCGAGCGCTGCACATAATCGGTTAAAAGCAAATGATAGGAATAGTAAACTTCGCCCTCGGGAGTGTACCAGGCTGGATATACCGACAGGCTGTCGCCCCGTGCAATTATTTCATCGCAAAGTGCCCAAAGGTCATCGAAGGTCCATCTGTCATGTGGCATTTCATAACCATATAGCACAAAATTATTGGTTATCTCATTATTCATCATCGGTGAGATATCAAACGGCACGGCAAAAATATTGCCGCTATATGTCATTATCTGCTCCATGGTGTCATACATGTGCTCGAAGTTTGCGACAAGCCCCTCGTAGCCGTTCAAAGGCTCATACGCGCCGTTTTGAAGTATGCTTTGCAGAAACAATGTAGGCAGTTTCCGAGCTAAGCCCTGTAACTTCGTATGTAGTGGTTGTGCTGTCGACACTTCCGATCATAATCCCGTCCTGATATATTCTGTAACCATTTACCCCGATCGTGTCATAGGCTGCCGTCCAGCTTAAGGCTAATGACGAGTCTGTGATATCCGACGCGGTGAGAGGGTGATTTGTAGAATGTTTCCTGTCCGTCGGTTGAAACAGATCCAAGGTATTTGTGCACGCCGGACCGGACCTGTGTTATCGTGTTGTTCTGCGGCAGGTAGAAACAGAGTCTGCCCTGACTGTCGGCTTTTACATCATTTAGGCCGTAATAAGCAGGAATGCCGGCAACAGACGAAATTTCTGCCGCTTCGGTTACGCCGTAAAGGATTATTGTCGTCGGATAGACATCCTCCGCCCCGTTTTCTGTCCCGTTTGTCAGTGTGCCGATGCCATATCCGCCTTTACCGCGTCCAATGTTTTCACCGTTGGTGCTTTCGGCAATAACGCTGCCTCCGGTGATAATCACATTATTGCTGTAGCCGGCTTTGCCACTGCCGATACCGGCGCCATCTATGCTTGCGGCTGCGACTGTGCCGCCGCTGATGGTTATCACTATGCCGCCGCTGCCTAACTGGCCGCCGCCGATGCCCGCGCTGTATTGGCTGGCAGCCGTGACTTTGCCGCCGTTTATGTTTATCTCTCCTCCGCCTTTGCCTGTACTGCCGTCACCGATGCCTGCGCCCAATAAACTGGTTGCCGTGACCTCACCGCCGCTGATATTTATTTTTTCTGAGGTACCTTTTTCGCCGCCGCCGATTCCGGCGCCTTCATAGCTGCTGGAGGCTTCGATTATGCCGCCGCTTATGTTTATTTCTCCGCTGTAACCGCCTGTATTTTCCATATTCCGGCCGCCGCCGAAACCAGCGCCGGTGACTGTACTTCTGGCTATGATTTTACCGCCGCTGATATTTATTATATTACCGTTGGCCAGCATTTCGCCGCCGATCCCGGTGCCGTATTCAGCGGTGGCTGTGATTTCGCCGTCGCTTATGGTAATCACTCCGCCGTCTCCGTAATAGCCGCCGATGCCTGCACCGCCTTTGTGGCTGTCGGCGGTGATTATACCGCCGTTTATTGTAATATTTCCGCCGCTCCCTTTATCTTTATTTGCTCCGCCGCCGATACCCGCGCCGTTTATACTGGTTACTCTGATTTCACCGCCGCTTATGGCAATATTTCCGCCGTTTTCATTTGATCCACCGCCGATACCTGCACCGTAAGAGCTTTCGGCAGCGACCTTACCGTCGGTTATGGTAATCTCTCCGCCGTCGCCGCCATAGCCGCCGCCGATACCTGCACCGGTATCCAGACTGGTGGCTGTGACCTCACCGCCGGCTATTGTGATATTTCCGCCGATGCCGCCCGAGCCGCCGCCGATTCCCGCGGCGCTTTCACTTCTGGCTATTACTTTTCCTCCGTTTATGTTAATCTCTCCGGCGCTGCCGCCATTGCCGCCACCGATACCGGCACTGGTTGAGCTGGCCGCATTAATCCAACCGCCGGTGATTGTAATATTTTCGAGAAGTTCGGTATTTCCATATATACTGCCAATACCGGCACCAACAGTGCCGACAGCCTCAACCATTCCGCCGCTTATGTTAATCGATTTACCGGCAATACCGGCTCCACCAAAACTGGTAGCATAAACTGTGCCTCCGGATATATTTATTGAACCGCGGCATAAAATTGAATTTCCATTAGGAGAAAATGCATCAACATTACCGCCGGAAATTTATATGTAATTATGGGCAAAAATAGCATTGCCTGAGCCTAAATTAGAAGCGGAAAGCTAACCGCCGGATATGTGAATGCTGTCAAAGTTATCGATAGCAGAAAAATTCAGCGAATTAAATATATAAATGCTTCCGCCGTGTATATTAAAACCGGTATTATAGCTTGTGGTTTCACTTGAATTATAATACGCACTTATAGCCGGACCATTTACCATAGGGGTGACTGTAAGCATTCCCCCGGAGGTGCTGCTCTGAGCATAGATGTGAAGCCCGGAATTTTGGTCGACAAATATAGCCGGAAAATCACCAAAAGTATTTATATAAAATGTACAGCTATCTGTTAAAATTAAGTGAACCTGCCCGTGTATATTTAATTGCCTGCGAATTCAATCAGATCTGAGGCATAATACCAGCCTTCCGTTAAGTTATTGTTCGAATACAAAGAATCCTCTGTAATCTGCTGGGCTTCCTGTACTTGCGGAAGCCCGTTTTCGTCTATATAGGAAACAGATGCCGCCGCCGCGTTTATCGACATACTCGAAAGCATAAAAGTCATTATGATAACAAAAAATGCGGTGAAACAGATGCGTTTAATCATGGTCTGTTCTTTACCTTTCTTTCGGACAAACAACGGGTTTGTCGATTCTTGTTGTAAACGCGCAATTTTTACGATATGGACATAATGGGATTATTATATCTTTTTTCTAATTGATTGCAATGTTTTTATAATTTTTTATATTTTTAATAAGCGTTGCCTGTTTAACGTAAAATAACGTAGCACCCGGCATGACAACCGCGTCAGTCCCTGTGTCAGTCACTGTATATATGATTCAGCTTCGATGCAAATTGGGACAAAACGCGGAATTGCACGACCGGCGCACTTTTTAACGGGCAAAAAAGAGAATAACATGTTTATCCTTTAATGTTGATATTGCACATGCTTCGTGTTATAATTTGCGAAAGAAGCTGGTGATAGCCTCAGCGGAAGATGATAAATCGAATTTTACAAGATCGTTGAAGAGACAATTTGTTGTACATCACTCTTGCAATGGAATAGTGACGGGCCGGGAATATACGCTTGTCCGGAAAACATGATGTTCGCGGCCGGATGGAAGAATTGAGTGTAAAAAAGCATTATGTCACCGTACAGATCAAGCTGTGACCCCTTCCCTGCATGTTTGAATCTATAAACAACGGAGGCACATCATATGTTGTATGAAAAAGGACTTGCCGCGCTGAATCTCGAGATGACCGAACGCGTCTACCGTACCGAGTATTCGGTTTTCGGACACTCGAAACTGATTGAAGCGGTGACCGGCATCAATATCAAAGAAGCATCCCAGGAGCTTTGTTTAAAAGCGCAAAGGGAATTTGCCGCCGCCTGGGATTACTGCCTTACATGGAACACATTGATTGGCGGCGGTCATCTGGGCAGATATGTAAGTTCGATGGGTCACAGTGTATATGCCGAAGGCGGAGTCGACCGCAGCGACGATATATTTGAACTCTTTACGGATGAAGAAGATGTCTTCGCTTTTGATCCTTTTGAATCGCTTCCGCTTTACGAAGAATCGGACCTGATCAGACAGTTTGAGGAGAATTACCGCAGCTGTCAAAACTGGATTCCCGATGCGGTGGCAATGACAGGCATTTATATAACCTGCATGTCGGGTCTTATCAACATGCTGGGATGGAATATGCTTTTATACTGTGCCGGTTACGATCCGAAACGGTTCGGCGATTTTACCGACCGGTATATGCGCTGGGTGGAGCGGTTTTTTATAGCGCTTGCCAAATCGAATGTGCCCGTTGTGATGATACATGATGATATCGTATGGACGGAAGGCGCTTTTATATCGCCGGAGTGGTACCGGAAATATGTTTTCCCGAATTATAAGCGCTGCTTTTCCCACCTGCATCAGGCAAATAAAAAAATTCTGTTTACTTCGGACGGGAATTATACGGAATTCATTGATGATATAGCGGATGCCGGGGTCAACGGGTTTGTCCTCGAACCGCTGACCGACATGGATTATATCGCTCGGAAATACGGCAAGACACACAGCTTTATCGGAAATTTCGATACCCGTGTTTTATTGATTGGAACCAAAGAGGATATTTACGCGGAAGTCAAGCGCTGCATGGATATCGGCAAAAAATATCCCGGCTTTATTATGGCGGTCGGAAATCATATACCGCCCAACACTCCGGTCGACTCCTGTCTGTATTACGACGAGTTCTGCAAACAGCTCGGTAAAAGATAATAAAAATCGCACTCTGTCATTTTAACGGAGTGCTTTTAAGTGAAGGCTTAGTCAAGTTCGGAGAAATACTTAATGGTTTTGAAACATCTGTGATTTATAGCTGTTTTCGCTTTCGTACCAGCAAACGGTCTGAACCTGATAAAAATCATCGGAGAGTTTTTGTACCTTCGTTTGCGTCGCGTCAAACAAAGATCCGTACATTATTCAGGCAATAATGGCAAAAAGAAAGCAGGGAGATCTCCCCGCTTCCTTTTATTCGAGCATTCGCTTTTTATATACCTGAGTGTAACGATAATTCAATCTTGATAAATCATGGATTTTTCATGGATGGAAAAGAAAAAAGCCTGAGCTTTCAGGCTTTTTCGCTATATGGTGGAGATAAGCGGGATCGAACCGCTGACCTCTTGAATGCCATTCAAGCGCTCTCCCAGCTGAGCTATACCCCCATAATGGTACGGGCGACAGGACTTGAACCTGCACGGTTTCCCGCCGGATCCTAAATCCGGAGCGTCTGCCAATTCCGCCACGCCCGCAGATTCCCGGGCCTTCGCGCCGACGCTGTATATAATAACACAAAATTCAGCCCCTGTCAAGAGTCATCGGGATTTTTTTGCGGGCGAAAATTTCACTTTTTATATCGTGGGGACAATAAACGCGAAAAAGGTAAAAACCGGCAGGGCGCGACAGCCTTGATACGCTGCAAAACCTGCCTCGGTTAAAATTATGTGTATAAATTGTAAGATTTAGTTTCGGGAGTGGACAAGCAGTCAAAAATACATTATAATATATGGTGATTGATGTGCTGCAGCATGCTTATAATACCCGTTTGGCGGAGGTCTGATTTGACATATTCTTTGCAGGATTTCTTTACTAATGCATTTTCCAGCTTGCCGCTTTTCATAACCTGCGTGCTAACTCTGGCTGTGGTGCTTGTAAACGGTTGGACGGACGCGCCCAACGCTATCGCCACGGCTATTTCCACCCGTGTTATCAAGCCCCGAAACGCAATTATTCTCGCTTCGGTGTTTAATTTTTTAGGCGTTTTCGCAATGACGATTATAACCCCGAAGGTCGCGGTCACTATATCCAACATGGTCGATTTCGGCGACAGAGCCGATGAAGCGCTCATCGCGCTTTGTGCGGCGCTGGTTGCCATTGTCATCTGGGCCACCGCGGCGTGGTATTTCGGCATACCGACCTCTGAAAGCCACGCGCTGATCGCCGGACTATCCGGCGCGGCGATTGCAATTTCCGGCGGTATACATGGCATCAACGGCAGCGAATGGGCAAAGGTTCTGTATGGTCTGGCTATATCCACGCTCGTCGGATTTGCTCTGGGCTTTATAATTGTAAAGCTTATCGGCCTGCTTTTCAGGCGCGCCGACCGCAGGCATACCCGTCCGTTTTTCCGCGGCGCTCAGATCACCGGCGCGGCGATGATGGCTTTTATGCACGGCGCACAGGACGGGCAGAAGTTCATCGGCGTGTTTCTGCTCGGCATGTGGCTTTCGTCGGGCAAAACAGGCTCTCCCGAGTTTGAAATTCCGATCTGGCTGATGATCTTGTGCTCGCTCGTGATGGCGCTCGGCACCTCGATAGGCGGTTACCGCATCATTAAAGCTGTGGGCATGGACATGGTCAAGCTTGAGGTTTACCAGGGTTTTTCCGCGGATCTTGCAGGTGCGCTTTGTCTGCTTATGTCGAGCATGGGCGGAATACCTGTCAGCACGACGCACACAAAAACAGCCGCCATCATGGGAGTCGGCGCTGCCAAACGGCTCTCCAGCGTCAACTGGGGCATAGTGCGCGAAATGGTGCTCACATGGATTCTCACCTTCCCGGGCTGCGGTCTGATAGGGTTTCTTATCGCCAGGCTGTTTATAGCGATATTCTGAGCTGCCGCCTGGTAAACAGATGGCATATACATAAAGGAGATTATAAAAGCAAATGGCAAAAAGCAATACTGACTATTTTCAGATGATAGACGGGCTGGTCGGCTATTCTGTCGAGGCAGCACGTGCGCTTTATAAAACACTGTCCGAATTCGATGCCTCAAAGCTGGATGATGCGGCAAATCACCTGCACAGCATTGAGCATGCCGCCGACCTTAAAAAACACGATCTCATGGAAAAGCTGCTACGCGAGTTTATCACCCCTATCGACAGCGGTGATATTTTTCAGATCGCGCAGGAGGTCGACGACGTTACCGACGCGCTTGAAGACGTTCTTAAAGTCATTCATATGTACAACGTGACCAGACTGCGCTCGGAGGTCATTCCTTTTGCCGAAACGGTCGTCAAGTGCGTCGAGACGCTCAAAGCCGCCACTGGCGAGTTTCATAATTTCCGAAAGTCCACAACGCTGAAACATCATATAGTTGAAATCAACCGGCTGGAGGAAGTTGCCGACAAATACTATATCGACGCCATGCACAGGCTGTTCCGCGACACCTCCAACGCCGCAGAACTGCTTATCTGGAAGGATATTTTCGGCGCACTGGAGAATTGCTGCGACGAGGCCGAGAATGTCGCGGATGTTATAGAAAGTGTTATAATGAAAAACACATGAAATGTTCGGTTATATAAAACCGTTTGTGCCGCAGCTGAGGGTCTGCGAGCACGAGTGCTGGCGGGCTGTTTACTGCGGCCTGTGCAGGTGCATGAAACGGCATATTTGTGCCGACTCCACGCTTGCTCTGTCGTATGACGCGGCGTTCCTCGCGCTTGTCAGGCTTGCCGCGACGGGCGAGGAGACGCGATTCTCAAACCGGCGCTGCGTTTTTCACCCTTTTAAAAAGCGTCCCATGCTGGAGCAGTGCGAAGCGCTGCGCTATTCGGCTTCGGTCGGCGCATTGCTGGCATATCATAAGGTGGCCGACGATGTCGCCGACGAGGGCGGCATCTCCCGGCGGCTGCTGTTGCCGGAAGCGAAACGGCTGCGGCGCAAGGCAGGCATGGCAGAGCTCGACGGAGAGATTTCAGCACGACTGGATAAACTTTATGCAGCCGAGCGACAGGCGCGCGGGTCGGGACGGGCATCGGTGGACAATCTTGCCGAGCTTGCGGGAGCGGTGACCGCCCTGATATTTGCGTACGGGCTGGAGGATCGCGACGCGCGTGTGGCCTCTGAGCTCGGCAGGCGGATCGGGCGCTGGGTATATATTGCCGACGCTGTCGCCGACCTCGAAAAAGATAAAAAAAATGCCGCTTTCAACCCTTTTCTTTACAGTGCGACGCCGGACGGCAAAACCGACAGCCTGCAGGCGGAAGAGTCAAGACCTGACTTTGACCGCGATGCCGTCGCGGCTTCACTTGCTTTGGAGCGCAAAGCCGCGGAAGGCGCGCTCAACCTTCTCGAATGTGCCGACGCGGGCATAGAGTCGATTCTGCGGAATGTCATAACGCTCGGGATGGGCTCCGTCGAAGAAAAGCTGCTCGGTGCACCAC
>JAPXNL010000041.1:0-3416 GCA_033808535.1 Clostridia bacterium
TGATCCTAGTGATATGTTATTCATATCAGTTCATGTTTATCCCTGTGTCGCTGATCTCGCGTTTGACCGGCAAAATGAGAGGCAAAAAGCGCGCTGATCTGTCACCCCGTCATCGCTATGCGGTGCTGATCTGCGCGAGAAATGAGGAGGCGGTGATCGGCGAGCTGCTGGACAGCATTGAGGCGCAGACTTATCCTGCTGAGCTTGTCACAACATTTGTACTTGCCGACAACTGCACGGACTCGACTGCGGACACCGCCCGCGCTCACGGAGCAGTTGTATACGAACGCTTCAATACCAAGCGTATCGGCAAAGGATATGCGCTGGACGAGCTGCTTGAGCATATCGATAAAGACTACGGCGACATATTTGACGGGTATATGGTATTCGATGCGGACAACCTGCTGATGCCCGACTATATCGAGCGGATAAACGAAACCTTTGAGGCGGGCGGCTGCGATATCATAACCAGCTATCGCAACACAAAAAACTATGCCGACAACTGGATTTCCGCCGGGTACGGGCTTAATTTCCTGCGCGAAACGCGATATCTTAACCACCCGCGCAGCCTGCTCGGGACAAGCTGTGTCGTGTCGGGCACGGGTTTTATGTTCAGCCGGAGAATCAGGCATAAAATAAGCGGCTGGCCATACCACTCGCTCTGTGAGGACATTGAATTTACAGCGGACCAGATCCTCGACGGCGAGCAGATCGGTTTCTGCCCCGACGCAGAGTTTTACGACGAACAGCCGGTGAAGTTTACACAGTCGTGGCGCCAGCGAATGCGCTGGGCAAAGGGGTACCTGCAGATGTACCGCCGTTTCGGGAAACGGTTGTTTTTTGGGATGCTGCACGGCAACTTTGCCTGCTTTGACATGACGATGTCGACCATGCCTGCGATGCTGCTCTCGATTGTCGGAATAGCGGCAAATGTGACAATAGCTGTCGCCGCCGCACTATTGGGCGACGATATTATGATCGGCGTGATGTCGCTGCTCGAAAACGCTGTCTGCGCGTATCTCACGCTGTTTGCAATAGGACTAATCACAACCATATCCGAATGGAAGCACATCCGCGCAGCGGCACCAAAAAAGCTGTTTTATACGCTGACCTTCCCCTTTTATATGTTCACCTATATACCAATCTCGTTTGCCGCGTTCTTTGCGCGCGTCACATGGAAACCGATTGAGCACAACGTCGTGGGCCGCGCTCAGAGTCTGCTCACACCCCATGACAATACGCTGTGATGCCGGAATAAAAAATACCGGGCTTTGCGACAAGCCCGGTTTTATTTTGCTGATATTATCGAGAAGCAGCCGGATCGCGCTGACGACTAATTTTTACGCGATTATTTCGCCGTAAACAGTACCGCCGGCGCAGGCAGCGTTCGACTCGTCAGTATCTATGTGCATGGCGAGCGCAAACTTGGGGCTGACACGCACAACCACGTCGCCGAAGGTGAGTGAACGGTCGGGAGTATTCAGTTTGACCGAAACAATCTGCTTATCCGACAGACCCATCCGCTCTGCGTCCTCCGGAGTCATATGTATATGACGCTTTGCGACAATAACGCCCTCGTCGAGTGTTACCTCTCCGCACGGGCCGACCAACTTGCAGCCGGGAGTGCCGGCGATATCTCCGCTTTCACGCACGGGTGCTGTGATTCCAAGCGTACGGGCGTCCGTCATCGACACCTCTACCTGAGCGGCGGAACGAGCCGGCCCGAGAATCGAAACGCCGGCGATCTGATTTTTCGGCCCGACGACCGTTACGCGCTCCTCGCACGCATACTGTCCGGGCTGGCTCAGATTCTTTTTATTTGTAAGCGTTGCGCCTTTTCCGAACAAGATTTCCACCTGCTCCGCGGTAACGTGCACATGACGTGCAGAGGTTTCGACCAGCACTTTGTTGTCCATTATGTAAAAACTCCTTGCTCTTTGCATATTTATTCTGTTATCATCCACAATACGAGTATAAGCTTTTTATTTTAAGATTTATATGCCTAAACATGAATATTCGATAAACAAGGAGCGAATACATGAAGGACACTTTAAATATAGCGGCAAACGACACGGTAAACGACCAGGAAAATACACGCGAAGAAAACTCACGCTCTTTCAGCGCCCCGCCGTGCGACGGGTCTGTTACCGTACGCAGCAGGGGCATAACAGTTCACTGCATAACGATAATCGGGCAGATCGAAGGCCACTATATCCTCGGCAGTGGAACCAAAACCACCAAATACGAGCATCTTATACCCCAGCTTTTTGCCGTTGACGAAGACGACAATATCGGCGCTGTGCTGATTATACTCAACACTGCCGGCGGTGATGTCGAGGCCGGCCTTGCGCTGTCGGAGCTGATCGCAAGCATGCGAAAGCCCACCGCATCGCTTGTCATCGGCGGCGGGCACTCAATTGGCGTACCGCTTGCAGTATCTGCCGACCGCTCGTTTATCGTGCCCTCGGCGACGATGACACTGCACCCGGTGCGCATAAACGGGCTGGTGCTCGGCGCGCAGCAGGCATATGACTATCTGAACAAGATGCAGGACAGAATTATCCGGTTCATCGCGGATCACTCCAGAGTATCTGTTGAAAAACTGCGGGAATATATGTTCAAGACCGACGAAATTGCCACAGATCTCGGCACTGTCTTAAACGGCTATGAGGCTGTGGAAGCAGGGCTGATTGACGAAGTTGGGGGCATAGCGCGCGCCTGCGACTGGCTCACAGAACGCGCCGATATTGACAGGCAGCAAAAACAGTGATATAATATAAATATTAAGGGGACACAGTCCCGGTCTGAAATACGGAGAATCGCGGATGCGCAAATAACAATTCCGACACCAGCCGATAAACTATAATCCGGAGATAACCGGGTTTTGTTTCGGTGCGTCGGAATTGTCCCGCTTTTGCTGGATAATTTTGCGTATCCGCGCTTTTTTGCGTCCAAAATTATTATTCGGCGGGAGTCGGACTATTTTTGCTTTTTTATTTTGACTTTTTAAGGGAGTACATTATGTCACTGATAAAAATTGTCAATCTAACATTCGGCTACGACGGCTCGCCGGTTAATGTGTTTGAAAATCTGTCGCTGGAGCTTGATTCCGACTGGCGGCTCGGACTTGTCGGGCGGAACGGGCGCGGCAAGACCACGCTCCTCCGGCTGCTTTCGGGCGAACTTGAATACAGCGGAAAGATTATTGAAAGTGTTGAATTCGAATACTTCCCTCCCGAGGTGCCCGACGAATCGCTTCCGGCACTGGAGGCACTTCGCGCCATCGGTGGTGCGAAGGACTGGCGGCTGCAGCGCGAGCTGACGCAACTCGGCGTGCGAGACGACGCGGCAGACCGCCCGTTTTGCACGCTCTCGCCGGAGGTGTGTATTAAAATTAAAAACAGGCTATATTAGCC
>JAPXNL010000041.1:3426-15403 GCA_033808535.1 Clostridia bacterium
AAGATAAGGTAATAGGCTGATTCTTACCCATCCAGACGCAGTTATATTTATATAAATCTATGTCAACAGTGACCAAAAAAGATATTTATACCCCCTCGCCGGGCGAGCGGACAAAGGCATTGCTCGCCGCGCTTTTCTCACGCGAAAACGCGTTTTTGCTCATCGATGAGCCTACAAATCATCTGGACGAACCAGCCCGCGAAACAGTTGCCGGTTATCTGCGCTCGAAGAGCGGCTTTATTTTGGTATCGCATGACCGCGCGTTTCTCGACGCGTGCGTCGACCACATACTTGCGCTTAACAAAACCGGTGCGGAAATCCAGTCGGGCGGGTTTTCGTCATGGTACCGCAACAAAGAACTGCGCGATGCGTTTGAAATGGAACAGAACGAGCGACTGAAAAAAGAAATCCGCCGCCTTGAGGAAGCCGCCCGCAGGACGGAGCACTGGGCTTACAAAGCCGAATCCCAGAAAATCGGATTTGACCCGCATGAACGCGAAAAATCAATCGGCGCGCGCCCGTATTTCGGCGAGAAGTCGCGCAAGCTGCAAAAACGGCGCAAAAGCATCGAACGCAGGCAGTCGGAAGCAATAAATGAAAAATCAAATTTGCTGCGCGATGTGGAGGAGCGCGAGGAGCTCAAGCTACACCCGCTGCGCTATCATTCCAACCGGCTGGCGGAGCTGCGCGACGTTGCAATCGACTACGGCAGCGGTGAAATCTGCTCTGATCTAACCTTTACAATAAACCGCGGCGACCGCATCGCGCTGCGTGGTCCGAACGGCAGCGGGAAAAGCAGCATTATAAAGTTGATACTGGGCGAAATCATCCCCCACTCGGGCGATGTTTATACGGCGTCGGGACTTAAAATCTCATATCTTCAGCAGGATGTGTCCGAGCTGACCGGCAGCCTCGACGATTATGCCGACCGTTACGGCGTCAATCGCACTCTGATGCGCTCGATACTGCGCAAGCTCGATTTCCCGCGCGAGGCGTTTGACCGCGACCTGTCGTCGTACAGCGCCGGGCAAAAGAAAAAGGTGGCGCTCGCAAGATCGCTCTGCGAGTCCGCGCACCTTTATATATGGGATGAACCGCTCAACTACATCGATTTGATGTCGCGGCTGATGATTGAGGAGCTTATACTCGAATTCACTCCGACGCTGCTGTTTGTCGAGCACGACCGCGCGTTCCGCGAGAACATTGCTACAAAATGCATCGAGCTTGGCTGAGCGCAGGCTGTCTGTGCATCAATCCGCAAGACTGCGCACAGTCTGCTAAACCGACGGATAGGATCTCTAACCGTTTGAGACACCGCCGGAAGCCCAATGACGTCCTGTGGTATCGCTGACGGTTAAATTTGCTGGCAGTCAGTTTTTTGCAACAGTGTGATTGCGCGTAGAATGTCTTCGCTGCAATTCTCAAAAAACTTCTATTTTTGGAGCGGGTTGACCTCAACTCCGCCGGTGCCCTCGGTTTCGGGCGACACCTCGAAGAATACGCCCGTGACTAAGCTGCGCCGGAACACATTGCCCTCTTTGAGCTGCGGCAGCTTCACGCTGTCGAGCACGATGATATCTCCGGTTTTCGGGTCCTTGCGGGACAGCGTGAGTGTTTCGCCGTCCTTGAGCGCGAAGCCCGCAACCATGCTGCGCAATACCTGCGCGGAATCGCGGCTCTTGCAGTATATTATCACGGTTTCGCCGGGCGCAATGTGCATGACAGGCATAAGATATTTGGTCGGCTCTGCCGGATCGTCGGTCAGCGAGTAACCGAGTGTCGACACTGTCGCGGTGGTGTTGTTTATAAGTATCACATAATCGCCTTCGCCGCACACAGACACCTCTGCGATAGACAGCTCCGGCTTCGCGGGGTCCTTCAGGCGCATTTCAACGGTCACTTTCGCCTGATGAACCATTGTCGAGTCGATGACCAGTTCTTCTGCCGCATACTCCGTGCCATTCACCAACCAGCAGGAAAATGCCTTGCCCGGCGGTATGACAGGCTTGAGGATGGTTGTGTAGTTTTCGTAATATGTACCGGTGAAGTCGCCGTTTACATACAGCGTGTTCACATAAGCCGCGCCGCCGTCGGGCAGACTGAGCGTCAGTTTATAATGAGCGCCGAGGTTGTATTTATCGCTTAAATGCTGTCTCATAACCGACGCGCGCTGCTTCAGGTAATCGATAATCCGCGGCGCGCGACGATCAAACGACGCATTATCGCTGCCGGCAGGCGAGTATCTGCTCTCGGCGTGCATGATGTTGACCGAGTTGCGTATCGAGTCTATTATCGACTGCACGGTTTTCTCCGCGTTTTCGGGCGTAAACGCGCCGTTCATCAGGTCGAGCATATATGTAACAAACGTGCGGCGGCAGTCGGGGCGCTGCATCAGTGCGGCAAACAGCGGGCTGTACTGGATTTCTCTCTTGTTATAGTTGCGTTCAAGCGTGTTCGCGTTAACGTCGGCGAAAAACGCCCAGTCGGTATCATGCGGAATGAAATACCACTTTCCGTCCATGCCGTAGATGTCGGAGAAGTCCTCGCCCTCCGCGGCGAAATATTTGAAAGCGCGGTTGTTGTTCTGCGGCCAGTCTCCGTTGTCTACATACGCCATCGACGCATTCATCCAAAGATAGCTTTCCACGTCGAGCCGGGCGCACAGCTCCGCGTATATCGCGTCGTCCGTCAGATCCTCTTTTGAATAGGCATACATTTTACGGTAATCGGCGCGCGGGTTCAGATAGTCGTAATCCATGTCGTATGTGCCCTTCGCGCGCTCCGGCCCGTCGAGCACCACAAACGCGCCCTGGTAATTGTAGCTGCCGTAGCGCTCCTCGAAAAACGAATCCTTATACGGCTCATGTATCCAGTAAAAGCCGTATAATTCTCCGTTTACATAGGCAATACAGGGCCGCACAGCTTCGGTGAATGGAAATCCCTGCTGCGCCATCAGCGTATGCACGACTTCGTCGCGCATGAATGCGGTGCCGAAATCATTGCCCGCGTTGCGCAGCACAAGCTGCTGGAAGGTCTCTATTTTCGTCCCGTCCATGGCGTACAGGTTGCCGAAAAAATCATACTCAAAGCGGTTTTGTGCATCGTAAACCTTGCGCGCAATCAGCCGCATCGGCTTGAGCGACATCGTGCGCGAATACGCGCCGAACAGGCGAACGCCCGCGTTCTGCTCAAACAGCAGCTTGCCGTCAGGCGTGAAACATTGAACATTTACATCGCGTTCCCATGCCCTGCCGTGATTCCATATATTCTGGGCGTTGAATATGCCGGTCTTTCGCGAGGTCAGGTTTTTCGGGTCGGAGGTCAGCGAAAACACCAGCGTGTCGTATTTGGTGGTCGCGTTGCGCCCGACAAAATACGAACGGTAGTGTATATTAGAGGTTGTGCCGTCCTCATAATATGCGATTACCGAAAAGTTATAGACATTGACGTTTTCAACGCACTCGAGCGTTATCGGTCCGGTGTAAAGCGTGCCTCCGACATTGTCGGGCGTCGCTCCGTTTGTGGTATAGTATATCTGCGCCGGGCGGTCGGAGGTTATCTCAAGCGTCTGCGCGGTATCGAAAAAGCAGCGTCCGCCGCTATCAAGCGAAAACTTTATTTCATCCTCCGCCGGCACAGCCTGCAGCTCAGTGCCAGCCTCAGCCGCAGCCTGCTTTGCCGCAAGCTCCGCGACTATGGCTTCGTATCCGCCGGCGAACGCGCCGACGCTTATCGCCTCGTCCGGCTGTGCATCCTCCGGCAAATAACCGTCCGCGGCAAAAGACAGTGCAACAAACAGCGCAAGCAGCACAGGCAGCGCGATTACAACCGCGAGCCGCGACTTGCTTTTTTGCGCCCACGACACCGCCGCTTTTATACTCCGCCCCGCGAAGAAATTCCGCACGGCAGCAAAGATGCCATTTTGCCTGTCAGCAGATGAGTATGCTTTCAATTATATATCACCCGTATACTCGACAAGTATAGCCGATGCCACTCCGTCTATGGCTGCCAGCCGGTCGGCCAGGTCGCTTTGAGTTTTAGGCAGCTTGAGCTGCAGCGTAAGCTCAGTTTCATCAGCGGTTTTTGTGCTGCCCTTACGTCTGTATTTTATACCCTTCAATACTTCATCGACTGCCGCTTTGGCAGAGTCGGCAAACCGGATGACAAGCAGATATGATGTGACTCTGCCGCGGATAAACATCATAAGTATGTATATCACCGCGATAAAAATCGTGCCGGTCAGCGCAAAAAGGTAGAGACCCGCGCCGCAGGTCAGCCCGGCGGCAATGCCCCAGAACAGATAGCCGACATCAAGCGGGTCTTTGACCGCTGCACGGAACCTGACTATCGACAGCGCGCCCACCATGCCGAGCGAGAGCACTATGTTTGCCGAAATCGTGACGATTACCATTGCGGTAACGAGCGTTGTCATAACAAGCAGCACGGCAAAATTGTCGCTGTAGCACGCGCCGCGGTAGAAAAAGAAATATACAAGATAAATTATCGCCGCACAGGCAAGCGCCACGGACAGGCAGACTATTATGTATTCGGTCGTCAGCTCCATCAGCAGGTTCGCCTGCGCAATGCTGTCCTTGAAAGTTTGAATAAGGCTTTTCAGTGTCATATCGGGTAAAACGCTCCTGACTTATTTTATGTTCGGTTTAGCTCTAAGCACGATATGCTTTGCCGAGCATCGAGAGCTTGTCGCGGCAGATTACATATTTTGATGCGGCAAGCTGCGGTCCGCTGTGCGATATCGCCGCCGATATTGCTTTCGGCAGATACTTGTCGTATTTTATCTCCATAATAACCGCTCCGGCCTCGCCCAGTCCCGGCGACGGGAAAGCGTATGCATAGTCGCCGCTGCCCGTCATGCGCTCCGGGCTCCAACCCGCGTCGACGAACTTGTCAAATGTTATCCGTGTGTTCGACAGCGGATGGGTGTATGCCTCGCGCTTATATGTAACCACAACTTTCGGCGCGAGCCGGCGCGCGTATGCGTATGCAAGCACTTCACGGGCAAGCTCTGAGCTTTCGCCTGCAAGCGCGCTGAAATCACCTTGTATGAGTCGTTCAAATGTTGCGGCGCTGATTTTGGCCGAATGCTTTTCAATCTTGCCGCCCGTCTTGATTTTGCGCTCGAGCATTATAAGCCCTGTATCGAAGTTGTAAAGCCTGATGCGATATTTCTTTCGGTGCTCCGCTCCCGCCAGTTTTTCGTAATACGACGAGTCGGCGCCGTCGTCAAAGTAGAGGCTTGAGACAATATAGCCATCGGGGCTGGTC
Source organism: Clostridia bacterium (assembly GCA_033808535.1). Taxonomy (GTDB): domain Bacteria; phylum Bacillota; class Clostridia; order Oscillospirales; family CAG-272; genus DTU078. The sequence goes on from JAPXNL010000041.1 coordinate 8,713, forward strand.
ATGTGCGGGTCGGGGACAAGCAGACCGCGTATCCTTGAGGCTATAAGCAGTGCCTGCGCCCCGGTCAGAACATATTTTATCTCATTTCGTAGCATCGCACCAAAATCCCCTCCCGCATGATACATAAAACATAATAAACGCGATTTAGACTATTATATATGTAATCATTTGATTTGTAAAGTATAGTTATATAATTTAAAATAAATGCGAAATTCACTTACGGAATAAAACACGCCCGACCGCAGTTTTCAGACGATCGGGCGAAATACGTTGATGTATTTAGTTATTTGCCTTACTCCATGGCATCTTCAGCCGTGTGGGCGGCAGCTGTGCGAGCAGAACCGCGGTAAAAATCAGCGCGCAGCCGATTATCTCAGAGGAATTCAGCCTCTCGTCCAGCACCAGCCACCCTGTCAGCACTGAAAATACCGATTCAAGGCTCATCAGCACCGAAGCAACGGTTTCGTTGACATCTTTCTGCGCTATGATTTGCAGTGTATAGGCAACACCGCTCGACATAGCACCTGTGTAAAGGATTGGCAGCCAGCCGGACAGAAGCGCCGACACCGTCGGCTGCTCCAGCATGAACATCGGCAGCAGCCCCAGAAAACCCGCGACAAAGAACTGTATGCAGGACAGCGCAACTCCGTCGCAGCGCGGTGAAAAATAGGAGACCAACATTATATGCGTTGAAAAGCAGAACGCGCACAATAGTATCAGAAAATCGCCCGGGCTGATTGTGAAGTCGCCCCGAACGCTCAGCAGGTAAAGCCCGAGCAGTGCTATCACCGCGCTGACCCATACCGTAAACGGCGCGCGTCGCCCGAAGAACAGTCCCATCACCGGCACGATGACGATGTAAAGCGTAGTGATGAATCCCGCCTTGCCTGCAGATGTATAAAGCAGTCCGAACTGCTGAATCGTGGTGGCGAGGAACATAACCGCTCCGCAAAGTATGCCGCCCAGCCACAGGTCGCGGCGTGCGCGTTTTTTTGCGGCTTCTTCTTCCGTGTCTTCCATTGAGGCAAGTTTTGCAGGTGGTGCGGCGTATATCTCGGCGGAAGTCTCCGCCTCAGAAATATCGGCTACTTTTGCGACAGCAGCGCCGAGCGAGGGGTCCGAACCTTTCGGTGCCTGTGACGCCTGTTTATTTTCTTTTTGCCTTTTTCTGAAAACTGCCAAAACCGGTAGCAGCACAACGCCTCCTATCAGACAGCGAACTGTGTTAAATGTAATGGGCTGCATGTAGTCCATGCCGACGCTTTGAGCAACAAAGGCGGCGCCCCAGATCATCGCAGCGATAACCAGCATCACGCTGCCGCGAATTGTTTTATAATAACTTTGCATTTATTTATGTCAGCCGTTCATTGTATTTTTGGGTGCAAAGCGCGCAAATCCGGCGCTTACGCTTATATTATGCGGAAAATCGTCAATTATATTATGTAAAATTGCGCTACAGAAAAGGCGCGTTAAACGCGCCTCTTCGGCTCATTATATTCGCTTTGTTTACTCTGCTGGTTCGATTCCCAGCAGTTTCAGTGCGTCGGCTTTGCTTATCAGGCCGACGGATTTTTTAACAGGCTCTCCCGCGCGGAACACTATCAGTGTCGGGATGTTCATTATGCCGTATTTTACCGCAAGTTCTTCCTCTTCGTCGACGTTTACCTTGCCGACTATATAGCGTCCGTTTGCCTCCTCCGCAAGCTCGGCAACAATCGGAGCCAGCATGCGGCAAGGTCCGCACCACGGCGCCCAGAAATCCACCAGGACCGGCGTTTCCGCAGGTACACCGGCAACGGTTTCGGCAAAATTGTCTTTTGTGATTGTAATTTCCGTTTCCGCCATTTTAATTATACCTCCGTTTTTTTACCAGCAGGCCGCCGGGCATGGCGATCGCCGCCCGGCGTGACGCCATTATGCGCGGTTACTTTTTAGCGCAACCGCCGCTTTCGCTTTCTCGGCGATCTTTGCGGGCGTAAGCCCATAATATTCAAGCAGCGGCGGAACCTTTCCGCTGCGTCCGAATTTATCTTCCACACCTACCCGCATAACCGGCACGGGGCAGGTTTCGCATGTAACTTCCGACACAGCATCGCCCAGACCGCCAATAATATTATGCTCTTCGGCTGTAACAATTGCGCCGGTTTTTTGCGCCATGGCGGTTATAAGCTCACGGTCGATCGGCTTGATTGTGTGGATATTCACTACCGCAGCGTCGATGCCGTCCGAAGCGAGCAGCTCGCGCGCTTCAAGCGCCAAAGCCGTCATAATGCCCGTCGCAATAATAGCGACGTCGCGGCCCCCGGCAAGTATTATGCCGCGACCTACCTCCATCTTATACGCCGACTGGTCAAAGATTACCGGCACTGCGAGTCTTCCGAAGCGGATATAAACCGGGCCGTTAATTTTAATTGCCGCTTCGACTGCCGCGCGCGCCTCAACCGCATCGGCGGGGTTTAAAACCGTCATGCCCGGGATCAGGCGCATCGTGCCTATATCTTCAAGGCACTGGTGCGTGGCGCCGTCCTCGCCGACGGTTATGCCGGCGTGAGTCGCGCCGATTTTCACGTTGAGGTGGGGATAGCCTATCGAGTTGCGGATAGGCTCGAATGCACGGCCTGCCGTGAACATCGCAAATGACGATGCAAAAGGTATCAGTCCGGTTGTTGAAACGCCGGCTGCAACTGAAATCATGTTTGCTTCGGCTATGCCGCAATCGAAGAAGCGGTCGGGATAGGCTTTTTTGAATTTGATAGTCTTCGTAGCCTCGGCAAGGTCCGCGTCGAACACAACTACATTCGGATACAGTGCGCCGAACTCTACAAGCGCATCGCCGTACGCCTCGCGCGTGGCAACTTTATCGCCAATTTTATATTCCATATCGCTTTTTTCCTTTTCGCTTATGTTTTATTTCGGTCGGGTAAGCCGTTTAAAGCGCCGAAAGCTCGGCTATCGCCTGCTCGTACTGCTCTTTATTCGGGGCGGAGCCGTGCCATTTCGCTTCGTTTTCCATAAACGATACGCCTTTGCCCTTCACAGTGTGGCATACTATAACCGTTGGCTTGCCCTTGCATTCCTTTGCGGTATTGACCGCGCCTTCGATTGCATCAAAGTCATGGCCGTCGATTTCAAGCACATTCCACCCGAACGCTGCAAACTTCTCGGGGATCGGAGTGGGGTTGATAACTTCGGTGACCTTGCCGTCAATCTGCAGTCCGTTGAAATCGACAAACGCGGTCAGGTTGTCCAGCTTATAGTGACGCGCGAACATCGCCGCTTCCCAGATCTGACCTTCCTCGATTTCGCCGTCGCCCAGTATCGCGTACACGCGGTTATTGTACCCCTTCAAACGGGAGCCGAGCGCCATGCCGCAGGCTGCCGAAAATCCAAGACCGAGTGAGCCGGTCGTCATATCGACGCCGGGAGTGCCCTTCATGTCAGGGTGGCCCTGAAGGTTGCTGTCAATCTGACGGAAAGTGGTAAGCGTTTCCTTCGGGAAATATCCGCGTTCCGCAAGCGCCGCGTAAAGGCCGGGAGTCGTGTGTCCCTTTGAAAGCACAAGCCTGTCGCGGTCAGCCTTTTGGGGGTCGGCAGGATCTATATTCATTTCCTCGAAATAAAGATAAGCCAGCACATCCGCGATCGAGAGCGAACCGCCCGGATGACCCGACGATGCGCTGTAAACAGCCTGCACCGCGCCCAATCTGATGTTTTTGGCTACGCGCTTCAGCTGTTCGAGTTTTGCCTTTTCCATATCCTGTATCTCTGACCTCCGATACCCATCGTTAATATGTGTCGGCGCGACCGTGGCTGCGGTACGCGCATATATTACATTCACCGCTTATTGTACATTTTATTTTTGATTATGTCAAATACATTTTGTTAATATTTTGAACTTGCGCCAGTAAAACATAGTCCAAATAATCGCTTTGTAAACATTTCGAAAAAAAACTCTGTGAATATTGCAAACATTGTTGTGTTATGATATAAAAATATTTGTCAGGTTGAGACAGGAGGATGATAAAATGTGCAACCGAATATTAGCAGCAATACTGTCAGGTTTGATACTGATTTCTCTCGCTGCCAGCTGCGGCGATGCGGATGAGCCGGACACCGCATCAGAGACCACCGCAGCAGGCGAGGCGATTGCCGAAGAGGAAACGCGAATTTATCCCAATCTGCCCGAGGTTAAATACGACGGTTATAATTATCGCTTTTATTCGTGGCTTATTGAAGAATGGCGCACATGGCTGGACATTGCCACAGAGGAGCTTGACGGCGAGATAATAAACGATGCCGTTTACAACCGCAATCTGGTCATCGAGAATAAATACGACGTTAAAATCACCTGCACATACGATTTTTACATTGATTATGAAACAAACGTCACCAAAAACGTAAGAGCCGGTGATGATTTTGCGGATGTACTGCTCTCCATGGGACACGACATTCCGCGTCTTTATAACCAGAATGTTTTCTACAACCTTTTGAATGTGCCTAATCTTGGTTTCGATAAGCCATGGTGGGACCAGAACGCCACCGAATCATTCACACTTGTCGGCTATATGCCGTTCGGAGTATCCGACCTGACGCTGCTTGACAAGGGCGTGACTTCCTGCGTCTATTTCAACAAGCAGCTTGCGGAGGATTATTCGCTCGGCAATCTCTACGAGCTTGTATACAACAACGAGTGGGTATTTGACAAGGTCATCGAGCTTGGCAAAAAGGTATCGCAGGACATAAACGGCGACTCCGTATACGACCAAAACGACGTATTCGGACTGGTTTGCGATGATGACCCCGTCTTCATGCTGTTCAACGGCGGCGGCGGGCGGCATATAACCAAAGATGCCGAAGGCTATCCGCAGCTCTCATTTGCAAATGAATATAACTTCACGATGATTAAGTATTATCTTGAAAACATCATGTATGACGAGACGCTGACCTATAATGCCAGCTTCAACGACAGCATAAAGAGTCCCGTCGATATGTTCTCCGACAATCAGGGACTGTTTTTATTCAAGCAGCTCAACACCGCTGTCCAGCTGCGCAATATGGAAACCGACTTCGGTATTCTGCCTGTCCCGAAATATAAAGCCTCCCAGGAAAATTACGGCTGCGCGGTTTCCGTGTTCGGAACAAACCTCATCTCAGTACCGATTACCTCCCAGGACCTTGACCGCACGGGCGTAATCCTTGAAGCGCTTTCCGCTGAGTCGAGATACACTGTTATCCCGGCACTGTATGACGTTGTGCTTAAGGATAAATTCACGCGCGACGTCGAATCGACCGATATGCTCGACATTATCATATCCTCCCGAGTCTACGATGTCGGCGACTTTTACGGACTCGCCAACTTCCCCGACAACTTCCTGCGCATCACCGGCAAGGCTGCTCATTTAACCGGTATTCAGCAAACCTCCGATATTGCTTCATTCTACGCAAAGCGCGAGAAGGCACTCACAAAGGCGCTCAATGACCTTATCAAGATTATAGATAAGTGGCACGAGCTTGAGGAGTCAAGTGAAGGTTAATTCTGAACATCGCTTTCCCAAACTGTTACTATAAATATTGTTTTTTCAAACTCCGTGTACTAATCGCAAGTCTTAACGATACGCCTGCCGGTTTGTAAACCCGGATTGCATATGGCTATGCAAGACACTCGCCGGCAGGCACGCAATCTCAGTTTTCATAATATTAATCGGCGGGCAGTTACGGTTGCACCCGTTAACTCCCGCCGTAATTATTGGCATAAAAAAAGAAAAAGCCGGACCCGAACAGTTGCCGCGGGGCTGGCTTCTCTTTTTTACTCTTCTGAATTGTCGGCAGTATCGCCGGCGATCGAAATCAGCGCCTTGACCTTTGACCTTTTACCGACACGGCCACGCAGGTAGTATAGCTTTGCGCGGCGAACTTTACCGGAACGAACGACTTCAATTTTCTCGACGTTCGGGCTGTGGATCGGGAAGGTTTTCTCCACGCCGACACCGTACGAAATACGGCGGACTGTAAAGGTTTCAGATATGCCGCCGCCTTTTTTGGCGATTATCGTGCCCTCGAAAACCTGCACGCGCTCGCGCGAGCCTTCCTTAATCCTGTTGTGAACACGGACGCTGTCACCGATGTTGAGAGCGGGCACGTCCTGTTTAAGCTGCTCGTTTGTCAAAGTCTTAATCAGATCCACTTCAGACTTTCCTCCTTGTACTTGTTAACCGAAACACGGCAGAGCGGGCCGCATTCCGGCTGGTACAATATCATCGGACGTTCATGCAGAGCTACGCAGCGGACCGCCCGTTTTTTTGCAACATTCCGATTATACCACTATGTACCGCAGAATGCAAGTGTGATGTTCGGTATATTTTATTTTTTACACATTATTAATATTTCTTCGAGGCGTTTTTTAACAATCGTTAACTTGCAAGGGGCAATGCAGACTCATTTATATTGAGTTATATATGGGTACCGCCGGACACCGCCAGTGGCGTCCGGCGGACGAACGGTCTGGCACCCAGAGGTGGCTCGGGGGATGCTTGCGAAGCCTTGAGAGCCGTTTCTGCCGTCATTCGCAGAATGACGGTGGTTTCCTTTCTTTGGGCAGATGGATTATCATATCAAGTGCAAGAAAAGAATTAACAAAAAAGAAAAGCAATTCATAAGAAGATGACCTATCATGGTAAATGGTGAGTAAACC
>JAPXNL010000042.1:0-15209 GCA_033808535.1 Clostridia bacterium
TATTCACCGAACACCATCGGCTTTACACGCCCGCGGTTTTTAACGTGCAACTCCGCAATATCTGTAAAGCGGTTGAGCTGATGATACGGATGGCAGGCGGTGAGTTCGCCGTAACGCTGCGTGCCACATGAGCTGTTGTCCAGATACAGCCGGTTAGGAGCCAGCCGCTGTGACTCTTCAACCATATACTTCATCAGCCTGTCCATTTCAGGGCTGAAATCGGGCAGCTCACAGTTGAAGTCGCTCATCACAAGGCTGGGATGCGTGCGGTTCTGGCACACAAGCCGCGGGAGCTGCTCATATGCCCGGCGAAAGAGCGCCGGTGTTTCGCGCTCATACCACATCGGGTATTCGATATAGGCGTACATGCCCATTTCATCGTGAATGTCGAGCATATATTCCGGCGGAATGACAAGGCAGTATTTAACCGCGTTGAACCCGGCTTCGCGCATTTTCTCCAGATCCGAGCGAAAGCGTTCGGGCGATATGGCAGGCGAGAATATGTCAAAATTGAAAAGCCAGTCGAGCACACCGGTCAAAACGAGCCTGCTGCCGTTGAACAGCACCTCGGTCCCGGATGTTTCAAGACTCCTCATACCGAAACGCACCGACGCGCCCGAAATCTGCACGCCGTCCGATTCGGCTGTGACCGATGCCGTGTATAGAAATGGCGAGCCTGCCTCCCACAGCCTGCAGCCGCGCATGTCAATTTCGATTGAAGTTTCCGTAATGTCGAAGGCTCCGACTGTGACAAGTACATCAGCTTTTCGCTCTGTATCGTCACCCGTCACCTTGGCATGCAGAGTCACATAGCAGGGCTTTGAGGTGATGTTTTTCAGCCTGATGCGCAGCTCGGCTTTTTCAGCTTTGACATTTGGCAGCGGGAACAGGTCGCAGACGGCTAAAGGGGTAACCTTATCGAGCATAACAGACTTCCAGATGCCTGCATAGTTCATGCCGATTGTGTCCTGCAAAAATCCTGCGGGCGTTTCTTTGATATAAATCCTGTCTCGGATATCAAATGACTGGTCGGTCACTCGCACGACAAGCTCGCCGGAATGCGGACAGTCGGGCAAAAGCGGCTCGATATCAAACGAAAACTCGTCGTATCCGCCCTCATGCGAACCTAAAAATACGCCGTCGTACCAAACCTCGCAGTAGTAGTCGACGCCGCCGAAGCGCAGCATGTGATAGCCGTCGCCGTCCAGTTCTAGCCCGATATTGCGCCTGTACCAGCCCACTCCGTCAAAGTCGACGTACTTTCCCCTGCCCGTCTCGTCGGGCTCGTAGGTTTCCCATGTCGCCGGAACTGACACATCAGTAAAACCGCCTTCCGGCAGCGTATATACCGTCAGCTTCGCCTCGGGCTGTGTGCCGTCAGTATTGCCGCAGAGCAGCAGCTTTCCCGCCCCGACAGGATCGGCGGCGGTAAACTCAAAAACATTGTCGCCCGCGACCAGCTCAACGGGTTTTACGGGCAGCTCCAGCTCAAACGTATCGTTGCGCTTATCGGCAAGCCCATAGTAGCCTCCGCCCAGCCGTCCCGACTGGCCTGCCGCATATGCCGCGCGTTTTGCCCCGCCGTTGACCGACACCCATACTCGCGAAAAACGTGGTATAACCTCTGCCATCGCGGCGCGGACAGTAAGTTTTGCAAAGCTTTCACTGTTAAGCGCTGACGGTAGCGTTATGACAGAACGGCAGGGTTCGCCCGCTCCAAGGTCGTATATATGTGAGCGCAACCGGTAATTTGTATAACTTTCGGCGCCGGCGCTCTCGTTTATCGTGCGTATATCAGCCCCCACATGCGCGCGCACGACGACCTTTGCTGAAATATACTCGCCGTCGGGCACCGAAAAATCCTGACGGTGATAAAAATCGGCGCCGCCCATGTACCTGCCGATTACACAGGTATATCGCCCCGAGCCGCCGCTGTAGCCAAGCGTTACATCGCCGCCGTCTGCCGTTTTGAGGAGCAGCGATATCATCAGACACCGGTCTTCGTGCTGTGTCCCGTTCCAGCTTATGGGGCTGTTACCGATAAAACACCCTCCTGTGGATTCCCCGCCCCGTAAATGGATGAGGTCGAGCGTGGCGCTGCCCATATTGCCCGGGCTGTCGATGTTCGACGACACTATAACGAAAACATTTCCGGCGTGCAGCTTGTCAGCCGGGATCTCCACCTCTATGTCGTGCTCGCCGCCGTCGGCATACCGGTCAATTTCGGTGCCGTGCCACTGGCGCCCGTCGAGCGATACATAAAGCCGCTTCTTTTCGGGTATTGATTTTGCCCCGACACTCATAACCGGGATAAGCCTCACCCCGTAAAGTCCTGCAGCTTGCGACAATGTAAATGATAGCTTCACACTACGTTCACTGCCGCTGCTGTCGCGCCCGATGGCTTTTTCCGGCTCGAGTTTTACGTCGGGAGTAACTATTGTCACCCCATCCGGCGTATAAAGTTCGAGCTGTGCGCCACAAAGTTTGACAGAGCCAACTCCGTCCTCCGCATACTCGGCGTTTGTGGAGACTGTCACCTCAAGTTTACCGCTGTCAAGCAGATCGACCGGCAGGTCAATATTCGGTTTTTGCACCAATGTGCCTTCTCCGGGAATCTCAAGCGGTACCGCGAATACTCTCTCTCTGATTTTCGCCGTAACATTAAGAGTGCTTCCGGTTTCGCCGGGAATGTCTCCGTATTTTGTTTCTTTCGGGTCCATGTCGGCGAAAAACGACCAGATTCCGTCGAGCGTTATCATCTTTTTTACCTCACTTTGGATGTCTATACCTTTTATGTTGAGCAATTATATCATCGGGCGACCATGGTGTAAATATCATTTTTTACGATAAGTAAATCAATTGTCTCTGCCCGACGGTTGCCCTGACCTGTATTTTATGCTATAATCGTTATAATCGGACGGAGGGATCGCAAGGTGAATATATATCAGGAACGCGATGTAAAACTTGATGTGCTTGCCAAAACCGTTGTGCTGCTCGACGGCTACTTTTATCACTGGCATGACTATTATGAAATCGCAGTCGTTATAGACGGGTATTGCGATTTTTTCATCGGGCATACCAGATATCGCATGAACAGAGGAGATCTGATGTTCATTCGCCCGTATGAGCTTCATTCCTCATACAAATTGCCGGGCGTCGACTGCACAACCTATGTGCTTCAATTTACACATGAGTTTATCGGAGAGCGGCCGGGCTGTGACAGCGACTCGCGTTATCTCAATCTCTATGTCAATTACCGCAACAATCCTGCATACCTGTATAAATACCCGTTCCCGTGCTGCGACGAGGTGTTTACACTGCTTGATCTGGCATATACGGAGTTTTTGGAAATGCAGCCGGGCTTTGAGATGCGCCTGCGCGGATGCGTATCAATGATACTCGGCTATTTTGAGCGCTACGGCGGGCTGTCTCATGTCGCACCGGGCGACGAGAAGTTCAATATCGGGAAAATATGCCGGTATATAGAGGACAATATCGGATCAGGTCTGACGCTGGACGCGGTGGCGAAACTGACAAACTATTCGCGCTCGCAGTTTTCAAGCAAATTCAAGGAACTTGTCGGCTGCAGGTTCCGCGAATATGTGGAATTCGTGCGCATTCGCGAAGCGCAAAGACTGCTTTATATCGAAGGGTTATCGGTCGCGGAAACCGCAGACCGGCTGGGTTACAGCCATGCCAACAATTTCAGCCGGGCATTCAAGCGGGTGACGGGTGTGAACCCCACACTTAAGCAGAGCTAATCATACAAAATGATACATTCTGTGCCGGTTTTGATATTTACATAGTATGCGCTCAGTGATAACATCATATTTACAATAGTAATCCGATTTTTCAGGAGGATATAGAATATGTGGCACAGAAACTGCTTGAAGGCGGCAGCGTTGCTGCTTGCCTTTGTGCTTGCGATCGGCACATTATTTGCGTGTGCATCTGACAACGATGGCAACTCGCTTTCGTCTGATTCCCTGCCGTCAGCCGACGAGACTACTGCTGCCGAGACCGACGTTATGAGCGTGCTTGCGTCGCTGAAAAGCGTCGATTACGAGGGCGAGAGCTTTGATATCTGGACTTCCAACGTAATAAACGGCGCGCTGACGCTCAGACAGGCGCCCGGCGAGTCGATGGACGGCGAACAGATTAACGACGCGCTTTACACGCGTGACAGACTGCTCGAAAGCAAATATAACATCACCATTAACTATACGCTTGTCGAACCTGATGCGGCATTCCAGTTATACAACAAGGCGGCGAAAGTCATCATGGCCGGCGACGACGAAATCGACCTTGCGTTCGGCAATATGCAGGTTTACGCCGTGGAATTCGTAAAAAACAAGCTCATACTCGACATGAACCAGATCCCCGAAATCGACCTGTCAAACGAATGGTGGCAGCAGATTGCAAGGCGTGACCTGGAGATTGCCGGCAGAATGTATTTTGCGACGGGCGACATCACGCCGAGATATGTGTTCTCGCCGTTTATCATACTGTTTAACAAGCAGCTGTTCGACGATTACAACTACGAATATCCGTATGCTTCAGTAGCTAACGGCACATGGACAATGGACATGCTGCTCGGCCTGATAAAAGGCACATACCGCGATCTCAACGGCAACGAAAAGAAAGATCTGGATGATTTCTACGGATTTACAAACGAGGGCTGGGCATACCCGTTCTTCAACGGGTTCGGCGACACCACGATGTCGGTGAAAAGCGGTTCGCCGGTTTTGAATTGCGACACGGAAACGGCTATTGATAAGTTAGCCAAAGTCGGTGAGCTGTTTGTCTCCGACGATATTTTCTTCAAAAATGCTCGCACACAGTATGACTTCAGCGATATTTTTGAAGCGAACCGCGCGCTGCTCTGCTCACAGACCGCAACTAACCTTTATCTTTTAACCGATATGGAAACGGATTTCGGCGTGCTTCCAATGCCGAAATACAACGAAAGCCAGGATAAGTACTACTCTTTTGTCAACGGCTATTGCGCCACAGCGATTATGATACCGATATCCGTGACCGACGTTTCGATGGTCGGCACGCTGACAGAAGCAATGGCTGCGGCATCGCGCTATACATCAACTCCCGCCGCGTATGAAGTTACGCTGCTCACCAAGCAGACGCGCGACGAGGAATCCGTAGATATGCTGCGCCTGTCTGCCGAATCCGCCGTGTATGAACTGACCAATTATTTCAACTGGGGCGGAGTGGCAAGCACCGTCAACAGCATAATGCTGAACGGCGGCAAGGATGCGGCATCAAAAATTGCAAAAGTCTCCAAGCCCGCAATAAAAGCGGCAGAAGACAGCTTAAACGATTTGCTGAGCAAATGACCTGCCATAAAAACCGCCCGACCGGACAGGACCGGTCGGGCGGTTTCAGCTGCATGAAAGTTGCCAAGCCGATTTTTAAATGTGGCAAACCTGTTAATTTTCTATTCCGAAAAATTCAGCCGGATTGTCGTGCAGGATCGCTTTTGCAATTTCACAGGCTGTGCTGACCGAGAACAAGCCACGCTCAACTTTTTCGGAGAGCACCTCGGCGATATTCCTGCGCGCGATATACTGATGCCCGTAGACACCGTCGACAAAGCAATAGTCGCCGCCGAAGCCGTTGATTTTCGTATATGGTATAAACTCCAGCCACTCGCTGAGTGTGTGCCTTGAGGCAACCGGCGACACGATATGCGCCCAGCACATGTCGATATAGACATTTTTAAACATCTTGCACATGACGCCCAGCTCACTTTGATACGGATATCCAATGTGGAAGATGTCAAATTTCATGTCTGGGTAATCAAGGAAGATGCGGTTTAAGAGTCCCGGGTGGCTGTTTGACAGTATATTGCCGTTGCCCTCCTGTATGCCGGTATGTATCTGCATCACAATTCCCCGGTCACGGGCAAGGCTGACGATTAAATTAAACAAATAGTTTGAAAGGTCAATGTCACATATAAAGCCGCCTGATGAGTCGGGTTTTCTGTCAGCCATAATTCTGTTAAAGCATTTTTCGGCGACAGCCTTCTCCGTTCTTGCAAAGTCAAGCGAGCGCATGTATGCAAGCGCGCATTTTATTATTTTGGTGGTTTTCGCAAAGCTGTCCATCAGTTTTTCACAGGCGCGCAGAAAGTCATCGAATGTAGAAATACTGATGCCTGTTTCCTTTTCCAGGGCTGCAATCTCACCGTAGCTTGACGGATGTATAAGCGAGGCTACGTTATAGGACATTATAAAGTAGTCCTTGTCCCATTCCCTTTCGCCATGACGGTCGAGCAATGAGACCTTGATTTTGGATTTTTCCTTGAGCACCTTATAATAATGCTGCTCGCCAAAACCCTCGAGAAAACGCCTGTTAAGCTCCTCAATGCTGTCGCGGTTGATTTCATCTATACCATAAATATCCCTCGCAGCTAACGCTAACGCCTGGCCATAGCCTGTAAACCTGCTTGCCTGCCAGTACTTTTCAATGCAGTCCCATTGATCCAAAACGGACATTTCTCTGCCGCGCACCTTGTCAAGCAGCTTTTGCGGCAGCCCGGCGGACACAAGGTCAACGTTGAAATAATGAATCAGAAACTCACAGATTACGTCGTTTTTGTCTCTCCGGTCTTCAAATGCAGGCAGGTGCTCGTGTGTGTCAATGATTTCAAGGCTGTTTATATAGTCCAGTATTTCCGCGTTCATAATAACCCCCAACCTGATTTTTAAATTCTGCCACAATTATATATTACGGCTTTGCATTTGTCTATACAAAAACAAAGTTCCGCTGATATTTTGCTGCCGGCTATCGCAAATCTGCACGATTTACCATAACCGCATCTTATGTTATATATAATTGATATTGATTTGACTTATATAAGTATTACTGTTATAATTATTATGACTCTGAATGTCCAGAAAGGAATTATATAATGCGTTATTCAGGCGTTACCGCAAAGGGAATTATCACTCCGATATTCAAATTCGGAGATAATGTTATAGAGGGTATAGTTGACAGCATACTTAAAACTGCCCGGCATGAAAACATAGTTTTGGATGACGGCGATATAGTCGGTGTAACTGAAGCACTTGTCGCAAGGACGCAGGGAAATTATGCGACCTGCGAGCAGATAGCGCAGGATATTCGAAATAAATTCGGCGGCTATGACCTCGGCATCGTATTTCCCATCCTGAGCCGCAACCGCTTTTCGGTTTTGCTTAAGGCGATTGCCATGTCGACTAAAAAGCTTTATGTGCAACTGTCATACCCCAACGACGAAGTGGGCAACCCGCTTGTAGACAGAGATAAGTTTGACGAGTCCGGCATCAATCCCTACTTCGAACACTTTACCGAATATGGATTCAGACAGATATTTGATAAGAATGCAACCATTCATCCTTTTACCGGGATTGACTATATCGAATATTACAAAAGCATAAACTGGAATATTGAAATAATCCTGTCAAACGACCCGGCTTATATCCTCAATTTCACGAAAAATGTCCTAAATTGCGATATCCACACGAGAAAGAGAACGCAAAAGCTCATAAAGAAAGCAGGCGCCGAAAAGAGCTACCGGCTCGACGAAATCCTGACAAAACCTGTGAACGGCAGCGGGTACAATCCCGAATACGGCCTTTTAGGTTCAAACAAGGCGACAGATAATTCGGTAAAGCTGTTCCCCAGAGATACGCAGGCATTTGTCGATGAGCTGGCTTCCAAACTGAAAGCCGCGACCGGCAAAAATATTGAGGTTTTAATATACGGCGACGGCGGATTCAAAGACCCGGTGGGCGGAATCTGGGAGCTTGCAGACCCTGTTGTCTCGCCTGCATATACAAAAGGGCTTGACGGAACGCCAAATGAGCTGAAAATCAAGTATTTTGCGGACAACGACTTTGCTTCCCTTTCCGGTGAAGAGCTTGCCAACGCGATGAAAGAACAGATCAGGAAGAAGGACAGCAACCTGGTCGGCAAGATGCAGTCTCAAGGCACGACACCGAGAAAAATCACGGATCTTGTCGGCAGCCTTTGCGATCTGGTCAGCGGCAGCGGCGACAGAGGAACGCCGGTTGTGTTAATTCAGGGATATTTTAAAAACTTCGCAAGCGAATAATCACGCAAGCCATAAAAAGACTGTAACTCTATGAGCAGTTATCTATAATATAAAGCGAACCGGACACCCGATGAGCGTCCGGTTCGTTTTTTATTAGGCTGATAATTTCGCGATATTGCCTCATAATGCACTATCACAGGTCGCCGCATGTCAAAACCATCGCCACTTACAGCTAATTTGACACGTCAAATATTGCTGCGCAATTCAATTAACCGAATTGACGGCGACGATATTTTCAACAGCAGCATAATCACTAACTTTTATTTATCTTTCACCTGCGATTTCACAACGACGTATCCCTGTGCGGTGATCGCCTTCTCCACATCTGCAACGGTTGCCTTTTCCTCGTCAAAGTCGAATTTTACTTTGCTTGAGGTAAACGATACGTTTACGCTGTCTTTTTCAACGCCGCTCACCGCTTTGACCGCGTTTTCGATCTTCTTCACGCATGACGGGCAAACCAGTGTTTCCAGTTGTATTGTTGCTTTTTGCATTTCCATCTCTCCTTATATTATTATCTTAATTTGTAACGGAGAAGCCTCATTCCATTTAAAATCACGACCAGTATGCTTGCTTCGTGAGCGAGCATGCCAACAGACATATTCATCCATTCGCTTAAAAACACACTTGCAAGCAGGACCAGCACGACGCCTACCGCGATGAAAATGTTCTGGCGCATATTGCTCGCTGTCGCTTTTGCTAAACCGAGCGCATGAGGCAAGCGGCTGAAATCCGAATTCATCAGCACGACATCCGAGGTTTCAATTGCGACATCAGTACCGCTCCCCATCGCAATGCCGATATGTGCCTGCGCAAGCGATGGGCTGTCATTTACGCCATCCCCGACGAATGCAACAATGCGGCCTTTCGCTTTCAGCTCCTCAATATATGCCGATTTGTCCTCCGGCAGCATATGTCCGTGTGCCTCTGTCAGTCCAAGCTCACGCGCGACCAGATCGACTGTCCCCTGGTTGTCGCCCGAGAGCACGACCAGATTTTTAACGCCCAGCCGTCTCAATTTCAGCAGATTCTCTTTTACTCCCGGGCGAACCTGATCTCGAATACCCATCAGCACCTTTAACTGGCCGTCGACGGCGGTTAAAACAAGCGAGTTGCCGTTTGCCTCAAACCGGTCAATGTCCGCGCGTGCTTTCTCGGACAGCTTGACATTCTCCCGTTCCATCAGTGAAACATTGCCGACCGCGACCCTGTGCCCGTTTACATTGGCAACAATTCCGCCGCCTTTTACAACATCCGTTTTTTCAACCGGATACAGTATAGCGGTTCCGATATGCTCTACAACTGCATTGGCTAAAGGATGGTCGGATTCATTTTCAACGCTTGCAAGATATGCCATCACCTCTCCGATGTCGCCGCCCTCTATGTAGACTTCTTTGTCTACAACTTTAGGATTGCCTATCGTCAGTGTGCCCGTTTTGTCAAAAACGATTGTGTCAACTCTGCTGAAATCGCCGATCACTTCGCTGCCTTTTAGGAGCACGCCGTGCCGCGCCCCGTTGCCGATGCCCGCTACGTTTGAGACAGGCACGCCGATAACAAGTGCGCCGGGGCACCCGAGCACCAAAATTGTTATGGCAAGCTCAATGTTCCGCGAGATTATCCATACGATAACGGCGAGCACCAATACTGCCGGAGTATAGTACTTTGCAAACCTGTCAATGAAGCGCTCGGCGGCAGATTTTGAATCCTGCGCTTCTTCAACCAGCTCAATAATCTTGCCGAATGTAGTGTCCTCGCCCACGCGGTCGGCGACAATCTGAAGCGTCCCGTTTTCCAGAATTGTTCCTGCATATACTCCCGAACCTTTCTCTTTGCCAACCGGTACGGATTCGCCGGTGATGCTCGCCTCATTGACATGCCCTTCCCCTGACAGAACGGTTCCGTCAACAGGAATTTTCGCGCCTGTTTTGACAAGCAAAATATCGCCAACGTCTACTTCATCGACTTCGACTTCTTCAAACTCGCCGTTTTCCGTTTGTTTCAGCGCGCTTTCCGGCGCCATTTCGGTCAGCTCTTTTATGGCTGAGCGGGTCTTGTTTAATGTCCGCTGTTCCAGATATGCGCCGAACAAGAACAGGAAGGTGACAATCGCAGATTCTTCCAAGTTCCAAATCAAAAATGCCCCGACAACCGCAATGGTAACCAGAAGGTCAATGCTGACAACTTTGACCCGCAATGCCTGAAAGGCCTGGATTGCAATCGGGATAACCCCTAAAACAGAGGTTATGGCAAATGCCCCGACTGCCACAGCTTCGCTTCTGAAAGCAAATTTGCCGATAAAACCGATGGCAATAAGTATTGCACCGATCAGGGCTATATGATTTTTCCGGCTTAGAATAAACCTCAGCATATTCTCGTCTTCTTTCAATAAAGCTGCTCAGTTATGCATGATATGCACTGTCAAGCTCTGCCAGCATATTATATACAGCCTCAAAGCTTTCGCACACATCATCGGGCACAGTGTAATTGTCGGTTAACATGCGCAGCCTTGCAAACTCTTCGCCCAAATCCGGTTTTTCGGATTTCGATTCTTTGGCTTTGGTTATGATTGCATCAAACAGCTCGCGGACAGTATGAAATTCCGGGTGATGGACACCATGAACCCTGTCAACAACCGGCACATACTGTTTCAATGTTTTGGCGTACTTTTTCATTGCCTCGCTGAAAGTCATTTTTTCTCCCTCCTTATTCAGTCTGTTGATACTCTCTGGACTTTACTATATTATACCACACAGGTGCATATTTAGTATGTTGTTTTTACAACTTATAAGTTATTTTTCTAACATTTTGCTGAAAACAATTGCGCTAAAATTGATTTATGGGCGACGACTTCACAACCTTCAGTAAATTCACGGTGCTTTCCAAATTGTTTGATGCCTGTTCTCATGTAGTTTTTCCGGACTTTTAAGCATTATATCATTGATTTAAGCATTATATCATTGAAATTTTTGCAAATGCCTATCGCGAAAACTAATTCCGACAGGAGTATCAATTTTATCGCAAACAACAAAAATATCCAATTACCTTGCAGAACGAAAAAAGCCTTTCTTGCCGGCATCGGCAAAAGGCAGGCACAAAATCAGCCCGACTTTTCAGGTCGGGCCTTATCTTATAATTTTATGAAACAAATCCCATTCACAATTTCAGTTGCAGCACTTACCCATTATGCATAAAAAGTGGTTTGCTTCGCGCAGGACATGGTCGCCCAGCAGCGGTATTATTATAGATTCTATCCTGCAATCCAATAACCCTCGCGTACCGGTTGCCTTGAAATCGCGCAGCCTTTCAGTTGCCTCGCGGCTTTCTGCTGTGACACCCGCTATATCCATAGTACACTTTGCAGCGCGTTCCGCTTCCTCGGTTAATTCGTCGAACTCTTTGCCGAACATTCTAGCCGCCTTGATAAGCGCCTCTTCAGACGGGTCAAGCAACCCTGCAATGAATTTCGCGTGTTCTGCCATCTGGCGGTTCCAGAACAATACCTGACATATAATCTCTCTGGGCCCTGAAATATCCATTCTGCGGCAGAGCATTGCGAGCATTTGCATGAAGTGCCGTGCTTCTCTCAGTATATGCTCTATCAGCAGAGGATAATTCAACGTAAACACCCTGCAGTTCCTCACGCATTGGAGCAGGTTTTCTTTGAATGCGGCAAGTTCTCCGGTCAATTTAAACGCTTTGCGGTTAAGTTTTTCAACCGCATCTTCAAGTTTGTCACATGGCATTGAACAGACAGGGTGCAAATCTTCCTCACGCCTTGTCAGCTCAAAGTTGAACGGTATACCGGTGTAGAAGTTTGTAAGCTTCTCAGCCTGCAGCGTAAATCTTGTGACAGCCTGATGAGAATCTATCAAATCACGGCTAACGTTCCCGTTAGCCAAATCTGTAGCTTCGCATAGCAGACGTTCAAATTCTTGCTTTAAAATCCCTGCTTTCTCTGCTAAATCCCTGTCTCTCGGTGTAAAACCTATTTCAAGGAAAAAGCAATGTTCTTTCATTATTCTTAAGAAAAACAAGTTTAAATCGAGCGACATTATAATGAATTCTTGTTGGGATATCAACATTTTTCACCTCCTGAGTACCCATATCATAATATGTTAAAATATATTTTTGTTGATTGACCGTATAAATTCTCCATATACAGGATGTTTGCAGATTTTGATGTCGTAACTGCTATATTATCAAAAAAAATCGCCGTAAAATTCAAGTTCGGCATAACGATATTGACAAAAAAAGCGACACTCTACAAGCCAATCATAGAGTGTCGCTTCAGACTTAATAGTGCTATGTAATAAGCCAAATAATGTTTAACTCTCCGTGCCCGAATAATGAAGAATCAACAGTGCCCTGAAGGTTATATCGCATGCCTTGCGGATTTTTGATCTCCAGTCCACCTCGAGCTGCAATCCGGCATATGGTCCCCATTTTCTGAACATAAATTCCTCTGCGTAAGCATGGCAGATCCCGTCATCATCGATAGCAGCGGCAATTTCATCAATTATTTCGCCTAAAGCCGGAATATATGGCACGACACCGCACCTTGCAAGCCATTCGAGATATTCAAAATGCAAATATTCTTTGCCGGTTTTATGCTCAATCCGTTTCAGGCTGAACCCCTGGGACGGAAAACATTCGCAGGCGCCGAGCACATGCCCGACCCACACATCGGCTTTGAGATCGATAAGATCGGAATTGTCAGTCCTCATCATTTTGGCAACAGAATCGGCTAAAGTTTTTATATTTTCTTCGGTTTTCCATGAGTCTGTATGCGCCAAAATGTCAAGATGGTAGCGGCACGGCCATTTTTCATAGTCTTTGAAGACTCGACGGCGATTGCCTGACTTGACCAAACGGGATACATCCAGAATCGAATCAACCTCAAGCACACGCTTAAACGAATCAAGTGAGAGTTGCACAAGCGGGTTAATATCTATTTCATCTGCATACCCGGCACGTGCTATGCAGGCGCAGCGAATAAGCTCATTTCCTACTGTCGGATATTTATATACATCCAAAACCCGTCCGTTTGGTGTGTATATTTTATCATCGAGCGGAATTGTCGCAAAAGCATCCATAGCGCGCTTCAACACGGGTGTTTCTTTATTAATACCTTTTTCTCCAAGGTATTTGGTACCGCCTTCCTGCGTTTCAAGATCCCTGTGTAGACCTCTCCCAATCCAGCCGTTTTCCTGCTGACATGCCATTATGCGCTGTATCATCGGTTCAGTCATAATCTGCTCCTGATACAGCGCAGCTTCATCGGGTTTAAGGTTATGCAATATTTCGCTTTTTACACGACGCTTGATTGATGGGTTTGCATTGTCAAGCAGAAACTCTATCATCTTTTGCTTTTTACGTTCCATGCTGAGCACCTTTCCGGTATTGACTTTACGTTCGGTGAAACAGTTAAAAAACATAAGTGCTAAGGCATTTGAGATTATACTGATTTTGATATGTAATAATTCAAAATCGCGGGTTTAGTTTTAAATATTGTTGTGTTATCAGAATAACAGTAGCTATTTAAAGGCTGCTTGCGGCGGACGAACTCTATAAGCCTCTTATTCATATTATATTAGTGAGCGAAAGCTCAAGAAGTATGTGAAGAAGGAGAGAATACAAATGCCTTTTGTTGCTCATAACCGCAACTGTGTCTGCAAGCATAATAATGTTCAACCGTACAAACCCGCAAAGATTTTTTTGGAATGCGGATTCGACCCTCAGGACGCCATATTTAAAATAGACGACGGCTGTGTTAAGGAACACCAGAAATTCGTTTTGGATCGCGTATTGGTAGACACCTCGCATTTATGCAAACCACAGATTAAATTCGAGTTTTCAAGCCTTGTAGTTTTTGAAGCTGAAGACGAAGAAGGCGACGAGCATGAGGTTGAGGTAAACTTGTTGTTTAAGCTAGTCAAAGTATGTAACGGCGTTGAAGAGGTCGTCAGAAGCTGGGAATATCTGAAAGAGTTTGACATAGAGAATAATATTGATGAACTCGAAGTAGAGATCAGCGAGCCTTTTACCGTTGCATTCTGCGATAAAACCTGCCCCGGTTGCTGCGAATATAAGATGGTTGTAGAAGGCGTCGATTTTGAAGGCGAATTCGAATACCTTTATGTTATCAAGCCCAGCTTAAGCGCCATCGTCCAGGGCTCATAAGGATTAACCGGATAAACACCAGGTTTCAATTATTTACGGTATTTACTCAGCAATAGCTATTCAGATTCAGAAAATCACAATTACCTGATTAATGGCAGCAGCCAGACAGATCGTCTGGCTGTTTTTTACTTAACTGTAAAAACGCAACCCGTGCATCTTATCTTCTGATCGCCCATATGGAGAAAATCCCGGTCGGATTGACAGAACTGCTGTGATAACCGGGTTATATCGCACAAATAATATTAATCAAAGAACTTCTATTACAACTTTTACGTTATCTCCCGGCTGCTTGCCGATTTTATCCCGTATATCCTTGCGGATTCCGATGATATAGCAGATTGAGCCGTCGGGGTTTTTTTCGCCCATATTGACGACGCTCCCATCGTATGGCTCACCGTCAAAAGTGGCATGGACCTTTAATCGCCCTTTTCCGAACTCGGCTCTGATATCATACGGGAAATGAACATAAGCACCGCCTCTATCGGCAGCAGATCGGATCTCCGCTTCATATTCGAAGGTTTTTGAACTCACTAAATCAACTTACTAATTTTCTGGGGATTCGTTTTTCTGCGCTCGTATTATTCCGCAAGCTTATGATGCGCGCCGGAGACGGCGGCGGCGCGGTATTTGGCGGGCGTCATTCCGGTGTATTCGCGGAACACGCGGCAGAAATAGGCGGCGTCGAGGTATCCGCAGCGCTCAGCGACGGCCTGCACCGGCAGACCGGGGGTATCCACTTCGAGCAGCGACTTCGCGCGCTCGAGCCGCCGCCGCTCGATGTATGCACCCGGCGACATCCCTGTCCGATCCTTGAACAGGCGGAAAAACGTCGCTCGGCTCATGCCCGACAGGTTAATCAGCTCCGACACGTGCAGCTCAGAATCGAGCCGGTCGTTTATATATGTTATTACCA
>JAPXNL010000043.1:0-15022 GCA_033808535.1 Clostridia bacterium
CTGTACGGGATGCGCGCGTCGCAGAGCTCGAGCACAAGGTCGACCTGCGGCAGCACCTCGGCTATCATGCGCCGGGTTTTGGCCATATGGCCGGGGAACCATTGAATAGTGCGGGAAGGCATTATAATTTCACCTTAGATAAATACATGTGAAACCGTTATTTCACAGGACCGAATTTCGACAGCGGGGTGAGTCTGAGCAGCACTCTGCCCAAAAGAAAGCGCGTATCGACAGGCCCGATCCGGCTGTCGCGGCTGTCAAGCGAGGAGTTGCGGTTGTCGCCCATCACGAATATTTTGCCCTCGGGCACCGTAAAGGGGAAGGAAAGTGAGGACATGAGCATACCTTGACCGGGGGGACGCTTTACATAGTCCTCGTCAAGCTCCACGCCGTCAACCGTAACCTTCCAGTTGTAAAAGTCGATGTCGACGACCTGCCCCTCGGTGGCGATAACGCGCTTGACGATAGGCTCGTCGTGTTTTGAGTTCGGTATCTGGAACACGATAATATCGCCTGTTTTGGGCTTATAGAAAAGCTTTGAAATAACGAGCGCTTCGCCCTCGTGCAGAGTGTCCTCCATCGACGGCCCGATAACCATGGCTATTCTGAATAAAAATGTAAACACCAGAAATACGACGGAAACGGAGAGCACAAAGATCTCCAGCCAGTCGTATGCCTCTGTTAAAAATCCTTTGCGTTCGGGTGATGCGCCGTCTGCAGCTTTATTCATGACGATAAACTCCGATATAAAGTATTCCGCTTAGGTTACAGGCGCGCTTTTGTTGGCTCGACAGCTATTAGCATGCCCATAAGTTCGTGCCCGTGCGCGATATAACATCCGGCGGCGGCAGCGCTGTCCTCGTCAAAGCGGGCGGGACCGGAGCGCGGCGCGTCGGATTCATAGATAAGGAACGGGACAGGGTCAATCGAATGCGTGCGCGTGGAAACCGGCGTCGGATGGTCGGGCAGATAGAGGATTTTATACGGCTCGCCGCAGCCGTCGAGGTAGGCTTTGACCGGAGCCAGGATTTTTTCGTCTATAAGCTCGATGGATTTGACTTTATTTTCGGTTTCGGCGCGGTGCCCGCACTCGTCGGGCGCTTCGACGTGGACATAAACAAGCTCCATGCCGTCGCGGAACGCGCCGATGGCGGCCTGCGCCTTGCCGGCGAAATTGGTGCGGATGTTTCCGGTCGCGCCTTCAACGTTTATAACCTTCATGCCCGCGCAGATGCCGATGCCCTTGATAAGATCAACGGCGGAGATAACCGCGGCGGACAATCCCCATTTTTCCTTGAACGACGGCAGCGACGGCTTGCCGCCGGGGCTCCACAGCCACAATGAGTTTGCGGGACGCAGTCCGCGCGCCCTCCGCGCCATGTTAACGGGATGGCTGCCCAGCAGCGCAAAGCTGTCGCGCATAAGCGAGCGGTATGGCTCGCCGGGCAGGTATTCACCGATGGATTTGCCCAGAATATCGTGCGGACGCATGAAATCGCCGTACGCGGGCGGATTGTTCCATATAAGGCAGTGGCGGTAGCTGACACCGGGGTAAAAACGGCGCGCGCTTCCGCCGAATTTGGCATCAATTGCGCGGATAAGCTCCGCGGCTTCCGGTGTGGTGATTTCGTCGGCGCTGTGGTCGAGGATGGTTTTGCTTTCGTAGTCGCCGTCATCGGTCAGGGTGACGAGATTGCAGCGGAACGCGACATCGCCGTCGCGCATCACAAGCCCCATGGAAACCGCTTCAAGCGGCGAACGGCCGCGCGAATAAACGGCAGGGTCGTATGACATTATAGACAGGTTTGCGGTATCGCTTTCTGGAACCATGCCGGCTGGCACATTTGAAACCGTGCCGACCAGCGATTTGCGTGCCAGTGAGTCAAGAGCCGGTTTTTTTGCCGCCTGATACGGCGTTTTCATGTCAAGTTCGGGTATTTTATAGTCGGATGCGCCGTCCGGTATTAAAACAAAGTATTTCACATATACCTCTGACAAATACAACTTTGCAAAATATTATAGCACAAAAAGGCTGATTATACAACAATATTTTATTAAGTCTGACGCAGTATTGAATTTAGCGCTGCGATGTTGTATCATATATTTATGAGTTACTTAATCGCTTTGATTTGCGGCTTGCTTTCGTCGCTTCCGTTTATATTCCCCGACCTGTGGATAGTCGCATGGTTTTCATCTGCGCCACTGTTTTGGCTTGCAGCGCAAAAAAAGACCGCATATCGCCACGGGCTGGCTTTTTTCACGGGCTTTTACGGGGTGCTGTATTACTGGTTTGTTTACCTGTACCCGATGGACTATGCGGGATTTGACAATATACAAAGCATCGCGGTTATTGCTGTTAGCTGGATAGGTATGACATTGCTTCAGGCGCCGGGATTTGCCCTTGTTCCTCTGCTTTACAGGCGTCTGCGCACCGGACGCGCGTATGTTGACCCGTTTCTCGCGGCGTCGCTGTGGGTAATATTCGAGTGGCTGCAGACCCAGACCTGGATGGGCGTGCCGTGGGGAAGGCTTGCGGTGTCGCAATACGCTTCTCTGCCCGCGATACAGGCGTCGTCGCTGCTCGGCTCGCTGTTTGTCAGCTTTTTAATCGTGCTGGCAAACGGCTTTATAGCAGTTGCGGCAGAGCGTAAATTCAGGCTTAAACCTGCAGTGGCTCATGCCACCGATACTGCGGCGGGCGAGATGGATGGACGCTATGCGGGCGGCGACGGCGCAAACGAACCGGCTGCGGGTGCGGTTGGGGATGGAATATCCGCTGACGGTGCCGCTCCGGCTGCCGCACAATCACACGCGAGGTCAGCGGTGGTTTGCCTGATGACTGCCGCGGCGATCTTTGCGGCAAACCTCGTTTACGGCGCGGCGGCGCTGGTCACATATGACGAAGGCGACGCAGTGAGCGTGACCGCCGCTGTGATACAGGGCAACATAGCATCGGGCGACAAATGGAAGGACGACTCTGTCGCCACATCGCTTGCACTGTATTCGCAGATGACAATCGACGCCAGCATAAAATACAGCCCGCAGATAGTGCTTTGGCCTGAAACAGTGATAACCGCGCCGCTGCGGAGCAGCAAGTGGACATGCGAGTCTATATCGCAGCTTGCAAAAGCGACGGGCGCGGTGATTCTCGTCGGCGCGTTTGATTATGTGTATGACGAAGAAACGGACGAAACATACCGATACAACGCGATAGTGGCGTTTTATCCCGATGGCAAGATAGGCGACATGCCCTATTACAAGCGGCATCTTGTCCCGTTCGGCGAATATCTGCCCATGCCGTGGTTTTTCAAGACATTTATACCCGTGCTTGCTGAAATGAATCTGTTCAAAAGCGACCTCTCGCCCGGCACGGACACAAACCTCATTAAAACCTATTACGGCAAGCTGGGCGGGCTTGTGTGCTTCGACTCCATATACGGCGAGCTTGTCCGCGCTTCTGTTAACGACGGCGCCAATCTTCTGGTGCTTTCCACAAACGACTCGTGGTATCGCGATTCGGCGTCGGTGTATCAGCATAACGGCCATGCGGTGCTGCGCGCAGTCGAAAACGGGCGCTATGTAGTCCGCGCCGCAAATACAGGCGTATCGACAGTGATAAGCCCGACCGGCGAGATACTGACAATGCTTGGCCCGCTGACAAAAGGCTTTGCGGCTGCGGAGGTAAAAATGCTCTCAGGTCGCACGCTTTACAGCTACGTAGGCGACTTGTGGCTTATTGCCTGCGCCGTATTTGCGGCAGCCTGCGGCGTTTATAAGGTGGTATACGCGAGGAAAAGATCCGGGCATAATGCTTGAACAAAGAAGCAATTTCAGGGCATAGTGGAATTAGTCTGAGTATTACAGAACAACTATCGCCCTGCGAGCCGCACAATTTTAAAATCGGTTTATTCGCGTCCGGACATACGTAATGCATAAAAGTCTAATAGCCTGATAGTAAAAAAACGGTACGATACGCAATAAAGCGAATCGTGCCGTTTTTTGTTTTACATTTAATATTTATTTGAAAGCGGCAGTTCCAGCCAGAATGTGCTGCCGCGTCCAACCTCGCTTGTGACGCCGCAGGTGCCGCCGAGCAGCTTCATGGTATTTTTGACAATCGAAAGGCCAAGCCCTGTGCCTACCGCGGCGCGCTTATGCGTCGAGCCGACCTTGTAATACCTGTCCCAGATAAGCTCCAGCTTGTCGGGCGGAATACCCTCCCCGGTGTCGGTGACCGACACGCGGACGTACCGCTTTGCGGCCGATAAATCGGTGCGCAATGTCTGCGTTACCACCACGCGCTTATCCGCGCCGGTATAGGTTAAGGCGTTGTTGATGAGATTTGTGAACGCCTGCAAAAACCGCGTGCGGTCCGTAAAAACGGTTATATCGCAGTCGGCGACAAATTCGATTGAATAGCCGTCGTGTTCTTTCAGGCGGTTATATCGCTCAAGCGTTTCACGCAATGTCTCGGTGAGATTGAACTCCGTCGGCTCTGTCTTCTGCGTGCCGCTCTCAAGCTTTGAAATGTCAAGCATATCGGAGACAAGCGAGGACAGGCGTTTTGCTTCGTCGATGATGATCTGCGCGTTTTCGGGCGTAAGCTCGCCGGGCAGGTCGCGCATTACCTCGCTGTAGCCGGCTATCATCGTCAGCGGCGTGCGCAGGTCGTGTGATATGTTTGCAATAAGCTCGCGGCGCAGTCTGTCGACCTTTGAAAGCTCGTTTGCCGCATAGCCGAGCGTGTCGCCGAGCTCTGCTATCTCGCGGTAGCCGCTTCCGGTGAAGTCTGCGCTGTAGTCGCCGTCGGCAAGCCGTTTTGCGGCGGCGTTGAGCTTTTCGATCGGGCGCGATATCCTGCGCGCCATCACAAAAGCCAGACCTACGGCAAGGGCAAGCAGCACGCCGCCGATGGCATAGAGCATTATGTTGAGCGTTTTGACCGTTGCTGTGACGGGCGAAATGATCGAGTTGAGCAAAATGAGCATGTTATCGCCTTTGGAGGTTTGGGCGATAAGCGAATAGACAATGCTCTCCTCGTCGGAGGACGGCGTGAAGCCAGTGTTGTCAACGCTGTAAAACACGCGATTTATCTCGTCATACCGAAAACGCTCGAGATATTTGCCGCCGTTCGCTACGGTGGTGTCGTACAGCGTGAAAATCTCGTATCGCGGTATGCTCTGGATCAGGCTGTTGTCAAAACGCTTTATGTTTATAAGCCGTGTGGCGGTATCTTCGTCTTCCATGCGGAAGACCATGATGCAGACTTCGTTTCGGTCGGCGACTTTGTTCGCTGCTTTCTCCAGCTCCGCTTCATTGTCGAGCGCACGGGTCAGCTCAACGGCAGCAGCTTTAATCTCTCCGGTTTTGACGGTTTTATATATGGTATCGAGCAGCACAACCTGAAAAAGCCAGAGCAGCGCGATTATAATCAGCGTGAAAGCCGCAAGATATGCCGACAGCTTCCACTTGATGCCTATGCGTATGTTTCTGCGCTTCTTTTTTTCGCCCGATTGTGCCGCGAGCGGCTCGAAAGATGCCGCGGGTGCAGAATCTGATATGTTTTTTTCTGTTCCGTTGTCAGCAGTCAAAACGATAACCTACCCCGCGTAGCGTTGTTATGAATTTATTGTACGGGCCGAGACTCTTGCGCAGCAGCTTAATATGTGTGTCAAGCGTCCGGTCGTCGCCGAAAAAGTCATAGCCCCACACCTCGCTGATAAGCCGTTCGCGGGTGAGCGCTATGTTGCGGTTGCGGATCATGTAAAACAGCAGATCGTATTCCTTGGGTGACAGGTCAACCTGCTTGCCATCCACATAGACATACCGCCCCGTGAAATCGACCTTTAGACCCTCGGCGGTGAAAATTTCGCGCTTTTCGGCAGGGGTGGCAACGGTTTGCTCAGACGACGCCGGACGGCGCGTGCGCTTCATGATAGCGTCGACGCGCAGCATCAGCTCCTTGGGCGAAAACGGCTTGACAACATAATCGTCAACGCCCAGCTCGAACCCGCTGATTTTGTCGTATTCCTCACCGCGTGCGGAGAGCATGAGGATCGGCGTGTCAGAGGTCTTGCGAATCTCGCGGCAGGCGGAAAAGCCGTCGAGCTCCGGCATCATCACATCCATTATAATCAAATCGAACTGCTCTTTGCGGCACAGTTCGATAGCCTGCATGCCATTTTCGGCTTCTGTGACACTGTGCCCCTCAAATTCTGCGTATTTGCGTATGAGCGCGCGGATTTTTTCCTCGTCGTCCACTACGAGCAGCTTATGCATGTCCTGACACCTCCGATATCATTATAATATATTTGTTCTGTGAAAGCAATTGATAATGAATACGAAACGGAGAGCGGTTGCCCGTTCTCCGTTCCGTTAAACTTATGGTCACATATTACGAAGCCGGCAGCATTTCGGTCAGCGTCAGCGGTATCTCAAGCTTATTGGCACGGCGTCCGCTGTCGTCAAGCCGCGATATTGTTATAGTCACGGTGTCGCCGACCTTGTAATCGCCCAAAAGCGACTTGATATCGGCGATCGATGATACGGTTACGTCATCGATTGCGATTATGCGGTCACCCTCATGGAAGTCAGGCGATTCGGATTTGGCAATGTATACGCCGAAGTCGGTGATATATCTGTTATACCTCCAATACTGCAGATAGTCATCGGTGTCGTTGACTTCAAAGAGCTCAAATCCCAGTTTGGGACGGCCGGAGATATAACCCTTTTCGATAAGTTCCTTTGAAATGTTGAGCGCATGGTTGGACGGGATCGCAAATCCCAGACCCTCAATGCCGGCGCCCGAGGATTTTGCGTTTACAACGCCGATGAGGCTGCCGTTGAGGTCGAACAGACCGCCGCCCGAGTTGCCGGGGTTGATAGCCGCGTTTGTCTGGAGCAGGAAGTATTTCTGACCGTCGATCTCAATCTCGCGTCCGGTCGCGCTGATAATGCCGTTTGTCACCGTGCCGCCCAGCTCGCCCAGCGGATTGCCGATCGCTATGACCGCCTGACCGACGACGAGCTTATCGGAGTTGCCAATAGTGGCTGCGTGCAGCGATTCGCCGTTTTCGGGTTCGATTTTTATCACGGCGATGTCCGTCTGGCTGTCACTGCCTATAAGTGTAGCCTTATATGTTTTGCCGTTGCTGGTTTTTACGTTGATTGACGATGCTCCTTCCACAACGTGCGCGCAGGTGATGATATAGCCGCTTGTGTCGATGATAACGCCGCTGCCCGCGCCTCTTGTCACATACTGTCCGAAGATGCTGTTGGTTGCCATGGCTTCCGTGGTGATTTCCACAACGGTGTCGGCAATCTGCGCGGTTATGTCGGATATGTCGATGGCGCCTGTCAGCGTCACGCCTGCTGTGCTGTTGTTGTTGTAATTGATCGTCACGTCGGTGTCGCCCTTTGCACCGGTATTGTTGTCACCGGTTGTTGTCACCTGGCCGGTGCCGGACAGCTCGCGCCCGACGAAAATGCCGCCGATGCCGAACAAAGCCGAAAGGATGATTGAAAGGCAAAACATCGCCGCCACAAATCTGCGCGTCGCATATTTATGTTCTTTTCCGAGCTTTCCGGCGAAATGGACAGGGTAGCCGTACTGGCCCGGCTGCGGTCCGGGCTGCGGTCCCGCGCTGTTTTGAGATTGGGTCGGCGAGCCGAGCACAACCGGTTCCTCGGCATTGTGATCGCCGACTCCCGTGGAGTTGTTTTCTCCGTAATATCCGTTATATTCGTTTGCCACAATTATTCCTCCTGTTAAAAACTGACCGTATGCGGGTTTTATGCGTTTGTTTTTTGTTGTGTAATTATTATAAACCCGCCCTGTGATAGTTATATGATGAATTTAGAAATATTTATTGAAAATAAACGGAAATTGTGATATACTACGCTCAACTTATAAACACACCGTGTTCACGGAGGGACAAAAATTATGAGCGTAACAAAAGGTCTGTTCGGACATATGCCCGACGGGCGCCCGGTCGACTGCTGGACGCTTGAAAACCGTGCGGGCGCCAAAGTGAAGATTCTCACGCTGGGCGGTATTATAGCCGAGCTGTGGCTGCCCGACCGCAACGGAAAAATGGATGATGTCGTGTGCGGATTCGACAGCGTGGAGGGTTACCTTGCCGGAGGCGGATACCAGGGCGCGCTGATAGGCAGATACGGCAACCGTATCGGCGACGGTAAGTTTACGTTGAACGGCAAAACATATACGCTTGCAAAAAACGAGCGCGGCATCTCCCACCTGCACGGCGGTGACAAAGGCTTTGACCAAAAGCTGTGGGACGCCGAGCCACACTCTGGCGAGGGGTTCGATTCGCTGACGCTCCGCACCACCAGTCCCGACGGTGAAGAGGGATATCCGGGCAATCTTTCGGTTGCGGTCACATACACTTTTACCGATGACAACACGCTTTCGATTGTCTATGAAGCGGATACCGACGCCGACACGCCGGTCAACATGACAAATCACGCATATTACAATCTGTCCGGTTACGGCGCGGGAGATGTGCTCTCACAGCGTCTCTATATAGATGCCGAACACTATGACGCCGTCGACGACAGGCTTATACCCGTGGGACAGCCCGTGCCGGTTGCGGGAACCGAATTCGATTTCACTACTCCGCGCGCAATAAAACAGGGGTATGACCACAACTTTGTGCTGCGCCCGGCAAAAGGCATGCGCAAGGCCGCGCAGCTTTGGGACGACGCGAGCGGCAGGACACTGGAGCTTTACACCGATATGCCATCGCTGCAGCTATATACCGCCTGCATGATGGACGGCAAGGTTCCGTTCAAGGGCGGAGTGCCGCAGCGCCCGCTTCACGCGCTTTGCCTTGAAACGCAATACGCGCCTGATACGCCCAATCGTCCGTATATGCCGCAGTGCACGCTTCGCGCGGGAGAGCATATGCGCCACGAAACGGTGTTTAAGTTCGGCGTGTTCTAAAAAAACCAGCGACCGTCCCGTATAGCTTCCGGCTGTTCAGGCAAACGGTCTTGCAAATATAATTATAACATTTATAGCGGCGCCATAAACGCCGACTGCACCGCGTCCGTACGGTTTTCAGCCGTACGGACGCGGTTTTTTATGCGCTTTTGATTTACCTCATATTGCTTAACTCAGAGCGGGGGCCGGGATGCTTAGCATTATGCGCCGCAACCGTTATCCCGCGCAGCCGCGCCATCTCCGCCTCTTCTTCCGGCGTGCGCTCGCGCGATGCAATGTTGTCGAGCGCAAGCGGGTCACGCTTTGTGTCGATGAAAAGGTTACTGTCGTCTTTGATTTCGCGTGAATGAACGTCGGTTTTAATCGAATAAAGATAGCGCGCGTCGCGGTATGCAAATTCGCCGAGCGGCGTTTCAGTGAAAACATGTTTGCGCGCTATTTCACTGCCGGAGATAAGCGGCATAAGCGAAATTCCGTCGCACTGAGGGCTCTCTGCACCGATCAGATTCGCAATTGTGGGCATGATGTCGATTAGCGATACCGGAACATCGCTTATATTGCGTACCGCGCCGGCAGGACGCACGTTTTTGCCGAACTCGATGATAAGTGGTATGCGCGTTGACTCATCATAAGAGACATCCTTGTTGAATATGCCGTGGCTGCCCATGTTGTCGCCGTGGTCGGAGGTGAAGATCACAATGGTATCGTCGGCATGTCCGTATTTATATAGCATGTCAATCAGCCTGCCGACCTGAGCGTCGCACGCCGCGATCATGCCGCGGTACATGGCGTACAGCGCCGCAAGCCGCTCCCGCGGCGTGCCGTCGGCAAGCGCAGGCGGTAGCTCGGCGCAGTCGGGACGGCGGTATTTATAGTACTGCGCGTCGTAATAGTATATCTTCTGCCATTTTTCAAAAAACTCCGCATCGTCGGGCGGGAACGCGTTGCCGGGCAGCTTCTCTGCTACCTCACCGGGGGTATACATATAGCGGTAGAATTCGTCGACGTCGAAAAACGGCATGTGGGGCAGTGAGATGTTGTGCGACATGAAAAACGGCCTGTCGTGCCGGCGAGATAAAAACCGCTCGGCCTCTGCAAGCTCAAATTCGTATGCACAGCCTTCGATTTTGCGGTTTGAGCCGTCTGTGAAGTTAAACCACTGGTCGCGATTGAGGTGGAATATGTTCGGGAAAGCACATTCTGCAAAGCCGACTGACTGCGGACGGGTATGTATATGCCATTTTCCGACAAGCGCCGTTTTATAGCCGTGCCGCGCGAGCAGCTCCGGCAGTGTCTCATCAGGGAAAACAACGCGCTCCGCAACCGGCTCGGGTGCATTGATGACCGGACCCATGCAGCGGCTCGGATACTGCCCGGAGAACAGCGAGGTGCGGGCAGGTGTGCAGACCGGAGATGGCGTTATGCACAGCCCGAAAGATGTACCGCGCGCCGCCATGGCGTCGAGGTTGGGCGTGTTGGGTTTGCCGGCTACGGCAGAGTCGGGCGACATAAATTCGATCTCGTTTATGCGCAGTTGGTCGGAGGCGATAAGCAGAATATTCGGATATTTCATAGCCTCTCCTTAAATGAAAGCACTGTATTTGTGCGGAGTTGATTCGTTTTGCCGGTTTGCACTTTATTCCGGGCCCGGCCAGCGTGCGGAAAATTCGCTTGACGACACAAACGGCGAGGTGCAAATTTCAGCATGTCAGCGTTCAGTGCGGCACTATGCCGCCCGGCAGCGGAATTTTTATTTGCTTAACCCGACGGTTTGTGCGATTTCTTCGGCTTGCTCACGGTCAATGGTGTCAGGCATAAAAGCAATGCCGATATATACGCCAAGCTCTTTGTTATATGAAAGAATCCCTATTGTGCGCAAACGCGGTGCGTCCGACATGGCTCCGGTATAGTTTTCTGTCATGTTAGGGTCTATATACTCTATTTCCGCTATTCCGGTCTCCTCCATATCGGTTGTTTTTACCGCCGTATACGGGTCCCAATGATAAAACGACGAAAGCCGCAGGGTCGGGTATACGGTTTTATAATATTCCTCTGCCGGAATCTCTCCGGTATAAGGTTCGAATACATTGAAAGCTATATATCCGATGATTTTATCGCCCTCATAGATATAGACAGGCGTGTAAAACTCGCCTGTCGGTAGAGTCTCGCTGCCTTTTGTGTCCTTTATCTCCCAACCTGACGGCAAATCGAGTTCTGCCGAAAAAGGCTCCATGGCGTTGAGCGAGTCGATAAACGGCAAGTTACCCGGATTTTCTATTTTATATGCCGGAAACGTGACTATATGGCGGTTTACGCTCTTTTCGTCACCTACGGTTACGGGAGTGCTTTCGGTTATGGCATCACTTTCGGTTAATGCAGCGCTCTCTGTTACTGCAACACTTTCGTTTTCGGCTGCGGTGTCTTGAAAGGTCGACTCGGCGGTATTGCGACATGCGGTCGCCATAAGCAAAATAACGGGGACAATTGCAAGAAAGCTGCGTTTCATTATCTTTTCCTCCGATTTATAAGCCCGCCGTGTCTTTGCCTCCGATGACAGGCAACTTAACTAATCCAGCCTGTTTGCGCTGATTTCGACGTCGATGCCGAGCCCGGTTAATGTGCGGAAAAACATACGCGGGATGTCGGACGATACATATGGCGTCGAGAAGCTGACCGAAAGCACATCGCGGTATGAGCAGACGCAGGCCTGCAATTTGTTTGTCGCGTTGCAGACTGAAAACGAGCGGACGTAATGCTCAACTTCGGGCGGCAGACGCACCGCGCCGACATTCGACAGCGTGACGGTAGCATAGTTCTGGGCGTGCATATAGGCGCGGCGCAGCACAAAGTTTTTGAGCGGCAAAGGAGCGATGCGCGCAAGCGGATTGCGCTCGGCGCCGGCGTATGCGTTTATGTCGGCGCTCATGTTTTCGGGAGTCAACTGTGCGGCAAGTTCTTTCCCGAACCACGCGGCAAGCTCGTCCAGCGGCGTGAGTCTGACAGGGTCAATATTGCGCCCGACATGGACTATCGAAAAGAAATTGCGCGCTGATACTGAGGGAAAGTACTTGCGCAGGTTGACCGGCACCGCTATCACGACCGGTTTGTGCATCGAGCGCACGGGCACTGTCGCACCCACGGCATTCATGAGCGCGGCGCCAAGCAATGATGTGAGCGTGCAGCCGTAACTGCGTGAGACGTCAAGCGCCGCCGATAGCGGCATATTGCCGCGGATGACAGACAGCCTGTCCTCCGAATAGCGCGACCCCCGGATCAGAAACGCGCGTACAAGCTTTTTCCGTTTTCCGCGCCCTTTAGACGAAAACCGTCGGAAGCTGTCGTCGTCCCTCTGCGCCTGAGATGCGTCGTAATATGTCGGCGGCTCGGGTATTTCGTGCACGGCCGACAGGTATTTTGTGACGAGCAGCTCCATGAAATGGAGCGCGCCGGTACCGTCGGTCAGTGCGTGGTATATTTCAAAGTTGATAGTCGATCTGTAATAGGTAACCTCATACAGCAGCGAACGGCGCCCGGGCTCGTACAGCGGCGAACACGGGCTTTTGTATTCCTCGCGCACGACAGGGCGCAGGTCGGTTGCCTCAAGATAATACCAGAAAAGTCCGCGGCGCAAAACATACTGGAACACGTTGAATTCCGCTGTCGTGCGGTCGAGCGCGTCCTGGAGCATGATGGGATCGACAGGTTCCGTGAGCTCGCAGGAGAACCTGAACACAAGCGTATTGGACTTGCTGGCGGAAGAAGGGAAAATTTTAGCGGCGTTATCCAGCCTGACCCATTTACTTTCCATAGCTGTTTCTGTCAAGAAATCCTTTGATCAGATTATGTGTGGCTTTTACCTGTGCAAATTTCGCGGGCAAAGTGAAAAATCCGTGCAGCGCGTCGGGGATGCGATGGCGCTCCACGGTGACGCCGGCTGCCTGCAGCCTGTCGGCGTATGCTTCGCCCTCATCGCGCAGCGGGTCGTATTCGGCGGTGATTAAAAGCGTTGTCGGCTGGCCGGACAGGTTTTCCGCCAGCAGCGGCGCAAAATACGGGTTTGAGTAATCGCTCCCCTCGCCGCTGTAAAGCGCCATGTAGTCGTCCACCCGCTTCGAGGTCAAAAGATAGTCCGTGCCGTTGACGCGCACAGATTCAAACGGCGAGTCCTCGCCGTGACTGTTTGCCATAGAAGGGTAGATAAGCACCTGCCGGTGTACATGGAAATCGCCGCGATCTGCAGCCATGAGCGATAACGCCGCCGCGATGTTTCCGCCGGCGCTGTCGCCGACAAGCACGAGATGCTTTTCATCAGCCCGAAATGGCGACTTCCCGCGGATAAGCGCCAGCGCCGCGCTATAGCAGTCCTCGACGGCCGCGGGGAATTTATGCTCGGGCGCGCGCCTGTAATTTACTGCTATAACAATCCGCCCCGAAAACCGCGCAAGATTGCGGCAGGTGGAAATATAGCTGTCGATATCTCCTGCTATCCAGCCGCCGCCGTGGATATAAAGAATTACGTCCCCGCATGTGATGCGCGGCGGCAGAAACACCGCGCATTCAAGCGGGACGGGCACTGTTTCCAGCGTGAAATACGCCATGCGCGAAAACGCTTTGATTGACGGGTGAGCTATTGATGTAATAGTGCGTTCGACAAGATAGTTTTGCTTTACGTCGAGGTCGGGGTATATCAAAGTACGCAGGGCTGCAAGCATAAATTTGTTTATAGCCGTGATGCCCGCCCCCGTTTCATGATATTTAGCCGCACATCATAACTTACGCTCTGAGAGTTTATGTCCGGGTGTCAGCTTTTATACAATTATTATACAGTCGGCAGCCATGGTTGTCAATGAGCGGCATCCAATTATTAAGAAACTATGTCTAATTTGATAATAGCAGGCATATAATTGGGGATGAAAACGGTGTTATAGGCGGGAGGTTAAAAAATGAGAGCGAAAATCAAACCGGGTCCGATACTACTCGTGGTTGCTGCGCTTTCGGGAATGCTGGCAGCGCCGGCGCTTGCGGGGCTTTATATACCGGAGGCGTATATGTCGCCGCTGCCAGCCTCGAAAATGTATGCATATGATGTGCCGTCACTGCAGACGGGTAATGCAACTGCCGATGCCACGGAGGCTGCCGAAACGCAGTCTGATGCAGGATCAGACACCGGTACAGAGGAGACGACCGTCACGGTTTACGATACCGAAGTCGGCAGAGTTATGTCGATCGGGCTTGAGGAATATCTTGTCGGTGTGGTAGCCGGTGAGATGCCGGTTTCGTTCGGCGCGGAGGCGCTCAAGGCGCAGGCGGTGGCTGCGCGGAGCTATGCAATGTATAAGATCGCGCACGGTTCACAGTACATAGACTCGCATTGCGGCGCGCAGCTGTGTACGGACAGCGCGCACTGCAAAGCGTATGTGACGCACGACATGCTTTCCGAAAAATGGGGGGCGGAAACGGCGGACGATATTTTTGAGCAGGTGAGCGCCGCGGTTTCCCAGACAAAAGGTGAGATTCTGACCTACGAAGGTGAAGCCGCGCTTGCGGTGTTCCACTCGTCGTCGGACGGTGTCACGGAGTCGGCTGCGGCGGTCTGGGGCAGGCATGTGCCGTATCTGGTTTCGGTAGATACTCCCGAGAGCATCGATCCGCAGGTAACGGTTTTCACCCGCCAGCAGCTTGCAGACGCACTCGCCGACCACGGCATCAGCTATGATGACACAGAACAGCCGCCGCAGTTGGCATATGACGATGCCGGGCGCGTTGCATGCATGACATTCGGAGACATAAGTATTCCGGGCACACGGGTGCGCGAAGCGCTGGGACTGCGTTCCACAGACTTTACACCGGTCATTCTGGACGGCGAATACATATTCACGGCGCGCGGATACGGTCACGGGGTCGGTATGAGCCAGTACGGCGCCGCGGCGATGGCGGCGGCGGGCAGCACATACCGTGAGATACTCGCCCACTACTATCCGGGCACGGAGCTGACAAAAATGCAAGGCCTGTCTCTTATACACATCTGACGCTGCCGACGATGCCGGTCAGGTGTAGATC
>JAPXNL010000044.1:0-14419 GCA_033808535.1 Clostridia bacterium
TAATTTGACCGCGTTATAGGAAAAGCGACGATTTATGCCGTTACGGCGGCATAAATCGCCGCAGATCCGGACCGCACCACAACTGCAGAAAATGACCTAATGGGTAAAGGGATATTGTCGGATGGCTGAAATACTTTCACAGAATCAAATCGACGAACTGCTCAGCGAGCTTACACAAGGCAAAGTTAGCGCAAAGAAAAGCGGTTTCAAGGGTGAAGCCAAGACTTACGATTTCAGAAATCCCAAGAAAATGACGCGCGAGCAAAATAAGATGTTGTCCGGCATGACCGAAGTGCTGTCCAGACATATTGTTGCTTATTTATCCAGTCTGCTTCGGACCTATTTGTGAGCTGTCAGTGTCGTCGATGGATGAACACCCGTACAGTGAATACAACAACGCGCTACCGGACATGGTGATGACTGCGGTTATAGATATTTATCCGCTGAACTTCACTATTTTGCTCGATATGTCCAACAATATCCTGTTCGCGATTATCGAAAAGATGCTGGGCGCAAGCACCGAATCGAAAACAATACCCGATCGCGAATATACGGAAATTGAAATAACCATAATGGAGCGGGTCTTCAAGCGGCTGTGCATTTTTATAGGGGACGCGCTTCAGAATATCCCGGACTGCAGGGTTACATTGCGGCAGATAGACACCAACAGCCGGTTTATCCGGGCGATCAGGATGGAGGAAATCGTCGAGGTTGTCGTATATAACGTAACGGCAGGCGATATTAAAGGCACGCTTACAGCCTGCATACCGTATACGTTTGTGCAGGCAGCCGTCAGCATGATGGAAGGCGACAACAGAACGGGCGATAACTCCAAATTAGGCGAAGAAGAACGCCGAAAGTATCTCAGCGAACTGGAAACCACGCCGGTGGAAGTCCGCGGAATACTCGGAACGGCAAAGCTTTCGATGCAGGACTTATACGACTTGCAGGTCGGGGATGTAATCCGGCTGGACCAGAAAAACGGCGACCTGATACTTGTCACCGTGAACGGCAACAAGTGGTTCTGGGGCGAGCCGGGAATTAAAAAATTCTGCAAGGCGATAAGAATAAACAAGTACTATAACGAAAGGTCATAATCATATGAGCGATAGCCCTCTTTTAACCAGTACCGAAATTGACATCATCGGCGAAGTGCTGAATATCAGCATGGGGGCGGCGGCGACTGCTATTTCGGTTATTTTAAACAGACAGGTCAGTATTACAACGCCGTTTGTCCGGACGGTGGGAAAAAATGAGTTTGAATACAAGAGCCTTGAGCCGGTTATCGGCGTCAGGGTTAACTATATAGAAGGCTTGCACGGTTCGAACTTTATGATAATGAACATCTCCGACGCCAGGGCGATAGTGACAAGCCTGCTGGGCGATGAAATCGCCGGCGACGGGGAGCTTGACGAGATTCAGATAAGCGCGCTCGGAGAGATAATGAACCAGATGATGGGTTCCGCAAGCACGGCGCTTTCCAAGTTTTTACATAAGACAATAAGCATTTCGCTTCCATCAATTGTCGAGCCGAATGAATTTCTCGGTGAATTCCTTGCAAGCAATCAGGATGACAGTATTGTTTCGGTAAGTTTTAAACTTATTGTACAGGATCTTGTGGACAATGAGTTTATCACGGTTTTCCCGCTTGCCTTTACCAAAGAGATAGTTAAAAATGTATTACAACTGGAAGACATGGTGGAAGAAGAGGATGAAGCCGTGGAATACAAAGATGCTGTGACCGGTCATAAACCGGTTCCCGAATTCGATATGATCGAAGAAGAGGCTGCCCAGAAGCAGAAAGGGAAATCACAAAGCAAGAAAAAGGGTGTCATTTCATCGTCTGAAGAGGCTGCTCCGAAAGCAAAGAAAAACGTCAGCGTCAGAAATCTGGAACTGGAGAAGTTCGACGAATACGACGAAGACGACGAAGACGAGGCGAGACCGCCGGTGCACGAAGGAAAGAACCTCGACCTGCTGATGGATATAGCGCTCAACATAACGGTAGAGATCGGCTCTACGAAAAGGGCTGTCAAGGAAGTGGTGAACCTGACAAAAGGCTCTATCATTGAACTTGACAAGCATGCAGACGATCCGGTTGATATATTGGTCAACGGTCAGCTTTTTGCGCGCGGCGATGTGGTCGTGGTCGAGGATAACTTCGGTGTGAGAATTACTGAGGTTGTAAACAATAAACATTTCTGAGTGAAAGGAAGGCGCGTATGGGCGAGGTATTATCACTGCTTTTCCCGCTCGTGGTCGTCATCGTTATTATTGTGGCGGCACATTATACCACAAAATGGATTGCGGGAAAGCAGAATGCTTTTACATCCGGCAATGTCATACGCGTCATTGAAAGAGTCGCGGTCGCAAGAGATACATACATGCTGATTGTCAGTGTGGATGAGAGGCCATATCTTGTTTCGGCGTCAAACGACGGTGTCAGGATACTTGAAGAGCTGCCCCCGGATATACTTGAAAAATACAAAAGCGCCGGCAAAAAACATGATTTTACCTCGTACTTTGCTTCTTTGCTTGGCGAAAAGCTGACCGGTAGAAATGACGCGGAACGGCGCAAATAAATGAAAAGGTATATTAAGCTTTTAATCCTGGCTCTTTCGCTGATACTGCTGACGCTCGCGCTGTCGCTGCCGGCTGCCGCAGCCGAGGATGCCGATACAGCAGAGCTGCCCGAGATTGCAAATCTGCTCGGCAACACCGATACGCTCGACATCATTTATTTGATGACGGTCATAGTGCTGATCCCGTCGATCCTCATTATGACCACCTGCTTTACGCGGATCGTAATCGTGCTGTCGCTGCTCCGGAACGCGCTCGGATTGCAGCAGACACCGCCGAACCAGGTGATGATCGGTGTGGCGCTGTTTCTGACGCTGTTCATAATGTCTCCGGCTATAAATGAAATTCGGACAGAGGCTTACATACCGTATACAAACGGTGAGATTAGCCAGCAGGAATTGTTCGAGCGCGCTATGGACCCGCTGCGCGAGTTCATGCTTCGCAACACAAAGGCAGAAAACCTGAACTTTTTCCTTGACGTGAGCGATTCGCCGCGGCCTGAGGATTACTCGGACATACCGACGACAGTGATTATCCCAGCGTTTATCACCAGCGAGCTTACCCGTGCGTTTCTGATGGGATTCCTATTATACCTTCCGTTTTTGATTATAGATATCGTTGTCGCAAGCACATTGACGTCGATGGGAATGATCATGCTGCCGCCGACAATGATAAGCCTGCCGTTTAAGCTGATGCTGTTTGTCCTGGTCAACGGATGGCAGATGACCTTCCAGACGCTTATAACCGGCTTCAACTGACAGATGAGTCTATCGCGGCAAATTGAGGTGGGAAATGTCACAGGGTGAGATCTTAAATATCGTCAGGGATGCCGTTATGACAGCGGCAACTATTGCGGCGCCGGTTTTAATCGTGACCGC
Source organism: Clostridia bacterium (assembly GCA_033808535.1). Lineage (GTDB taxonomy): Bacteria > Bacillota > Clostridia > Oscillospirales > CAG-272 > DTU078. Next base: position 3,459 of record JAPXNL010000044.1, read on the forward strand.
GGTCGTCGGTATTGCGGTTTCGGTTATACAGGCGGCGACGCAGATACAGGAGCAGAGCGTGGCATTTATCCTGAAAATCGTTGCCGTGGGACTGGTTATAGCGCTGTTATCATCATGGGGAATCACGACGCTTCTTGACTATACGGGCAGAATTTTTGATTCAATGAACAGCCTGGGGTGACAGGGCTGCCTGTTTGAAAAACACAGGAGGCTAAAATGCCGCGAACGCCGTGCGATTTTCGCACCAGAGTTCTGACGGCGCACGGCAACTATTATGCTTGACGATGCTTCTTTTGGCGACTTTATAATTTTTCTGCTTGTATTCGCAAGAATTACGGGTGCGATACTCTTTAATCCACTGCTCGGGCGTAAAAACATACCGGCAATAGCAAGGGTCGGGCTTTCGATTGCACTGACACTGTGTGTATATCCGCTTCTCGACCGGACTGACACAGGCATTGACACGACGTTTGAATTTGTTTTTGCCGTGCTCAAGGAGCTGTTTGTAGGATTTACAACAGGTTATATAATGCAGCTTGTAATGGCGTCGGTATTCACCGCAGGCGAATCCGTGGACATGCAGCTCGGCATTGGCATGAGCAAAATTTATGACCCGTCAAGCAATATAGCGATGGCGCTTTCGGGTACAATATACAACCTTGTGCTGACGGTGCTGTTCTTTACTTCAAACGGGCATCTCACACTGATCAGACTGATTTGCCGTTCATGTTCGCAGTTTCCGGTCGGAGCCGGCTTTATAAATTTCGATGCGGGAAAGTATATAATTCCGGTTTTCGGCGATATGCTGCTGCTTGCACTGAAGATAGCGATGCCGATTATAGCGGCAGAGCTTCTGGCTGAGGCGGGACTCGGAATTTTAATGCGAAGCGTATCGCATATAAATATTTTCTCGATAGGACTTCATTTAAGGCTCGTAGTAGGGTTTATTATACTGGTGCTGTCATTGCCGGCAGTCTCGCGGCTGCTTGACAATTCCATTACATATATGTTTGATAAAATCAACACCGGTATAGAAGCCATGCTGACGCCATAAGCGGGGAGTGGTTTAATGGCGGACAGCTCAAAAACCGAGAAAGCTACAGAAAAAAAGCGACGGGACGAGCGAAAAAAAGGCAATATATTTCAAAGCAAAGATGTTACAAACGCGCTCGGTTTTATTTTAATTGTGTTTGTGCTCAGGCTGCTTTCGCCGTATATTATAGGCTACTCAAAAGACCTTGTGACCGGCGGAATCGTCAGGCTGCAGTATGCGGACGAGTTTACGGTTACGGCGGCCCGTACACTGGCATATGACCTGCTCGGCAGTTTTATAATATTAGCCGGACCCGTAGGCCTTACGGCGGCGGCGTGCGCAGTTGTGCTGACGGGCATACAAACGCGGTTTCTGTTCAGCACGGAAAGGCTGAAACCGCAGCTGACAAGGCTCAATCCCGTAACCGGATTCAAGCGGCTGTTTTCATTGAGATCATACGTCGATCTCATGAAATCGCTTATCAAGATGGTCATTATCGGGTCGGTGGTTTACTCAAATCTGCGCGCCCTGCTTGAAAAGGTTTTGCAGACACCGGCTATGACGCTGACGGATACGGTTGCTTTTCTGTCGGACAGCGCCTACGATATAGCGATGAGCCTATCGATTTATATGGCCCTTTTCGCCATCGCCGACTATATATATCAGTGGTGGGAATACGAGCGTGAAATCCGCATGACGAAGCAGGAAGTCAAAGAGGAGTTCAAGCAGACCGAAGGCGATCCGCAGATTAAAAGCAGGATCAAGGACGTGCAGCGCAAGCTGGCTTCGATGCGGATGATGAAAAAGGTTCCGACCGCGGATGTGGTTATAAGAAACCCGACGCATTACGCGGTCGCACTGAAATATCAGCCTCCGGACGACAAAGCGCCGGTTGTAATCGCAAAAGGCATGGATTATATGGCGCTGAAAATAATAGAGGTCGCAGAAAAGCACAAGATACATATCACCGTAAACCAGCCGCTTGCTCGAGGTCTCTACGAAGCGGTGGAAATAGGGATGCCGATACCGGAGGAGTTTTACAAGCCGGTAGCCGATATTCTGGCGTATATTTACAGGCTTAAAAGAAGCAAAAACGTCAGGTTAAGCTGACAAAAATACCACAGCACAAAAGGCACGGAAAGAAAAAGGCATGAAAAAGATATTCGACAATGTAGTTACAATATTTATAGTGCTGATTATCTTTTTGATAATTATCCCTTTGAACACCGTGCTGCTCGACGCGATACTTATAATCAACATTGCGTTTTCTCTCGGGATTCTGCTGTTGACGATGTACATAAAGGAATCGCTCGAGTTTTCCGTATTCCCGTCGGTGCTGCTGATATCCACACTGCTGCGTGTCGGGCTTAACGTTACGTCGACGCGCCTTATTTTGAGCAACAGCGGCGACGCCGGCAGGATTATAAAGGCGTTCGGCGATTTTGTCATAGGCGGAAGCCCGGTTGTCGGGTTTATCATATTCATTATAATCGTTATCGTCCAGTTTATCGTTATCACAAAGGGTGCGGAAAGGGTCGCGGAGGTTGCGGCGCGATTCACGCTCGATGCCATGCCGGGCAAACAGATGGCAATTGACGCCGACTTAAACTCCGGGCTTATAAACGACGAGACCGCTAAAGAGCGGAGAGCAAAGATACAGCGCGAAGCCGATTTTTACGGCTCCATGGACGGCGCCACGAAGTTTGTCAAGGGCGATGCGATAGTATCCATACTTATCGTTTTCATAAACAGCATTGGCGGAGTTATAGTCGGCATGGTGCAGGGCGGCAGTACCTTTGGCGAGGTATTGTCGGTATATATAACAGCCACAGTGGGCGCGGGTCTGGTGCTGCAGGTCTCGGCGCTGCTGGTATCAACCGCAACCGGTATGATTGTCACCCGCGCGGCATCAGTCAACGACCTCGGAACCGACCTGAAAACCCAGATATTGTCGTATCCGGTCGTGCTGCTTATCACGGGCGGAGTGATAATCGTGCTGACTATTATCCCGGGCTTTCCGATACTGACGCTTCTGATTGTCGGCGCGGCTCTGATAACAGGCGCGCTGCTTCTTAAAAAGCAGAGAGAGACAGCTGCCCGGACCGAAGAGCCGGAGCTGCCGCCGAGTGAAACCGAATTTTACAGAAATCCCGAGAATATATATTCACTTCTCAATATTGAGCCCATCGAAGTCGAGTTCGGGTACAGTCTCGTATCGCTGCTCGACGAAAGCAAGGGCGGCAACTTCTTAAACCGCGTAACGATGCTCAGGCGCCAGTATGCAGAGGAGATAGGCATGGTTATCCCAACCGTCAGGCTGAGGGACAACCCCGAGCTGGGAGTCAGCGAATATGCCATTAAAATAAAGGGCGAGACCGTGGCAGGCGGCGAGGTGCTTGCCGACAGGTATCTGGCAATGAGCCAGACGGGCGATGCCGACACAATCGAGGGGATTGACACAGTCGAGCCGGTTTATAAAATTCCCGCGAAATGGATTACCGAAGAGGAAAGAGAAAAGGCGATGATGGCCGGATATTCGGTGATCGATCCGCTTTCAGTGATAATTACCCACCTGTCGGAAGTCATAAAATCTTACATGCACGAGCTCTTTGGCCGAAAAGAACTCACTGCGCTGCTGGACAACTACAAAAAACATAACAAAGAGCTTGTTGACGATACCGTTCCGGCGGTGATATCAATGGCCGACCTGCAAAAGGTCATATGCAATCTTCTCGAAGAACAGATCCCTATCAGAGACCTTACAACGATACTAGAAACGGTATCGGAATACGGCAGCTCGGTAAAAGATACGGATCTTTTGACCGAATACGTCAGGCAGTCGCTGAAGCGAACGATATCACGCAAATATGCGCAGGGAAACCAGCTCAGCGTTATAACACTGAGCCCGGATATCGAAAACCTGATAATGTCAAATATCAAAAAAGCGGGCAACACATCGTATGTTTCGCTTGAACCTGATGTTTTGCAAAAAATCATTTCAACTCAGCTGCAGGAGGAGAAAAGGCTTGCAAACAGCACCGACGAAATTATCGTGCTGACATCGCCCATCGTCAGGTTCTATTATAAGCGCCTGATAGAACAGTTTGCCTGTCAGGCAGTTGTTTTGTCATACAGCGAACTAAATTCCGATATTACAGTTATGGCTGTCGGAAACATTTCGATAGGCTGATATCTGGATGAGGATTGATTATGACTGTTTACAAAAATAGCGGGCTTGCAGTCGATGAAAAGATGTGGAGGGAGTACGCACGGACCCGCGATATAAATCTGAGGAATCAGATACTTAACGCTTATCTGTATATAGTGTCGGTAAACATCAACAGAATGAATCTGACAGGGTCATACCGCCAGGACATAGAGGACATCACAAATCAGGGCATACTTGAGCTTATAAAGTGCATTGACAGGTATGATGTTACGCGCGGGATCAGATTTGAAACCTACGCATCGATAAGGGTCAGGGGATCGATACTCGATTACCTGCGGAAAAAGGACTGGGTTCCGCCGGATATACGGAAACGGGTAAGGCAGATGAATGAATGCATTACACAGTTCCGGGCGGAGCACTACAGAGATCCCGACGATTGCGAGCTGTCCGGAATGCTGGGCATTGACACGGAAGAACTGGCCGATATCCGCCAAAACGAGCTTAACATGAGCCTACTCGATTTTGAGGAGCTTATATGCAGCGCCGGGATGAACGCCCCGGGTGACACGGATAAGGCGGATTGGGGCAAGCCGGAAGATAAAATGCTGGGTGACGAGCTCAAAAGAATCATTGCCCAGAGCGTGGACGAGCTTGACAACAGCGAAAAAACCGTGATTTCGCTGTATTATTACGAGGGGCTGAAGTTCAAGGACATTGCGTTTGTGATGGATGTAACGCCATCGCGCATAACCCAGATACATATAAAGGCACTGAGAAAGCTTAAAGACAAAATATCGCGGTATATGGCTTAAAAAATCATAACCGAAGGGGACAGGCATGGACAGCACAATTAAAATTATGTCGACAGGGCTGAGATTCCGGTCGCAGTCCATAAGCATAATCGCCAACAACATGGCCAACGCGAACACAAACGGGTTTAAACGCGCGGAGCTTGTTGCCGGCGAATTTGACACTTACCTTTCAAACCGGATAGACAGCGAGATAACCCCGATCGGCAATGAAAACCGCGGCGTGACCGCTGTCAGAGTTTACACCGACGAGCGCCCCGGCGACCTGTTTTTAACAGATTCGATGTTCGATTTTGCTCTGGACGGTGAGGGCAGCTTCACGCTTGAGGGCGCCGGCGGAGGTCAGATACTGACAAGAGACGGCCATTTTCAGGTCAGCGAAGACGGCTTTCTGACAGACGCGGACGGAAATTATGTATTGGGTAACAACGGCAGGATTTATATCGGCAACGCATGGATATGGGTGTCAGAAGCCGGCAACATCTATCGCAACGGCTATGTGGCCGACACGTTCAGGATAACAGCCCCCGGCGGTTTTGCAGGGCGTGTGATGCAGAGATGCCTTGAGCGCTCCAATGTTCGTCCCATCGATGAGACGATGGCGATGATGGAGGATTCAAGAGCTATGCAAACCTACAGCCAGGTTATTATAGCGGCGGATAAAATACTCCAGAAAACAGTAAGCGAAATAGGAAGGGTGTAAGAAAATGATCAAAGCGTTTTATACCGCAGGCACGGGAGCCAGAGGTTTTCAGTATGCGCTCGACAACATAGCGAACAACCTCGCCAATGTCAACACGCACGGCTATAAGTCCAAAAGAGTCAATTTCTACGACCTGCTCTACGACAATCTGGAAAACGGTCAGGTCAGCATCGGAACAGGCAGCGCGGTCAGCGTTCACACCGACTATTCGCGCGGCGCCATGACGACCGATATATACGGCACTAACCGCAGGCTGACGGAGCTCTCCAACGTAGACATCATACGCGAGATGACCGATATGATTATGGCACAAAGGGCGTTTCAGATGAACGCCAATATGATAAAGACCGCCGACGAAATTGAACAATACGCAAACAATTTGTTAAGTTAATATATCTTGTCTTTAATTTTGAGATTCTTATAAGATATATACTAACAAAGATAATATTTTTTGTCAGGTGCAGAATCGAATGAAGATCGGAAGAGAATTCGATAAAATCGGCCGAATTGATGGCACAAATCCCATTCAGACGGATAGAAAAACTGCCGGTGCAATCAGTTCGGCAGGGCCATCCGCTCCGAAAGATATAGTGCAGATATCGGACAAAGCGAAAGAATATTCCGTGGGGAAAAACCTGGTTAAGGCAGCATTGAATAAAGCCGAGGAGAATGCCGGCTACGACAGGCTGCTGAAACTCAAGCGCGAAATACAGAACAGAACCTACAATGTGCCGGGAGATACTATCGCCGCAGCTTTGTTTGGCATAAGTGGCAAAACTGAATAACGCCGGGCAGCTTGCAGTGACGGCGGGGCGGGGAAAAATGCATGGATGATATCAAAGAATTAAAAGAAGTGCTCGGGACGCTGAACAACACACTTAAAAAACTGCTTGAGTCAGAAAAGGATAAGACGTCAGCGCTTGAAAAAAGCGACGTCGATAAACTGAACGCCCAGATAAATGCCCAGCAGGCATTTATAATGGAGTGCTCTGCTGCAGAAAAGCGGAGAGAACAGGTGTGCGCTCGCATGGGTGTGGGGACAATGTCGGAGCTATTTGAAAAATACCCGCAGTCAAAGGACTATATAGGAGAGCTTTATTCAGAGCTGCTTGCCACTGTCGGTGAAATAAAAAGAGCAAAATTTTTAAACGAAAGACTGCTTGAAACACGGCTCGGCGTTATAAAGCTGATGAACGCGCAGCTTGGAATCTGCACCGATAACGCTCAGTATACAAAAGCCGCCCGGAAGAAGGTAAACAAAGAATCGGCGGTTTGCAAAGAAGGGGGCGGTAATAAATGAGAGCTACATTTTTAGGGTTTGAAATTGTAAAGACCGGCGTCCAGTCCGCACAGATGGGGCTTGATATTACCGGAAAAAATATCGGGAACATGAATGTGGAAGGATATTCGCGCCAGGTCCTCGAGCAATCGACGATATTTTATCCGACCACAAGCTATAAATATGCTCCCCTGAAAGATCAACGGTTCGGTCAGGGTGTCAGCATCGATGCGATAAAGCAAATAAGGGACAAGTATCTAGACATCAGGTTCAGAACTGCAAACTCTCAGAAGTCCGATCTTGCGAAAAAAACAGAAATACTCGAGAGCATAAACAATATCATAGACGAAACCACAAACGACGGTCTTGGCGTTCACCTTGAGGAATTTTATGCCAGGCTTCAGGTGCTCTCCTCCAATACCGGAAAAGTCGAGTTTTCCAGTCTCGTACGCTCGGCTGCTCAGAAACTGACGGAAACGGTTAATTTCTATTATAATCAGCTGAGCACGGTACGAGCACAGGAGATAGAAAACCTCGAGCTTGTAACGATTAAAAATGTAAACAAATACATAGAAAAGATCGTTGAGCTTAACACGTCAATTCAAAACGAGGTTCTTTTAAAAAATTCTCCCAACGATCTTTACGACGCGCGCAATCTGCTGCTCGACAAGCTGTCCGCAGAGCTGAACATATCGGTGACTGAAAATGAAGACGGAACAGTCAGCGTGCTGTGCGGGGATAAATACCTGATCGACGCAGCCGGAAATAATTACGCACAGCTGTCGTTTGACAGTACGTCCGGCAAGGTTTTTCTCGACGACGGAACCGAGCTTGAAATGGAGTCGGGCGCAATTAAGGGTACGCTTGATCTTATCAACGGAAAGGGCAGCTTTGCGGCAAGCGGTGAAAACGATTTCAGAGGTATCTTGTATTACCTCGAGTCGCTTGACAATTTCGCAGCGAAATTTGCCGAAACCTTTAACACGCTCAACGGTCCCGGCAAGCCGCTTTTCACCGGCACCGACGCCAAGTCGTTCGGAATATCCGAGGAATGGCTTGCCGACGCAAACTATATAACGGCGACGACCGACAGCGACCCGACAGAAGGCAAAAACGACAATATATTAAGAATGCTCTGCGCGCTCGATTCGCCGGTTCAGATAACCGATAATTTCGAGGGGTCTTTTTCCGACTTTGTGCTGACTTTAATGTCGGAAGCAGGCATTGACAAAAACTATTATGCGGATATTTCAAAAACCGCAGATACGGTTCTCACTTCGATTGACAACCAGAGAGAGTCTATTAAAGGCGTGTTGATAAACGAAGAGACCGTAAATATGATAAAATACCAGAAGGCGTTTGAGGCATCCGCCCGCGTTATGACCGCGATGGACGAGATGCTTGATATTATAATCAACAGGATGGGAATAGTCGGAAGGTAAGCAAAGGGGTGATTTGATGAGACTGACAAACAGTATAATGACAAAAAACTATCTGAACAGCTTGAACAAAAGCCTGTCAGAGATGAGCAACACAAACACACTCATTGCTGCAAAGCGCAAGTATATGCACTTCTCCGACGATCCCGCGAACGCCATGAGGGCGATGAAGGTGAGAGTCGGGATTACAAGGGTTGACGTGTATACCGAAAACGTGCTTGATGCCAAAGATATACTGAGCCAGTATGAGTCGACAATCTCCAATATCAATACACTTATGAGCGAAGCTGTGGTGCAGGTGTTTCAGGGCATGACCGGCACCAGCGACGAAGAGGCACGGAAAGCTATTGCCAGCGCGCTGCGCGGCTTTCAGGATTCCATTCTTGCGGCGGCAAACACGCAGTTTGCGGGCGATTATATTTTCGGCGGCGACTCTGTGGGCGGCAAGCCGTTTACTGTTGACACGGACGGAAAGCTTTTGTATAAAGGCCAGCCGGTCGATACCGGCACATTTGATAAAGAAGAGCGCTATATAGATATAGGTATCGGGCTTGAGCTTGACGGCAGCGGTGAAGTAATACCGGGGTCAGCCATGAACGTCGCTCTGTCGGGCGTAAATCTTCTGGGGACGGGTGTTGACGGCGACGGCATTACAAAAAACATTTACAATATGCTCGGCCTGCTGGCGGAAAAATTCGAGAACAACGATATGACAGATATCGAAACATTGCACAAAAAACTTCAGGGCATGGCTGACGATATCAGAATCCAGTATGTGAGCATCGGCGAGAAAACCAATTACATAACGCTTTTAACCGAGCGGCTTAAGTCCGAGCAGGATAACCTACTTGTGAAGCAGAACAGGCTTGAAAGCATGGACCTTGCTGAGGGTATAACGGCATTCGGCGAGCAGGAACTTGCGTATAACGCGTGCCTGCAGATGGGATCAAAAATTCTACAGCCCTCGCTGCTTGACTTTTTAAGATAAGTAAATAAAATTCATAGTTATAAGTGCACGGCTATGTTAATTTATCAGGTATCACTCAGATACGAGATATCAAAAGCACAGCTGCTGATGAGGACTATTCCGGCACAGGTTAAGGTTGAAACCGAAAGAAACGGTTTTCGGATGCAGTCCGACCCAATAAGAATACAAATCGATAACTCCGGCTTTTTCCAGTCTATTGGCATAAAGCCGGTGTCATCCGTATTAAAGGAATCAGCCGCAAGCGCGCAAAAAGCAGTGCTTGCTTATATGTGCAGGCACACAAACGAAAAAAACGCCAAACTCGGCCCCAACGCCAAAACCATAGCCGAGATAGCCAATTCGCGCATAGGGCATACCGTTTGGAGCAGGCTTGATTTTATCCCGAAGGAAGGCCCATGCATCAGCTGGGAGGGCGGGGGCGTCGATATCGAATATGAAAAAGATGAGCGAAAAGTCGATATGACCCCTGCCAGAATCGAGTTTGAATATATACCGTATAAAGTAGAAATTTTCGCAGAAATATGGTTGAAGGAATTTCCGCCGGAAGAGATCACAGTCCGGTGACAATAAAGTTATGCTGATTGAAACAATGGATTTCGGTCTTGTAGAAATCCGCGAAGAGGATATAATAAATTTCCCGAACGGATTATACGGGTTTGGTGACACCAAAAAATATGTCGTGCTCAAAAATCCCGACAACATGTGGATGATGCACCTGCAGGCGACCGACAGCCCCAAGCCCCGGTTCATCCTGCTTGACCCGTATATGTTTGTAGACGACTACAAGCCGATACTGCCCGCCGAATCCGATGAAATTTTCGGAACGAGAGACTCCGGCAAACTGAGCGTGTTTGTCATTGCCTGCATCCCCGGCAACATACGCGATATGACAGTTAATTTTAAAAGTCCGGTGCTCATTGATTTCGATAAAAAAATCGGCGCCCAGCTTATTTTGGAAAACAACAATTACAGCGTTCGAGCCAGGCTTTTTGATTCGGGGGAATAAATTATGCTTGTAATAACAAGAAAAACCTCCGAAAGCTTTGTCATTGGAAAAGATATTTGCATCAAAATCCTTGAGATAAACGGTGACAGGGTCAAAATCGGAATAGAAGCACCGAAAAATGTAAGTGTATTGCGAACCGAAGTGCTTGAAACCATAAACGCAAATATTGACTCAGTTTCTGTTGCAAATCCAAAAGGCCTGGAGCTTCTTAAAAACAAAATAATAAAAACCGACAAATAGACAAAGAAAATATTATAAGCCGGGCGGGTTTATAATATTTTTTTATTTTTCCTTTATTTTATAAAAAATCTTGCGATATATTTAGTGGAATAACATCCTAATACTTATTCTGGAGTGATGCTTATTGGTTGACATGCTGTAATGCATAGTTATTACATGTCTATCATTGAAAATCTGCGCAAACCCAAATTTAATTAAAAAGGGGAAAGGAATCCCCGTATATTTCAAGGAGGAAATAAAAAATGAGGATCAACCACAACATCACGGCGATGAACACATATCGCCAGTACAACAC
>JAPXNL010000045.1:0-14154 GCA_033808535.1 Clostridia bacterium
GTCATCTTCTTCATCCTTTTTGCGGCGCCTGACCACCACGACGATTATAACGATAACGGCAACGGCGACGACAACGCCTCCGCCGATTATGTACCACATATATTTGGCAAAGAAGCCCTGCTGCTGCGGTTCCTCCATGCCTGGTTCAGGCATGCCGGGTTTATCCGGGAACTCACCGCCGAAATCGGGATTCATAACTCCCATGTTGTCTATAACCTCGAAGCTGAACTCCTGCGTTTCGGTATAGGTTGCCCCCTGTGTGTCCTCATAGGTATATGTCACGGTACCGGTTAAAAATCCCGGCTGATACGGTATCAGCTCAAACTCGTGGGATGCCTGGGAGCCCGGCTCGATTGTGCCTGCGAAGTACTCAGCCTCAGTGGGCGTAAAGCCCTCGCCGGTTATCGCAAACCGCACGTTGCGGATGGTGCTCATTCCGAGGTTGCCTGCCGAAACCATCAGGTAGCCCGAGTCGGCGGTGGTTATGGTACCTATCTCGTTTAAAGCGCCCATGTTGAAGCGCAGCTCCTGCTGCACGGGGATGGATATTTCCTCCGTGCTTGTGCCGGTATCGCCGGCGGTGTTTTTATAGGTGATTACAATCTGGATCGGATAAGACTGCGGCTTGGAGTCGCTCTTTGCCACAAGTTCAATCTGCTTTGTCACCGACGCGCCCGCGCCAAGTGCTTCTACAAAGAAGGTGTTGGAAGAACTGGCAGGTGTAAACGAACCGTCGCCGGATGAAACGGACTGAATGACCATCTTCATCTCTTTGATGGCTGTGGTTTTGGAGGTGTTCTTGATTGTCAGCGTCAGCATAAACGGCTTGCCCGCATAAACATTTTCGCCGTAGTCGTAGCTGTCGATTATTATAACGGGTATGTCGGGTTTCTGCTCTTCACCCGTCTTTTCGGGGTTGATGACATTTGTGCCCGTATACTGCGTTATTTTAATATCGCCGCATATGACGTCCACGCCGATAAGGTTATACCCGTCCTGTGCCGATTCCGACGCAAGCAGCTGGAAGGTGCATTTATACTCGCCGCCCGTCGGGAGCTTTTCGATTATCAGCTTGTTTTGCGATTTGGGCACGATGCCGGCTGACGGGTTTACCGTTACCGTGATATTCGAAGCGTCGCCGCCATAGTTTTTCACGGTTGCGGTCACGGTAAATGTGCCGCCTGCTTTCACCGACTGGTCTGCGCCAAGTGCTATAGAAAGCGACGGCGAGGCGAGCGCGTTTATATTCATGCCGCCCGTGATTGAAGCGTTGCGCTGGAGTGTTCCGCCTTCGGTTTTGTATTTCAGCGATACGGTGAAGTTCGCGTATGCGGTCGGGGTGTCCTCGGGCACGAAGTATTTAATCTCAAACGAGCGTGTTTCACCTGCGGTAAGGTTCACGCCCGTGAAAATAGCATTCGTGCGGTTTAATAAATTGAGGCTGTTTGTCACCGCCAGCTCGTCTATCACGGCATTTTTTTCTGACGTGTTTGTCAGGGTCACGACGGCGGTGAACTCATCGCCGGCTGACGCCGATTCGGGCAGCGTTATGCTTGTGATTTCGACCGTAGCTGGGTTCTTGTCGGCGTCCTCCTCAGGGCTGCCAATCGCGTCGACAACCATGAAGTATTGCACGCTGAAATCCTTGCCGCCGGGATTTTTATAGTCAATAGTTAAGGTAAACTGCTGCGGCCCGCCTTTGATTTCGTCCGTAGCGGAAATTCTGAAGGTGACAGCCTCGCTGCTGTTCGGAGCAATCGATACGGTTTTGGTGTTCGCGTCGTTGAGCAGCAGAAATCCGGGTACAGGATCTATCGTTACTGCAACGCCCGATACCGGCGCGGGAATGTCGTTTTGCAGCCTGATGCCCACGTCAAACACATCGCCGGCTGCGACGCTTTCGGGCGAAATGCTGCTTGTAATGCGCAGCGGGTTGCCGTTTACGATTGCGTCGTAGCTGTCGTTGATGATTGTGTAGTAATATGTAAGCTTTGCGGTCTGACCGGTCAGAACCATACTGTCAATTGGGTTAAAACCGCTGATAGCGTCATATGAAAGCGACAGTGTCAGAGAGTGCAGTCCCGGTTTTGCAGTTATCGGAACGTCTATCTCATAATCAAAATATGCAGCCGTATTCAGGTTTACATAGCTTAGCGTCTGGATTGCCGATACAGGAACAAACTGCAGCGGGTCGTCGGCCGTACCCGAAATCGCCGCCGATATGTTATACATCATACCGAAATAATTGCTGAGTGAAATGAACGGCAGACGTATCAGCGCTTTTGTTCCCGCCGTAAGCATGGGTGTGCCGCCGCTTTTGTCCTCTATTATGTTCACGGTAAACGGCTGGGGTTCGGAGAGAAGGTTATTTTGCTGGTCATCATTTTCACCATTAGCCAGCGCAGGCACCGCAAACAATGACATAACGATGAGCGCCGAGAGCAGCACCGATAACGCCTGTCTGAAATATCCTGTTTTTATATTAAACCGGAATCTTTTCATTTGGAGAATCCTTTCCGTTCGTTGTATTCGTTTCACTTTCACCGGCGGAAACCGGAGGCTGAAGCTGGCCGGTGCCGCGCTTCGGGTTGGGGTTTTGCTCATCCGACACGATATTTCCGTCGAGCAGTCTGATAATGCGGTCGGCATATGCGGCAATTTCGCTGTCGTGGGTGACAATCAACAATGTCTGGCCGAATTCGCGGGCGATGGAGGTGATAAGCTCCATGATTTCAATTGTTGTTTTCGAGTCAAGGTTGCCTGTCGGCTCATCCGCGAACACAACGCGCGGGTGAGCGATAAAAGCGCGTGCTATGCCCACGCGCTGCTGCTGTCCGCCCGACATCTGCGATGGCTTGTGCCGCATGTGGCCCTTCAGCCCGACGTCGGCAAGCATTTTGCGCGCCATCCGCTCGCGCTTGCGGCGGGGCACGCCCTTAAAAGTAAGTGGGAGCGCGACATTTTCAAGTGCCGTAAGATTATTGAGCAGGTTAAACGACTGAAAAACGAAACCCAGGCCTTCCTGCCGGAATTTCGCCAGCTTGCGCTCGGGAGTTTTTGTAATCACCACCCCGTCGATAACGACCGAGCCGCGGGTCGGCTTCTCAAGCCCCGCTATCATGTTGAGCAGCGTCGATTTGCCCGAACCGGAGGTGCCGAAAATGCAGCATATCTCGCCGCGTTTTATATCAAGATCGATGTTGTCAAGTGCTACAACGCGCTCGCGTCCGAGTTTGTAGACCTTGCGCAGCCCTCTGATGGTTATAATGTTGTCAGTGGAATTCTCGTCGGGGTTTTTTGAGTTTATATTCGGCTTGCCGGTGTCCGGCGCGCGCGCGTTTATTTTGTTGTCCGAGATTATATCATCACCGCTTTCATATGGCACAGGCAGTGTGTTTGAGCCTTTTTACGTCTTAGATATAGTATGACGCCGGATAAGGAAATTTGTTCCGACTGTTTTTTAAATTTAATATAATGCTTAACAAACATTATAGCACCCGCGGTCATGCAATGTCAACCGCAACTGTGACCGGTTACAAGCGCTTGCAGCACACAAGCGCGTGCGGCGCATATTCTGTTGTCGTTTTCATTCTGTATGTCCCTGCTTGATGGCGTTCCATGTCCCTTTTTCATGCACAAATTAACAATGACCGCTTATTTATCATGCTGCAGACATAAAAATACAGGGGCGTTCCACCCCTGCATTTTTATGCGTTTTCGCTGAATTCCTCTTCGCTTGCGGTATCATCGACCGGCACCTCGCGGCGCAGATACGGACGCGTGTTCTCTTCCTCGTCGAGCAGTTCGTCCATTGCCTCGAGTATGCGGTCGTCTTCGATAACGCGGCGAATCTGCTTGTAGATCATCAGCGCGCCGGCTATCCCGCTGGCTGTGCCGAATCCGAGCAGCAAGCCGGCATAGTTTTTCTTCTGTTTGGTAAACAGCACGATCGACAGCGCGATGAAAGTCAGCGACTGCACAATCAGGGTCAGTCCAACGTAAAACTTAGTTTTCTTCAGCATTGCGGTCTCCTCCGTTTATAATTTACTGTTCTGTATCAGATATGCGTAAATGAAACCGTCCAAGTCGCCGTCCATAACAGCCTGTATGTCCCCGTCCTCATATCCGGTGCGGTTATCCTTAGCAAGTGTATACGGCATAAACACATACGAGCGTATCTGCGAGCCCCACTCTATGTTGTTTTTCACGCCTTGTATGTCCTCAATGCGCTCGAGCTTCTCGCGCTGCTTGATTTCCATAAGCTTAGATTTCAGCATGCGGAGCGCTGTCTCCTTGTTCTGCAGCTGGCTGCGTTCGGTTTGACAGCCTACCACTATGCCCGTGGGCTTGTGCAGGATACGAATTGCGGAGTCGGTTTTGTTGATATGCTGGCCGCCCGCGCCGCTGGAGCGGTGCGCGGTGATCTCAAGGTCGTTTTCGTTTATCTCAATCTTGCCGTCGTCGTCGGTGAATTCAGGCAGTACCTCAACCGAGGCAAATGAGGTGTGCCTGCGCCCCGACGCATCGAAAGGCGAGACGCGCACCAGCCGGTGAACTCCGTGTTCGCTCTTCAAAAAGCCATAGGCATAAGGACCGGATATCGTGATTGTCGCGCTTTTGATGCCGGCTTCCTCGCCGTCAAGCCAGTCGATGAGCTTGACATCATAATTATGGCGCTCACCCCAGCGCGTATACATTCGATACAGCATCTGCGCCCAGTCTTGAGCCTCCGTGCCGCCTGCGCCGGGATGGAATGACAAAATCGCGTTGTTTGCGTCATATTCGCCGGTGAGCAGCGTTTCAAGCCTCATGCGCTCCTCGATTTTGGCGATTTCATTTACGCTTGCCAGCACCTCGTCCACCACACTGTCGTCCGAGGCTTCGATTCCAAGCTCAATAAGCGCTTCGGTGTCGTCTATCTTTGCCAGCAGGTCACTGTACGCCTGCAGCTTGGTTTTCAGGGTTTTGAGCTGTTTTAAAATCCTGCCCGATTCCTCCTGGTTGGACCAGAAATTTTCGGTGGCAGTTTTGGCTTCAAGCTTCTCGACCTTTGCACGAAGCTCGTCGCTATGGATTGCTTTGCCCAATTCCTCAGCCTTCCGGCTGAGCTCACCCAGCTCGCGTTTTGCTTCGTCAAGTTGGATCAGCATATATGTCATTATATCCTTTCAGTTATAAGTTTCATTCGTAATGTCGTTTTTTCGTATGGCACAGATCAGCACTTGTCGCTGACGACGACTATGCCGCGCGCCGCGTCGAGCGTGACTACCGTTCCGCTGCGCAGTATCTTCGTCGCGCCGTGCGCCCCGACGATAACCGGTATGCCCAGCGCCTGCCCCACAATCGCCGCATACGAGTCCACGCCGCCGCGCTCGCAAATGATGCCCCGCGCACGGCGCAGGATATGTATGATTTTCTCCGACGCCGAGGGTACTACTATAATATCTCCGTCCGCAAAATTCTGCGGAGCGGTGTTTTCGCCCGTGCATACGCACAGCGTGCCGCAGATCGACTCCTTGCCGATTCCCGTGCCCGATATCAGCACGTTGCCCACGATCTGCACCTTGAGCATATTGGTCGTGCCCGATATGCCCAGCGGAAGCCCCGTTGTTATTACCACAAGGTCACCGTATTCCACAAGATTGTGACTGTACGCCATGTCCACGGCATGACCGACCAGGTCGTCGGTGTTATACTTTTCCTCGATAAGCAACGGCATGACGCCCCATGACATGTTCATGTGCCGGCAGGTCTTGGGCTCGGGCGAGCAGCCGATTATCGGCGTGTCGGGTCTGTAGCTTGACAGCATGCGCGCGGTGTGACCCGATTTTGTGACCGTGATTATCGCCGCGGCGTGCAGGTCATGCGCCGTGGTGCAGGTAGCGTGCGATATCGCGCCCGTGACGCTTGAAAATCCCTTCGGCGACAGCGCCGCAAAGCGTTTGAGGTAGTCGATTTCGCTCTCGGTATGCTCGGCTATCTTCGCCATGGTTTTTACCGCTTCGAGCGGGTACAGCCCGTTCGCCGTCTCTCCCGAGAGCATTATCGCGGAGGTGCCGTCGTATATGGCGTTTGCAACATCTGTAATCTCTGCGCGAGTCGGCCGCGGATTCTTGGTCATCGACTCAAGCATCTGAGTCGCGGTAATCACCGGCTTGCCGGCCAGATAGCAGCGCTCGATGAGCTTTTTCTGGATACCCGGTATCCTTTCCATCGGCATCTCGACGCCCATATCGCCGCGCGCCACCATAATGCCGTCTGCTTCGTTCAATATCTCGTCGCAGTTTTCGACGCCCGCCGAATTTTCGATTTTGGCGATTATCCGCATATCGGTGCAGCCGAGCTTTTCAAGCTCGTGCCGTATCCGGCGGATGTTGTCGGCATTTTGCGTAAACGAGGCTGCGACAAAATCAAAATCGTTTTTGACTCCGAACGCCAGATCCGCGCGGTCGCGGTCGCTCATAAACGGTATTGACAGGAACGCGCCCGGCACATTCACTCCCTTGCGGGTTGAAACCAGGCCGCCGTTCAATACCGTACAGATTATGTCTTTGCCGCGTATCGCCTCGATGCCCAGCTCGATCAGCCCGTCGTCTATCAAAATCGTGCCTCCGGGTTTGACATCGCGGTAAAGGTCGGGATATGTCACAGACGCACCTGTCGCGTCGCCCTCGCGGCTGTCGGCATATATTGTGAAAGTCTGCCCTTCCGAGAGCGTCACCAGCCCGTTTTTTATCTCGCCCAGCCGGATTTCCGGCCCCTTTGTATCAAGCAGCAGTGCCGTGTGCAGCCCCAGCTCGACGCGCAGCTTTTTTATGCGGTCAATCTTTAGCTGATGGTCGTCATATGTGCCGTGCGAGAAGTTGAGCCTTGCAACGTCCATGCCCGCGAGCATCATCGCGCGCAGCATCTCCTCGCTGTCCGACGCCGGCCCGATGGTGCAGATTATTTTGGTTTTTCTCATTCAGTTTGTACCGTAATTTTAATAGGATTGGACTCGTAAACCGTGCATTCAATGCCGATTTCGGAAAGCAAATTGGCCAGCCTGCCGCAGATCGGCTGCTCGGTTTCATAATGCCCCGCAGCTATAACCGTCATGCCCTGCCCTGCAGCATCGCAGAGCTCGTTGTACGACATCGCGCCGCACACATATGCGTCCGCGCCCGATTCAAGCGCGGCGGCGAAAAGCGATTTGCCCTCGCCGGGGCAGACGGCTATCCGGCTGTACGTTTTGCCGGCACGCTCCGCAATCGTTTCGATTATGCGCGGCGATACCGCGGCTTTCACTGTATCAAGCAGTCCTGCAAAATCGAGCGGCGCGGGAAGCTGACCCACCCGCCCGCAGGGGATTCCCTCGTCGTACAGCGGTTCTATACCGGACAGCCCGAGCAGCTCCGCCAATGTGTCGGCGGTGCCGCCGTCTGCGCAGTCGAGCGAGGTGTGGAACGACAGCACCGATATTCCGGCGCGCACCAGTTTCACCAGCTTCGGACTGTCGAATCGCTGGATCGGCTTGAATATCACGGGATGGTGCGACACTATCAGCTCACAAGAGTGTTCTATCGCAGCGTCTACTGCACTTTCCGTTACGTCAAGCGTGACAAGCGCGTGCTTTATCTCCCGGTCGGGGTCAGAGAGCAGCATGATGCCCTCGTTATCCCATGAAGCTGCAAGGCTTGCGGGCATATGCTCGCGCAGAGCATTATAAATTTCGAGTGTTTTCATTTTCTATATGTTCTGCATTTTCCGGATTTGTATGTTTTACGAAGGACGCGTGTGAAAGTCAGGTTTGGCTTGCTTTGCCGCCCAAACGCTTTTGGATTGAAATGAGCTCGAGCATAAGCAGACGCTCGTCCTCGCACTCATATCCTGCGTTGCGCTTTGCCGTGTATCTTGAAGCCACAATATTAATCTGTCGCGCCAGATACTTTTCAAACAACTTTCCGCCCCGCTCGATGATGCGCCGGCCAAGCAAAAACTCGCCCGGTGTCAGCGGGTTATACCTGCAGTCGTCGCCGCACCCCCTGCTTTCCGCGCATATCACCTGATATGTCCAGCCGTCGTCGGAGGTAAGCTTCTCGTCGCGGATGATATATCCCATGCGCACAATCGCGCGCCTGAGCCGCTCCGGATGCGTCATCGGCTGCAGTATCAGCCGTTTGCCCGGCGTGCGCGTAAACGGCGCCGCCTCGATAATGTCCACAATCTGTTCGCCGCCCATGCCGGCGATGATGATGTCGTCGGGGTTGAAATGGTCGATTCCCTCAAGCCCGTCGCACCGCCGCAGTGTAATGCGGTCTCCGGCGCCCTCGGCGGCGATGTTCTTCTGAGCACGGTAGAGCGGACCTTCGTTTATATCGGAGGCAATAACGTGTCTGGCAATATTGTTTTTCACCAGCCAGATCGAAAGGTACGCGTGGTCGCAACCCACATCTGCGGCAAGACTGCCGCGGCGGACAAATGACGCTATCGTGGCAAGTCTGTCGTCAAGCACTATCATAAGTCTGTCCTGTTGCCATCAGCATCACAAGGCGGGCAGAATTTGCCCGCCTTGCTATTTGTCGGCTGTTCACTTTTTTTCGGCAAGATAAGCGTTCAGCTTTTCAACCAGTTCGTCGGCATCGACGCCGTGAACCTCGCAGGCTTCGGCTATAGTTTCGCCTCTCGAGGCAGGGCATCCGAGACAATGCATACCGATATCAATGAAAAACCGGGCGGTTTCTATATCATAATCGAGCACGTCGCCAATGATCGTGTCACGCGTTACTTCCATTATATACCGTCCTCCATTAAATAAAATCACATTTATTATACTATCCCGGCACGGCATTGTCAATACACGCGCAGGCGCGTTATGTTTAATTTATTATAAACTTTCTGTAATATATTGGGCGGGACGCCGCGGAAACGGCCGGTTTTTACTTTTCGCGCCTTGACACACCGGCGCGCGTGGTTTATAATTATCTGTGAATATTCTTATGAATATTACTGTGATATTTATACTTATTTAGACCGGAGAATACCGCTGATGCAAAACAACTACGCCGAATCCGCGCGCCGCTATATGGACGCAGTCGCCGCGCTTGTCGCTGCGATGCCGCGCAGACCGGCATACTATATAGAAACCTTCGGATGCCAGCAGAACGAGTCCGACAGCGAACGGCTTGCCGGTATGACTGAGGCGATGGGTTTTGAGCGCGCAGCCGACGCCGACGGCGCGTCGCTTATCATATACAACACCTGCGCCGTCCGCGAGCACGCCGAAAAAAAGGCACTGTCGCTTATCGGACAGGCAAAGCACCGCAAAACCGCAAACCCCGACGTTTTAATCGGCGTATGCGGCTGCATGACGGCTCAGCCCCACCGCATGGAGGAGCTGAAAAAGCACTACCCGTATGTAGATTTCCTGTTCGGCACCAAATCGCCCGAGCGCTACCCTGAGATACTTTATAACGCGCTCACCTCGAAAAAGCGCCTGTTTTACTCCGACGACGAGTACGACGCAACCGAACCGGCAGAGGGGCTTCCGATGCGCCGCGAAAAGGACTGGAAAGCGTGGCTGTCCATTATGTACGGCTGCAACAACTTCTGCACCTACTGCATTGTGCCGTATGTGCGCGGGCGCGAGCGCAGCCGCGAACCGGATGTGATTATAGCCGAAGCGCGCGAACTGATAGAATCGGGCTGCCGTGAGATAACACTGCTCGGCCAGAACGTCAACTCTTACGAATACGGCTTTGCAAAACTGCTGGCAGAGCTGGACAAAATACCGGGTGACTATCTCATCCGTTTCATGACCAGCCATCCGAAAGACGCAACGCACGAGCTTATCGACGTCATTGCAGAGTCACGGCACGTCGCGCGGCATTTTCATCTGCCGATGCAGGCCGGCTCAAATGCGATACTGAAGGCTATGAACCGCCGCTATACGCGTGAGAGCTACCTTGAGCTGACAGAGTACATGCGCAAAAAGATGCCCGACATCGCCATTTCGTCCGACATCATTGTCGGCTTCCCGGGCGAGAACGAGGAGGATTTTGCCGAAACGCTCGACGCCG
The DNA here is from genome assembly GCA_033808535.1 of Clostridia bacterium. GTDB lineage: Bacteria > Bacillota > Clostridia > Oscillospirales > CAG-272 > DTU078. Next base: position 10,059 of record JAPXNL010000045.1, read on the forward strand.
TGGAGCGCGCGCAGTTTGACTTTATTTATTCGTTCATCTACTCGCCGCGCAAGGGCACGCCGGCAGCGGAGATGCCAGATGACATTCCGCACGATGTGAAAACCGAGCGCTTTGCGCGCCTGCTCGAGCTGCAAAACGCCATTTCGCTGTCGAAAAACCGCAAATTTATCGGAACACGGCAGCGCGCGCTCATCGAAGGGCGCAGCAAAACAGACCCGGAGGTATTTTCGGGGCGCACCTCGCATGCCAGACTCGTGCATTTCAAGGGGGGCGACGACTCGCTCACCGGAAAATTCGCGTGGCTGGAGATAACCGGCGCCGAGGTATTTACGCTGTCCGGCAAGCTTGCCGAGTGACACAAAAATAACACATAACATTCGGGGCGGCACGTCGCCGCCCCGTTATAAATAGTACGGATTTTCCCAGTTTTTGTATTTCCGCAAAGACAAATTCATGTTTTCGGAGCAAAAAACCTATGTCGCTTACCCCGATGATGGAGCAGTATCTCGAAGTCAAGCGCCGGCACCCGGACGCTATCGTCTTTTTCCGGCTGGGCGACTTTTATGAGATGTTTTTCGACGACGCAAAACTCGTGTCGCGCGAGCTTGAGCTGACGCTGACCGGCCGCGACTGCGGCGGAGACGAGCGCGCGCCCATGTGCGGCGTGCCGTACCACTCCGCCGACTCGTATATCGCAAAGCTCGTGGCGCGCGGCTACAAGGTCGTCATCTGCGAGCAGATGGAGGACCCGGCGACAGCCAAAGGTCTGGTCCGGCGCGACGTGGTGCGCATTATCACGCCCGGCACCGTTATCGACAGCGGCATGCTCGACGAAAAGCGCAACAACTACATAGCTGCGCTATGCTTTACCCCCGCGACAGCCGGCGTCTGCTTCTGCGACATTTCCACGGGCGACATCGAAGCGGCTGTGTTCGACTCGGGCGAGACTTCCGGCATCGTCGACCGTGTGCTGGCCGAGCTGGCACGCTATGAGCCGCGTGAGCTGCTGTGCGACACCGACCTTGCGGGGTATCCAAAGCTGCGGGAATACCTTTTAAAGCGCATCTCCTGCTCCGTTGCCGACAATGTGCCGTCGCGGTTCGAACCGGCTCCGTCGCTTGAGCGAGTCAGGCGCCAGTTCCCCGACAGGTTCGGCACCGGCGACTCCCTGCCCGGCGACCGCGAATGGGCGCTGATACGCGCGGTCGGCGCGGTGCTGGGCTATATAGAGGAAACGCAGCGCTCGGTGCTGGGCAACATCACCGACCTTTCGGTCTACGACGAGCGCAAATACATGGAGATTGACCCGAACACCCGCCGCAGCCTTGAGCTGTGCGAGACAATGCGTACCGGCGAGCGCAAGGGTTCACTGCTTTGGGCGCTCGACCGCACAAAAACCTCGGCGGGTGCGCGGCTATTGCGCCGGTTTATCGAGGCGCCGCTTATCGACTGCAACAAAATCGCGCGAAGGCAGGGCGCGGTGGGCGAGCTGACGTCGTCGTTTATTTTGCGCCGCGAGCTTGCCGAACACCTTTCGCGCGTACTCGATCTTGAGCGGCTGACCACAAAAATCGTCTACAACACCGCCGGGCCGCGTGACCTGAAAGCTGTTTCGTCGTCGGCTTCGGTCATACCCGAGATAAAGGCGCTCTTAGCCAACTGCCGCGACCCCGAGCTTAGCACTCTGCGCGACTCGCTCGACGAGCTTGCCGACGTGCGCGAGGATATCGAACGCACGATTTGCGACGACCCGCCCTTCTCCGTGCGTGACGGCGGCTTTATCCGACCCGGCGCAAATGAGGAGGCCGACCGGCTGCGCGAAATCGTGCGCGACGCAAAAAGCTACATCGAGCGCATCGCCGCCGAGGAGCGCGACGCGACGGGCATCAAAAACCTGAAAATCGGCTATAACCGCGTGTTCGGATATTATATCGAGGTCTCAAAATCCAACCTGTCCAGCATTCCCGCGCACTATATCCGCAAGCAGACGCTTGCGGGCGGCGAGCGGTTTATCACCGAAAAGCTGAAGGAAACAGAGCAGACGATTCTCGGCGCTTCGGACAGGCTTGCCGCGCTTGAACTCGAGCTGTTTTCACAGCTTCGCGAGCGGCTGGCAGAACAGGCGCCGCGCATTCAGCGCAGCGCGGCAACACTTGCGCTGCTCGACGTGTACTGCTCACTTGGCGAGGTTGCCTCCGAGTTCGGATACTGCCGCCCGGAGGTCGATTACAGCGACGTCATCTCCATTAAAGAAGGGCGTCACCCCGTCGTCGAACGCTTTACCGACGGCATGTTCGTGCCAAATGACACAATGCTCGACAGCGGTCACAACAGGCTGATGCTCATCACCGGGCCGAATATGGCGGGCAAATCCACATATATGCGTCAGGTCGCGCTGATTGTGCTGATGGCGCAAATCGGGTCGTTTATACCTGCCTCAAGCGCGCGGATAGGAATAGTTGATAAAATCTTCACGCGCGTGGGGGCATCGGACGACCTTGCAGCAGGCACCTCGACATTTATGCTCGAGATGAACGAGGTAGCATACATACTTTCGCACGCCACAAAGCGCAGCCTGATTATATACGACGAGATCGGGCGCGGGACCAGCACTTTCGACGGAATGTCGATCGCCCGCGCAGTCGCCGAATACACCGCGAGCAAAAAAATCGGCGCAAAGACGCTGTTTGCCACCCACTACCACGAGCTGACCGACCTTGAAGGCTCGGTTGAGGGCATTTTTAACTGCAACATCGCCGCAAAAAAGAAGGGCGACGACATAATCTTTCTACGCAAGATTGTGCGGGGCGCGACTGACGACAGCTACGGCATAGAGGTTGCCAAACTCGCCGGCGTGCCGAAATCAGTAATACGCCGCGCGCGCGAGGTGCTGGGCAATCTCGAGCAGCGCGCACGCGCATCCGCGCCGCCGCCCGAAGCCCCGCCCGAAAACGCACCGATAACCATAGACGATATCAAGGCGGCGCAGGTCCGCGAAAAGCTTGTGAAAACCGACATCGATCTTTTAACCCCGCTCGAGGCGCTCAACCTGCTGTCCGAGCTGAAAAAGCTCGCGGAGTGACAGGTTTCAGACTATATGAAAGGATAAAAGGTGCACTGTCTTGCCGAAGATAAATGTGCTTGACATTTCGGTCGCCAACCTTATCGCCGCCGGCGAAGTGGTGGAACGCCCCGCATCGGTGGTAAAGGAGCTGCTCGAAAACTCCGTCGACGCCGGCGCGACGCAGATAACCGTCGAGATAAAGCGGGGCGGAATCACGTTCATCCGCGTCGCCGACAACGGCTGCGGCATCGCGCGCGAGGACGTGCCCATAGCGCTCAAGCGCCACGCGACAAGCAAGATTGCCGACGCCTCCGACCTTGCATCGATTATGACACTGGGCTTCCGTGGCGAGGCGCTTGCCGCAATCTCAAGTGTCGCGCACGTTCGGATTATCACGCGCACGCGCGAGGAGCATATCGGAACGCTTCTGCAAAGCAACCCTGACGGCGAGGTTGGGCTGTCCGACACCGGCGCGCCGGTCGGCACGACCGTCATTGTAGAGGAGCTTTTTGCCAATGTGCCGGCGCGGCTGAAGTTTCTCAAAAAAGACACGGGCGAACAGATGGCTGTCACCGCAATCGTCGAAAAACTGGCACTGTCGCGGTCCGATATCGCCATCCGCTACATCTCCGACGGCACGCTGAAGTTTGAAACAGCCGGCACCGGTAAGCTCGAGGACGCTATTTATGCGGTGCTTGGCCGAGATTTCGCGCGCGCTCTGGTGCCGGTCGACGAGATGACCGAGGGCATATATGTGTCCGGCTTTGTCGGCGCACCCGAATCTGCGCGGGGCAACCGCAACTATGAAAATGTATTCGTCAACGGGCGATATGTAAAAAGCCTGACTGTCTCGACTGCGGTCGAGCAGGCGTTTGAATCGTATATTCCCGGCGACAAGTTCCCTGTCTGCGTGCTGAGCGTCGCCATACACCCGTCGCTTGTGGACGTAAATGTCCACCCGACAAAGCTGGAGGTCAAATTTTCAAACGAGCGCGCCGTGTTCGAGGCTGTTTACTGCGCGGTGCGTAACGC
>JAPXNL010000046.1:0-7497 GCA_033808535.1 Clostridia bacterium
CGGTTATTCTGCTCGAAAGCGCCGCCGATTATTCACACCGCAGGTTCTCACGCCGTGTGCTATAAACCCGGCGTGTATTACATGTCATAAGCCCGGCACTGGTATGGTGCGGAAATGATTAACATTATATTCATAAACTATCGCTTGTAAGCTGCGCTGTAACGTGATATAATATATAATGACGATTTTGTACGTTTCGATATAGGCATGATTTGCGGGATGCGGTTTTGTTTGCCGCGGCGCTGATCGCCGTTGCGACCGCGGTGCGCATTCTGCAGCATGCGTGTATAAATATCGAGGTACCGGATTCGGGACTAAATAACCGGATCAGGTTTTATTTTGGTGCGTACATAAAATCATATAACAGAAAGGTATTTTAATGGCAAAAAAACAGAATATTGCGTCTGCGACACCTGGTTCAAAGCTGAAGGTTATGGTGCTGGGCGGGCTGAACGAGGTGGGCAAAAACATTACTGTATTAGAATATGAGAACGATATTCTCATTGTGGACTGCGGACTGGGATTTCCCGACGACGAAATGCTGGGCGTAGATCTTGTTATCCCCGATATATCGTATCTGGAAAAGAATCGTGATAAAATCCGCGGAATCGTGCTGACGCACGGGCATGAAGATCACATCGGAGCATTGCCGTATGTGCTTCAGGAGATATCGCCGCCGGTGTACGGAACGCGGCTGACGATCGGAATTCTGCAGAATAAGCTCGAGGAGCATGTTTACAAGGAAAAACCCCAACTGCACAGCGTAGTAGCAGGCGATAAGATAAAGCTTGGGGTATTTACCGTTGAGTTTATCCACGTCAACCACTCGATAGCCGATGCCTGCTGCCTTGCGATATCAACTCCGGTCGGAGTTGTGCTTTATTCGGGCGACTTCAAGCTCGACCTGACGCCTATCGACGGCGAGATTATGGATTTAACCCGAATCGGCGAGCTGGGAAAGCAGGGCGTGCTGCTGCTGATGCTCGAGTCGACCAACGCCGAGCGCCCGGGCTATACTCCGTCGGAGCGCACGGTCGGACAGTCGCTTGACAACATATTCCTGCGCAACAGGGATAAGCGCATTATAATCGCGACGTTTTCGTCAAACGTCCACCGCGTGCAGCAGATTATAAACATGAGCCACGCGTACGGGCGCAAAGTGGCGATCACCGGCCGCTCGATGCTCAATGTGGTCAGCGCAGCGGTGGAGCTGGGCTATATGCATGTGCCGGAGGGCACAATTATCGATATAAGCGAGATAAAGCGCTATCCGCTCGAGAATATCACAATTGTTTCGACCGGCTCTCAGGGCGAGCCGATGTCGGCGCTTTACCGTATGGCAATCTCCAGCCACGACAAGGTCGAGCTTGGGCCGAGAGATCTGGTAGTCATCAGCGCGCACGCCATACCGGGCAACGAAAAGCTGGTCGGGCGCATTATAAACGAGATTTTCAAGTGCGGCGCATCGGTTTACCGCGACCCGGTGGTGGAGGTCCACGTTTCCGGCCACGCCTGCCAGGAAGAGCTGAAGCTGATGATCGCGCTTGCAAAGCCGAAGTTCTTCATGCCGATCCACGGCGAATACAAGCACCTCATCCGCAACAAAGAGATCGCCCAGCTCATGGGTATTGAGGACAGGCGGATTTTCATCTCCGATATCGGCAAGATTCTGGAGCTTGACGGCGAATCCGCGCGCTTCAACGGCGTCGTGCCTGCAGGCCGCGTGCTTGTGGACGGATATGGCGTAGGCGATGTCGGAAACATTGTGCTGCGCGACCGCAAGCATCTGTCGCAGGACGGACTGATAGTGGTCGTTGCGACCGTCGATACCGACGATCTGCAGCTTATCTCGGGGCCGGATATAGTTTCGCGCGGATTTGTGTATGTGCGCGAGTCGGAGGATTTAATCGAGCAGATAAGGGTTATCGCGCGCGACGCGCTTGAGGACTGCCTTGACAACAATATCACCGACTGGTCGCAGCTCAAGAGCAAGGTCAAGGACGATTTGTCGAAGTTCCTTTACGCCAAAACCCACCGCAAGCCGATGATCCTGCCGGTCGTAATGAACGTATAGTCGTATAGTATAGAAAATGCGGGAAACTTTTTGAGAAAAGTTTCCCGCACCTTTCAAAAACTTTTGTACTTATTATCATGATCAGGCTGTACACGAATCTATAAATTTGCACACGACTGCACGGTCATATTATTTTTCTTGCTATACAGGTAACAACTCAAAATCCGAGCCGCCCTATAACGTCATTCGCTTGCGAATGACGATTGTCCCATTACCCAAACGGGCGGCTTGAGTTTTACTATCCAAAAAGTTGCATCCAGCTAAGGGCCAGTAATAATCGGCGGGTATCAACTTCAGTCGACAATGAAACCGCCGGACACCGCCAGTGGTGTCCGGCGGTTTCTATAACTGTTAAAGACAGCCTACAGGTTAGATTCGGCTGACGCCGACGGGGGAAGGCTCGCCCGCATCCCCTCTTGGTGCAAATCTATTAGACCGGCGTCCGCCGCCGGTGGCGTCCGTCGGTATCTTTATATACCGGAGTTAATGGTTGCCTCTTTACGCCGCCATTGTTTGGTTACTCTGAAAATCTGCTATTTGTTTCTGTTACTACGCGAAACAAAATGCCTGTAATGTTGGCCGATATAGTCCCAGTTAATAAGCCTCCACCAATCGCCTATATACTCGTTGCGCTTGTTGTAGTATGTGAGAAAATACGCATGCTCCCAGACATCAATGCACATAACCGGGAACAGTCCCGCCGCAAGCGGGTTTTCCTGGTTCGGCAGGTTCAATATGCGCAAGCCATTTTTGCACGATGTCAGCCATGTGTAGCCTGAGCCGAACACCGCCATTGCTGAGTTGAAAAACTTACTGCGGAATTTATCAGCCGAGCCGAAGTAGGTGTCAATCGCCTGCGCCAGCTCACCCTGCGGTTGTGTGCCTGACGATTCCGGCGCCATACCGTTGAAATACAGCATATGATTATACACACCGCCAGCATAGCGCGACAGCGGCACCCCCGTTTTCGGCGGCAGGCGGTATGAGATCCGGATAAGCTCTTCAAGTGTCATTTGCTGAAGTTCAGGATGTTCTGCAAGCAGATTATTCAGATTGTCCACATAGCCAGCAAGCAGCCTGTCATGATGAATGGAAAGCGCTTTTTTGCTTATGTACGGCTCAAGCGCATCCATTTCATAGGGAAGAGGCTCCGGAGTAAACGGATAAGTTCTTCTATAACTCATAACGCAACCCTCTAATATATATCATTTATATAACATATAACCTTGTTCATATAGTATGAGGAACATACTGTTAAGGTTTACTTTTGCAGACATATTTTTGCTCCGGTTTTGCCGCTTTCGCTCATTCTCCTACCGAAATTAAAACAGACAGGAGCAGCGTTTTTTGTCGGATAACGCGCTGTTCTGTGCAAAAATACAGCCTGCTCCGCGATTGACAACCTGCGCCAATAATGTTAGAATATCCGAAATAGCATATAAAAATTGAATGGGAACCGTAGCATGAACGATATAACCATTACAGCGATAAGTCTTTTGATACCGCTTGTCGGCACATCGCTCGGCGCGGGAATGGTATTTTTCCTCAAAAAAGAAATGAGCGTCCGCCTGCGCAGCGCACTACTCGGCTTTGCCTCCGGCGTGATGATTGCGGCGTCGGTGTGGTCGCTCTTGATCCCCTCGATTGACATGGCTGAGATGCGCGGCGCGCCGGCATGGCTGCCCGCGTCCACGGGATTTTTATCGGGCATGCTGTTTCTGCTCGTGCTCGACACGCTCATCCCGCACCTGCATATGGACACAGATATACCGGAGGGCAGGAAGTCGGAGAAACTAAGCCGCTCGCTGATGCTCGTGCTCGCCGTGACACTGCACAACATACCTGAGGGGATGGCGGTCGGCGTGGTGTTCGCCGGTATGCTCAGCGGCAGCGCGGAGATAACTGTGGCCGGCGCGATCGCGCTGTCGGTCGGCATTGCAATCCAGAACTTCCCCGAGGGCGCGATAATTTCGATGCCGCTGACAAGCGGCGGCGTGTCAAAGGCGAAGGCTTTCCGTTACGGCTTTTTATCGGGCGTTGTAGAACCTATCGCCGCGGCAGTCACAATAGCGCTCACCTCTGTTGTGCTGCCGCTTTTGCCCTATCTGCTTGCATTTGCCGCCGGAGCGATGATTTATGTGGTGGTCGAGGAGCTCATCCCCGAGTCGCAGACCTGCGAGCACAGCAATATCGGTACTATCGGCGTCGCCGCCGGGTTCACGCTGATGATGATACTAGATATCGCGCTCGGCTGAGTGTAAAGCATCGAAGCCTAACGGTATATATAAAATTCGCGCAGTGAGAATTTCCTGCGTAAAACAAAGGTTTTTAAAATGACTGAATACATCAAATCGCTGCGCCGGCTTGTCGGGCACGCTCCGATACTTCAGGTCGGCGCGAGCGTGATACTGCTCGATGGTGACGGCAGAGTATTGCTCCAGCGCCGCGCCGACAACGGCATGTGGGGCTACCACGGTGGCGCCGTTGAGCCCGGCGAGGTGCTGGAGGAAGCGGCGGCGCGCGAGCTGCGCGAGGAAACGGGACTTGTCGCGCACTCGCTCGAGCTGTACGGCGTGTTTTCCGGTCCCGAGCTGCGGTATGTATACCCGAACGGCGAGTAGGTTTTCAATGTCGATGTCGTCTATATTTGCCGCGACTGGCACGGCACGCCGGTTCCGCAGCCGGGCGAGGTGGAGGAGCTGCGGTTTTTCGCCCTGACAGAGCTGCCCGGCGAAATCTCGCCCCCAATAAGAAAAGCGCTTTATAAATTTGCCTCGGAGCACGGCGCATGAAACGGCTGATACTGATTATCGGCCCCAACGGCGTCGGCAAATCGACGGCGTCGGCTGAGCTGTTTGGGATTTTGCCCCGCGCGGCGTATGTCGAGGCCGACGCGCTGCGTTGGTTTTTCGACCCCGGCCCCGAACCGTCGCAGCCGTGTGATGAAACCATCGCGCTCCGCCGCGAGAACTTATACGCCGTGACGCGCAATTATCTTGCGTCGCCGATAATTGACACCGTTATATTGCCCTACGGACTGCACGGTTACCGCGCGGCGCTGCTGCAGGGACTGCTTGCCGACCTGCAAGCAGAGTTGGAGTTTGAGCTTGTGACCGTGCTGCTCGACTGTTCGAGAGATGAAAATATCCGCCGGATGCGGGTCGACGGACGGGACGCCCAGCGCATTGCGCGGTCGCTCGACCGCTCTCGCAGCGCATACGCCGGCGCACGCGATATGTTCCCGGGGCTGATATGCATTGATACGACGAAACTGACACCGCATGAGACTGCCGCGGCAATAGCCGAACTTATGAAATGATTTAAACTTATGCATAACAAAGGGTGATAATGATGAGGACGATATCGCAAAAAGACCGGGAAATATTAAGAGAGCTTGCAAAACATCATCTTGAGCTTGCAAACTCAAAAGAAAATGAAGAGATACTTAAAAAATGGAAATTCATAGAGCAGGGAAAAATCGGCGAGCCAACCGTAAGATTTCTTGTTTCTAACTTCACCAATGAAACGATAATTCCCCGTTTAAAGTGTGAGGGTGCAGATGCAAGGGATTTGGAATTCAGATTGCTACTGTCATCGGCAGGCAGGGAACTGTTTGGTGATGATACGCCACTAACGGGGGAGTTTTTGGTTTTTCAAAACATTTGGGTGACCCCGTTTGGTACCCATTCAAAACGGACATACGCCGAAGGTGTAAACGCTAAAGCATATCACATTGAGCCTGTCATAAACGACCTCGAGGAGGATTTTGACAAGATTACAGAAGGTTCCTTCGGCTCAAACATCAAAGCGACGGATGAATATATAGAGTTTGCCGGCGACGTTTTCGGCGATATACTGCAGGTTAAAAGAGCCATGGGATGTCTGGGCGGCTCGATAACTAACCCGCTTGTCCACCTGATGGGAATGGAAAACTTCTATTTGGCAATGTACGATTATCCTGATTTGCTGCATAAGGTAATGGATTCTGCCTGCAGGATATATGAACGATTTTATGATTATCTTGAAAACGAGGGACTTTTGCTGCCCACTGCGGGGATAAGCCCGGTGGCGCAGGAAAGCTTTGCCTTCAACCATGAGCTCCCGAAAGATAAAGCAACTAAAACCACAGACTGCTGGGGATTTTTAGAGTCACAGGAAACAACAGCGGTATCATCAGACACCTTTGCCAAGTTTGTGTTCCCATATCAGGACAGGCTGGCAAAACGATTCGGACTTTTGTCTTATGGCTGTTGTGAAAGGGTAGACGCTATTTGGGAGCATTTAAGCAAGTGGAAAAACCTCCGCAAGCTGTCGGTGTCGCCATTTAACAACGAAAGACAGGTCGGCGAATATCTGCGCGGCAGCAATATAGTCTATTACAGCAAACCACGAGCCGAGCACATCACACTCCCTGGGCCGCTTAATGAGGAGGCTATAATAGACTGCTTTAAAGGGATCGCCGAAGCGGCGTCGGGCTGCATGCTTGAGGTAGCACAGCGGGAAGCCAACACGATATTCGGCGACTATGAGCGCGGACGGAGGTATGTCCAGCTCGCAAAACAGACTATAAATAAATACTGGAAGCCTTAGGTTTTGATTGGTCCATCTCCACTAATGAAGCTGACGCCGTCCGATACTGCCGCGGCTATAGCCGATAAACTTCTGAAAGGATTATCCCGATGAAAATCAGATACCCCGACTATGACCGCAGCTTGCTGTCGGTCGTCTCGTCGGTGACAGCTCACTTCGGCGCGGGCGCGATGCACAAAACCCTGCCCGAACTTGTCGCAGAACTTGCGCGCGGATATAAAAACGTCGTGCTCATGCTGTTCGACGGCATGGGCACGGCGATACTCGAGCGGTATCTCCCGCTCGAATCGTTTTTGCGTCGCCATATGACAGAGACAATTTCAACGGTATTCCCTCCGACGACGACGGCTGCAACCACGGCGGCTTTGACGGGACTTTCGTCTATTGAGCACGGCTGGCTCGGCTGGAGCCTCTATTTTAAGGAGATCGGCGCAAATGTCAGCATTTTCCCGAACACTATATCGGGCTCGGGCGGAGCACCCGCAGCCGACTATCATGTGGGACTGCGATACCTGCCGTTTCGCAGGGTAATCGAAAGGATAAACGATGCGGGGCAGGCGCGGGCATATACCGTTTCGCCTTTCGCCGAACTGACTGTCTATAATGTGCGCGGGATCTGCGACACCGTGGAGCATCTGTGCGCCGGGGACGGGCGCAAATACATCTACACATACTGGACGCAGCCCGACGAAGATATGCATAATTTCGGCACCTCGCATGAGAATGTCAGCCTGCACATGCAGCAGATAAACGATGAAGTCGGCCGGCTGTGCGGGCGCCTTTCGGACACGCTCGTCATCGTCACCGCCGACCACGGGATGACAGATGTGACA
>JAPXNL010000046.1:7507-13938 GCA_033808535.1 Clostridia bacterium
ATATCCGGAGGTCACCCGCTGCCTTGCCCGCACACCTTGGATGGAGCCTCGCGCAACGGCGTTTGCGGTCAAACCCGGCTGCGAGCGCGAATTTGAGCGGGCATTCGAGCAAGCGTTCGGCGACTGCTTTATATTGTTTTCACGCCAGAGTGCTCTGGAGCAGGGGCTGTTCGGGCCGGGCGAGCCACACCCTCGGGCGGAGAGCCTTTTGGGCGACTATATAGCCGCAGCGACGGGTAATGTCGCACTCGAAGTCCGCGAGCGCACCGACGACGTGCTCCGCGCCCATCATGCCGGGCTGACCGCGGATGAGATGAACATACCGTTGATAATCGCACGGACATAAAAACCGCCGCGAACGCCGATTGGCGTTCGCGGCTTTCTAATTATGACAGCCTGTTTTTGAAATCCTCGTAACCGAACTCTCGGATAAGCCTGACGGTGCCGTCTGCCCCCCGCAGCGTTATCGACGGCAGGCGCATGCCGTTGAAGGTGTTGTTTTTTACCATGGTGTAAATCGCCATGTCGCGGAACACTACGTTATCGCCGGGCCCCAGCGGCTCATCAAATGAGTAATCGCCTATCACGTCGCCCGCAAGGCAGGTGCGGCAGGCAAGGCGAAAGTCAAACGCCTTCTCGCCGGGTTTGCCCGCGCCAAGGGCCTCCGGGCGATAGGGCATCTCCAGCACGTCGGGCATGTGGCAGGCGGCGGAGGCGTCGAGTATCGCGATCTTTATGCCGTTTTCGACAACATCAAGCACCGTGGAAACTAGCTCGCCGGCGCCGAGTGCGACAGCCTCGCCGGGCTCAAGGTAAACCTCCGTCCCCCAGCGCGCGCGGAAGCCTTTCACCGCGCGTATCAGCCGCTCGATGTCGTAGCCCGGGCGGGTTATGTGGTGCCCGCCGCCGAAATTGACCCATTTGACCCGGCGCAGCGCGTCTGCAAACTTCTCCTCTACTGCGTTCAGCGTGACTACAAGCACATCGCTGTCCTGCTCGCAGAGCGTGTGGAAATGCAGGCCGTCAAGCCCGTCCATCAGGTCGAGCCTGAAATTCGCGGCGGTTACTCCCAGCCGCGAGCCGGGCGCGCACGGGTCATATATCGCGTGATTTTGCGTCGAGCATTCGGGGTTGATGCGTATGCCGCAGCTTTTGCCCGCGTCAAGCGCAGCTTTGCCAAAGCGCTCCCACTGCGAAAATGAGTTGAACACGATGTGGTCGGCAATGTCGAGCAGCTCGGTAAACTCGTCCGGCTCATACGCGGCGGAAAACACATGCGTCTCGCCGCCGAACTCGTCGTGGCCGAGCTTTGCCTCATAAAGCCCGCTCGACGCCGTGCCGGCAAGGTACTGCCGCAATAGCGGGTAAACGGCGAACATCGAAAATGCTTTCTGCGCGAGCAGGATTTTGCAGCCTGCCTCTTCTGCCACCTCGCGCAGCAGGCGCAGGTTGCGCGTCAGCGCCTCCTCGTCGACGATATAATACGGGGTTCGCATCAGTCGACAAGCACGGGGTCGAAATTCTCAATCCACGGCAGTCCCCACTTGTTGAGCTCTGCCATGAAGGGGTCGGGGTCGAACTCCTCAACATTAAATACGCCCGGACGGTTCCATGTGCCGTTTAATACCAGCGCCGCGCCTATCATAGCGGGCACGCCGGTGGTATACGATATCGCCTGGCTTTCGACCTCGCGCCAGCATTCCTGATGGTCGCAGATGTTGTAGACATAATAGGTGCGCTCTTTGCCGTCCTTTATGCCGCGGAAGATGCAGCCGATGTTCGTTTTGCCGACGGTGCGCGGACCGAGCGACGCGGGGTCGGGCAGCACGGCCTTGAGAAACTGCAGTGGCACAATCTCGCGCCCCTCGAACATGATAGGCTCGATAGAGGTCATGCCGACATTTTGAAGGCATTTGAGGTGCGTCAGATAGCTCTGCCCGAAAGTCATGAAAAAGCGTATGCGCTTGATGCCCCGCAGGTTGAGCGCCAGCGACTCCAGCTCCTCGTGATAGAGCAGGTACATGTCCTTTTTGCCCACGCCGTCGAAGTCATACTCGCGCTTAATCTCCAGCGGCTCGGTTTCGATCCACTGACCGTTCTCCCAGTATCTGCCCTTCGCCGTGACCTCGCGGATGTTAATCTCGGGGTTGAAGTTTGTGGCAAACGGCAGGCCGTGGTCGCCGCCGTTGCAGTCGAGGATGTCAAGGTAGTGTATCTCGTCAAAGTAATGCTTCTGCGCATACGCGGAGAACACGCCTGTCACGCCCGGGTCAAACCCGCAGCCGAGCAGCGCGCATATGCCGGCCTCGCGGAACTTGTCGCGGTATGCCCACTGCCATTTATACTCAAATTTTGCCGTGTCGCGCGGCTCGTAGTTTGCGGTGTCTATATAGTGCGTTTTTGTGGCAAGACACGCGTCCATAATCGAAAGGTCCTGATACGGCAGCGCAAGGTTCAGCACGACGTCGGGCTTAAACTGGTTTATAAGCGCAATGACGTCGGCGGTCTTGTCCGCGTCGAGTCCGGCGGTGTATATTTTTGCCTTGCTGCCGGCAAGTTTAGCCGCAAGCGCGTCACACTTCGATTTTGTGCGGCTGGCTATCATAATCTCGTCAAAAACTTCGCTGTTCTGGCAGCATTTACGGATTGCTACATTTGCCACGCCCCCGCAGCCGATGACAAGAATTTTTCCCATTTAACAACATTGCCTTTCAGTGAAAAATATTGGTTTTGTCGCTCAATTTAATACCGCATTCGGCGGATAAAATTACATAATATATATTATAAATTGTTTGTGTTAAAAAAATGTAAAAAAGCTTTAAATTAAGCTTAGTTTACGATGCGTTAACATAGTGTTTCGGCACCGTAACACAGCCCGGATTTTTGAACAGGCAAATATCTCCGGCTCAAAATGTGCCGGAGAAAACAAATGAATAATAAGCAGAGAAAACAGCGGGCTGTATTGCCCGCTGCCTGTCAGCCGATTTCCTTCAGCCAGTCCTCTATGCTTTTTCCGCTTGTGCGAATCTTTTCGGCGAGCAGTTTCAGCTCCTCCTGTTCCTTTGCGGCAAGCGCGACTACCCGCTCCTTTTTGAGTGCGGAAAGTTTCTTTTTCAGCTCCGCAATCTGGGACATGACAGCCGCAATTTCGGCATCGATTTCAGATGGGGTTTTTATTCCGTAAACTGCGGACTTCGGCTTTCTTCCTCGTGGCATAAAACGATGTACCTCCATACAATATATACAAGTTTTATTATGTATATATTATTGACAATTATACCATATTATAACTATCAAGTAAAATAAAATAACGAAGTATTTTGTCAACACTGAAAATTATTATTAAAAACTCTTGCAATCGCGATATTTGTGTGATATAATGCAATGGTTGATTCAATCTGTGATTTTTACGCCTGAAACGGGGGGATATAGAAATGGCAAAGTGTGAGTTCTGCGGAAAGGGAGTTTCTTTCGGGCACAACGTATCCCATTCCAACCGCAAGACATCGAGAGTATGGAAGCCGAACATCCGGAAAGTACGCGCTGATTTAAACGGTACTCATAAAACGGTGCGTGTGTGCAGCCGTTGCCTGAGGTCCGGAAAGGTGACCAGAACCGTTTGACGAAACGAAACGGAAGGCAATGCTGCGGCCGGGTGGAATTTTTGTCCGGCACAGGTTTAAACGGTGAAATTATTTATATTTGTTCATCAGGGCGTATCCGGTGAAGCCGAGGCTGCGATTGCAGAGTTCGGTTACACCGTGGTACGCTTGCCTTCTTTTTGGGCGTTAGGCCCGTATGTGTGCAGCCATCCCGACTCGCTTTTGTTTCCGCTGCCCGACGGACGGCTGCTGCTCCACGCCGATTACTACGCATCGAACCGCGAGCTGTTCGACAGCACGGGTCTGCCCCTTGCATTGACAAGCGAGCCGGTCGGCGCAGTTTATCCGCATGACGTTCTGCTCAACGCGCTGGCGCTGGACGGCGTGCTATACGGCCGGATGGACAGCGTTTCGCATATAATAAAGGATGCTTATGCCGGTCACATAAACGTCAGGCAGGGATACGCGCGCTGCTCGGTGCTCGCCATGGGAGAGCGCGCGACAGTTACAGCCGACCGCGGGCTTGCAGGCGCGATTTTGTCACATGGCGTCGATGTGCTGCTCCTTCCGCCGGGTGGGATAATGCTGCGCGCCGTTTTGCCGCCGGATGACGGCTCACAAGCGGCGGGCGAAGGCGATTCCGTGCCTACCGGCACATCAGCAAGCGCAAGACCATTTTCAGAAGCGGCGGGCGCAGGCGAGCCTTCCGGTAAAAAAACAAAGCCGTGCAGTGACCTGTTGCGCTGCGACGGCTTTATAGGCGGATGCGGTGTCATGCTTGATGACAAAACATGCGGTTTTTTCGGAGATATAACCGGATATCCGCATTACGATACGCTGGGTAGTTTTGCCCGCGCGCACGGCGTCAGGCTGTGCTCTCTTTGCGGCGGCCTGCTCGAGGATTTGGGCGGAGCCGTGGCTGTTAGGGTGCCGTAGTCCGCTTTTTTATAAAATCGCCTTCCATATCGATATTGATATTGTTTGAATAATGCACGCTGCCGACCACTCCTTCGCTTATGTCGGCGAAATTTCTCAGTTTTTGCGTGTAAACCCTGTCGATTATAAGAGAATTCAGTTCACAGCCGGGCAGAGTACGCAAAAAAGTGCCCGAAACCGGCAAATCCTTTGCGCGAAGCACCTCCGTGTCGCGTATAATGAGCGTGTTAACAGGACATTTTACATACATGTAGTCAGTATCGGCGGCGTCTGCATAATCGTCGTCGATGTGCAGTCCGTCTATAATCAATGTGCCGATCTGCGGCTTGTTATCCTCGGGTATCTTCCACGCCCGGTCGTAAAACGGAACGCCGACCTGGAACAGCGTGTACTTGTATTTCGGCCGGTGCCAGTATATGTTCTTGAATGTCACGGTCTCGAAGTTGCCGCCGAGCTGGAACAAAAACGGGTCGCTTATATAGTGCGGCTCCAGCGGGCGCAGGTCGATGTTCTCGAACTTGATGTTCCCGAAGTTGCCGTATGTGGAGCCGGGGAACCACTGGTTGATGTAAAATCCGATGCCGTGAAAGGTGCCGCTCATGTTGCGGACTGTCACGCGGTCGAGCCTGCCGGTGCCGCGCGACAGCATTCGGATAGCCTGATCCGCGTCGTCGAGATATACGCCGTCGATTAGCACATCGGTGATGGATGACTTGCAGTCGTGCTCGTCGGGGCCGAGGTTCATGAAGTCGTCACCGACGCGGCCCCCGACGTTCTTTATCGTCAGGAATTGCCCCGGTCCCCAGAAGTGGAAGCCGTCCTGGTTGTTTGCGGGCATGCGGTCGATTAAATCGATCCATACATTTTCAATGGTGCAGTGCTTAAAACAAGCCAGCATGAACGCGAATGTGCGCTGGTTGCGGATGGTCAGATCTCTCACGGTCAGGTTTTCCACACCGCAGAACTCCATCCCGAACACCCAGTGCCGGTCACCGAATGCGGCCTCCTGCCGGTTTGCGGGATCGCAGGGCACATCATGAGCCTGACGGGTACAGTTCTGGTTATATGTGCCGCCGATCAGAGTGATGTTGCGCGTGTCAAGCGAATAATACTGCCGGTTGGCATTTGTGACTATCGCACAATCGGAGCCGTCGGCAAGATAAAAGCCGCAATCGGGCGAAAGACACTCGATCGTGGTGTTGGAATGCAGCTTCAGTCCGCGAACAAGCGCCGCCCCGTCCATGACAAGGTGCACCCCGCCGCAGGTCAGGGCAGTGTCGAGCGCCGCCTGGAGCGCGGCGGTATCGTCGGTGCCGCCGCCGGTTAAAACGTCGGAATCGAGCGCCGCTATCTCGCTGGCGAGGATTTTCTTTACCTTCATGGTTCAAAGTCCTTTCAGGTTAAACTGTCGCAGGCGCAGCGCATGGGCGCCGTGCGGTGCAGCGATTATTCTGCGCCGCCCTCGGTTTCGGACTGGGCTGACTGGTCGGGTTCGGCAGCTTTATTTGCTAGCTCCGTTTCATAAGCCGCAATAATCGCCTTCTCCAGCTCGGCGCGAAATGCTGAGTTGAGCGGATGGACAATATCGCGGTACGTATTGTCGGGGTTTTTTCTGCTGGGCATGACGATGAACAATCTGTCCCGCGCATGGATGACCTTAATATCGTGAAGCGCAAGCTGGTTGTCAAGCGTAACCGAAACGATAGCTTTCATGGGGCTTTCGTCGTCGAAAATTTTACGCACTTTAACGTCCGTAATCTGCATTATAATTTTGCCTCCGTATGATTTGTTTTGCGGGATTAAGGCAATTATAGTATAACAATGTGAAGAACAATTCAATAAAAAGTAAATAATTGCCCCAAATTTTATACACTTATCATAAAATTCGCGACA
>JAPXNL010000047.1:0-3873 GCA_033808535.1 Clostridia bacterium
TCGCTGACGGGAGTATTCGCAGGTGTGGTGATCGCGCCGTAATCGAGCGTGACAAATGAGCGCGTTCTTTCGCTGTAGTCGACTATGCCGTAACCCACGATAGCAATGCCCGGATCGACGCCCATTATCACCATTTTAAAAACTCCGCGTATACATATTACTTATCAAGTAAGTATAGCATATAAACATTAATCTGTCAAAATTTATTTGTTAATTTTTATAACCGCCGCTCTTTACAGCCGCGCCGTAAAATGCTATAATTTGACTATGAACATCATAAGGTTTTATGCGGGCGATAAACTGCAGATGAAAAAGCCGCACCCCTGCGGATCGAACATTTTTAAAGTGCTGCGCGTCGGCAGCGATGTGCGTGTTGTATGCGACGGGTGCGGGCGAGATATGACATTGCCGCGCCTGAAACTTGAAAAGGGCATCAAAAAAGTAATCAGCGCCGCCGAACCGGATAAACCGGATACACACCGGCGCTGACCGCAACGTGCATGGAATAAAACTCCGTGAAGAAGCTTTACTGAGACACGCATGAAACGGTGCTGAATACATCACGCATTGAACAGAACATAAAAAACGAAAGCCGTCAGTCAGGTAAAAACCAAAACTGGCGGCTGTTCGTATTTTGCTCAAAATGTGAGATGCTCAGGCTGAGAGAGGGATTCTGGATTTTGCCTGAACCACTCGTTGTTGCGTTATAATGGGTTACGGCTTCCGTTCCGCGGAAATCCCCCGCATCAGTCGGGGCGCGACATTGTAAAAATTCGTGTTGTTGGCTACCCGAAATACTGCGAACGCCGAACCGTCGATTGCGGCTGTTATGTATCGCAGCATCAGATACAGCGCGCGCAAAGCAAGTGCGGCATCTGTCGGCGATGAGGAGTTGAACGGGAAGCCGCTGATGAAAACCTCGTTTACCAGCAGGTTTTCAAGCGCCTGATCAAAATTTTCGCGGCGCGCGTTTGCCTCGTCATAAAGTCCAGCGGTCATCGCGGGGTCGGGCAGGTAAGTTGTCAGCTCGCAATCCGTACCGTAATATTCGGCGGCAGCCTGCGAATAAGGATAGAGTGAAGCTGAACGCTGCCCGAACCAGTTGGAAAGCAGCTTTGCTGTCGGCAGGTCAAACGGCGCGCTGTATGATCCGGCAGATTCTATGTAATATAAGGCGTCGGGCAGCATAAAGCCGTCGATGCGTCCCGGTGAGTTCAGTGCCGCGTCAAGCTCCGATGCAAGCTGTGACAGGGCGGCTATTCGCGATTCGAGCGGCAGCTTGCCGTGTTGCAGTATTTCTATGCAGTGGTTGCGCACCGGTCGGTATAGCTTTGCTATCCGGCTGTCGCGGTCGGGACGCTCGGGCTCAAGCGGCACTGTCAGCTCGCGCTCGACGAAAACAAGCGGCGTGGTGCGCTCCATCAGCAGCTCCGCGACCGCCTCGCAGCCGGCGGAGCAGCAGCACTCGTCGTCATACCGCGTGCGCACAGCGCGAGGGTACATGCGGCAAATCGCCGGCAGCGGCTCCTCGCCGCATTCGTACTGTATCGCACACAGCCCGTCAGACTCACGGTGCAGGCGGCAGTCGCCGCGCCAGTCGGTGTTGAATGTGGCATATCGCTCTTTGGTGGGATTGTCCACGAGTAAAATCGCACAGTCGAGAGCGCGACGCAGCGAATCGGAGCAATTCATTCCGCTCAGGCGGAAGAACTCTGTCATGGAAATAGTGATTGCCCAGCCGTGGCAGCAGGTGTTGACACAATTGCCGCACTTGCAGGCAAAGGAAGTGTAATAGTCAGGAATTCGGAAAATGCGCGTGAAAGGCATACAAAAATTGCAGTCTGCCAAAGAGAAATCTATGTAATTGCCGGATGATGAAAAAACAACCGGGATATTGCTTCGGCAGCGGATGGCTCCTTGAAAAAATGATTTTGTAATATATCATCCTCCGCTAAAATAAAAAAGAGCAATGTTTTTAAAAAAATGCAAATAAATGTTAAAAAATTGAATTATATGTTGTTATATAGCAAATATTGTAAATGCCGTTTAATTAATAACCTGTCAATAAATGATTGCATAATATGATAATGAGAATATTAGAAAAAGTTTATTGAAAACTATTGACAATCATATGACTGTATGTTATAATCATTACAGTCGAGACAATGGCAAATTATATCAGACCGGCGAGTCGCTCCCGCCGGAATACCAAGGAAAGAGGCGATCGCCATGTACACATCAAGTGCTTTGGGCACATATATTCCCGGAACGGTGCTTAAACGAGAGGATATGGGCGGCGTTACGGGGATCGAGTTCTTAAACCATATATTCTTCATCTCCGACGGTATAATGCTCGCACAGCTGCGCGAGATATCCGGTCTGGACGGCTCAACACTGCAAAACTGGGTCAAGCGCGGTTGGATTGGCAACACCGTCAACAAGCGATACTCAAAGGATCAGCTTGCGCGGATATTGATTATAAATATGCTACGTGCGACGATGCAGTTGGAGCGCATAGATTTTCTGCTCCATTACATCAACGGCACGATAGGCGACAGCTCCGACGACATCATTTCTGAATCCATGCTGTACGAATATGTCTGCCGCGTTATAGAAAAGATATCGGCTAAAGGCGGACTGAGCGGCATGACGCGTAAAGAGATGTGCGATATAATCGCACAGGCGACCTCTGACTATGAAGAAAAAATGGAGGGTGCAACCCACAGGCTCCGTTCGGCGCTGGAAATTATCGTGATAGCATACTACGCGTCCCTGCTTGCGGCTTATTCAGCGGAACTCTATGAACAACTTGACATGAGGTGACGGCTATGGGCGAATGGTTTAACTCGCTTACGGCGTTGCAGCGCATTTTTGCGCTGATAGCAATTCCTTCAACGGTTGTTATGCTGATACAATCGCTTATGCTTCTGTTCGGTATGTTCGGCGGTGACGCGGACGGCGATGGTCTGGCTGATTTGGACGACGGCGATATTGACAGCGATGGCGGCGATACCGGGGACGGGTTTACGCTGTTTACCGTGCGCGGCATAGTGGCGATGCTCTGCGTCGGCGGCTGGCTCGGCATCGTATTGCTTGACGCCGGTGTGCCTGTGATAGAGGCTATTGTGCTTGCGTTTGTCGGAGGCGTGGCAGCCCTGTTCGGCATGGCGATGCTTGTCCGGCTCCTTTTGAAATTGCAGTCGTCCGGAAACATTGAGATAGCGAACGCTGTCGGCAAAACCGGAACCGTATACCTGACAATCCCCGGCAATATGGCCGGCACCGGCAAAGTTCACATCATCGTGCAGGAGACCTACACCGAATTCAGCGCTATGACCTCCGATCCCGAGGATATAAAAACGGGCGAGTCGATACGCGTTGAGTCGGTTGGCGATTCCGGAGTGCTCATCGTCAAACGGCAGACAGCAGCAGAGCACAGCCTAAAAAATCGACTGTTGGATAAATCACCGCACAATTGACAATTTTACGCACTGAGGTGTTGCAGATTTCATATTTTGCGTAAAATTTCATATTTTACTTGAAACGCAGTAAAGGATGTGATATAATTCGTTAGTAAATAAATTTATTGACTAGGGGGTAAACCGGTCATAATGGAATATCAAAAGAATTATAAGTATTTCTACCCCAACTGGATATTTGAGATTATAGGTTCCTGCATCGGCGGTGTCGGACTGATTATGTCTCTTTTAACCCGACTTCGTAACAGTTATTTTGTAGGTCTGACGATTGTGGGCGCCGGTATCGCAATATTCTTCTTTGCAGGCAAGCTGCGCGATTCTGATGTCGACGATCAGACAGGCAATGTTCGCAAATCCGTAACCGATAAAGCGATGAAGGAGTTCGCGTTTACGG
>JAPXNL010000047.1:3883-13883 GCA_033808535.1 Clostridia bacterium
CAAAGGGATTGTACTGTCAAATGATTTCGGCGAATACATCTTCCCGGAGGATGAGCAGTTGCACATAAGACGCGGTACTGACGCAAAATACCGCTCGTCAGAGTATGTCGCATGGTCTGTTTCAATCGGCAAAGACGATCTGTATTTCTTCCAGCACCGCGTCAGCCTCACGGAAGAAAAGGAATCGATCGATAAAAAGGTTATAAGCCTTGACGAATATGCCGGTGCCAAAATAAACGAACACATATACACATACAAATACGGCAAGGATAAGTCCAAAACAAGCGAAATAAAGCACTATACCGTCGATGTGGCGACAACCGGCGGTGAAACCTATTCGCTGCCCGTCCATCCGGATGCGGAATTAGACGAACTGATCGACAGGATCGATCATGTTGTTAAAAAGCGCCGCATGGAGAAAGCAGCTGAATAGTCGCCGCAAAACCGGGTAAACAACCAGTCTGGGGCCGCATTATCTACTGGAGCCACTGAAAACTAAATAAATTTAACAGGAGGCTGTACAATGCCCGGCGAGAATTTGCTATATTTTATTACGGTAATCGTGGTGCTTGTGTTTACAACACTGGTGCTGCTGTTGTCACGTTACCGCAAGTGCCCCTCTGACCAGATTATGGTCATATACGGTAAAGTCGGGAGCAATGCCGACGGCACTCAGCGCTCCGCCAAGTGCATACACGGCGGCGCGGCGTTCATCTGGCCAATTTTTCAGGCATATGAATACCTCGACCTGACGCCGATATCCATTTCGATTGACCTCAAACAGGCATTATCAAAGCAGAACATACGCATAGACGTTCCCTCGCGCTTCACGGTCGGTATTTCCACCGAGCAGGGTGTCATGCAAAATGCCGCTGAACGTCTTTTGGGATTGAAGCGCACCGAGATCCAGAGTCTCGCGGAGGACATAATCCTGGGTCAGCTCAGGCTTGTCATCGCGACGATGAAGATTGAGGAAATCAACACCGACCGCGACAAGTTCCTCGACGCAGTGTCGGGCAACGTGGAAACCGAGCTGAAAAAGATCGGTCTGCGTCTCATAAACGTCAACGTCACTGACATCAACGACGAGAGCGGCTACATAGATGCGCTCGGACGCGAGGCTGCATCAAAGGCTATAAACGATGCGAAAGTTTCGGTCGCCAACAACGACAAGCTTGGCGCAATTGGTGCGGCAAACGCCGAACGTGACCAGCGCATTTCGGTGTCCCTTGCCAATTCCGAAGCGGTTTCCGGCGAAAATGAAGCGAAGGTAAAGATCGCCGAATCGGAAGCAATACGCCGGGAGCGCGAAGCAGAAGCTATGAAACGCGCTATCACCGCCGAAAAAATCGCCGAGGCAAAGGCGCGCGAAGATGCGTACGCTGCACAGCGCCTTGCGGAGCTTGCCCGTGCGCAGGTTGAAAAGGCTAAGCTCGAGGCTGATGTCATTATATCAGCTGAGATCGAAAAGCAGCAGCGCGTTATCGCAGCCGAAGCCGAAGCTGAACAGATACGCGCCCGCGCAAAGGGTGAAGCCGACGCCATCCTGCTGCGCAAACAGGCAGAAGCGGAAGGTATCCGCGCAATGCTGTCAAAACAGGCGGAAGGTTTCAGAGAGCTGATAGAATCCGCAGGCGGCCAGCCTTCTGACGCGATCAGACTGATGATTGCCGACAAGCTTGAAGAAATCGTGAAGATTCAGGTTGAGGCTATCAAGAATCTCAAAATCGACAAGGTTACTGTCTGGGATTCGGGCAGCAGCCAGTCTGGCGACGGCAAATCTTCCACCGCAAATTTCGTGTCCGGTATAATGAAGGCAATCCCGCCGATGAACGATTTGTTCGACCTTGCGGGCATGAATCTGCCGGAGTATCTGGGTACCGAAAAAGAACAGGCAGAGCTGAAGCCGGAACAAGCGCAAACAGGATCTACATAATGGTATAATAAAAAGAGCCGTCGCGTTCCGTTTCCCCGGAACCGGCGGCTCATATTCTAATTTATGAAGGTATTTTATCTTAACTAATACCGTGATAAGGTTCTATGCGATACTTCCCATATAACAGCCCGATACGGCGGAAAGTGAGGACGACATGTATAGCGAGATTAAAAAAAGATACGCTTTCAAACTTGGTATCAGGCTCGCCATATCGGCGGCGGTCGCTGCAGTTGCGGTGGCTGCGACAATATGGCGGGGTGAGAGCAGCGGACTTGCAGCCTCTATAGGTATCGCTGCTTTTGCAGTCACAGCGCTGATCGCGCGCGTGCCGTCGCTGCTCGCTCCCGGATGGGATGGGGTTGTCACAAACAAAACGGTCCGTTACAGAACTACCGCAAAGAAAATCAACGCGCCCGAATACGAGCTGACAGTCACAGATCCGCACGGCAGGGAACATCACGACATTTTCCTTGACGAATCTGACGACGATTTGCCTAACCGCATAGAATACTATGATAACGGCGAACGCGTGCGCCGTCACCGCGGCTTTAAATATTTTGAGAAATTTGATAAAAGCGGTAAAAATTCAGTCGTTTGCATTGACTGCGGCACACTCAATCCGAAAACACGCGAACGCTGCGCAAATTGCAACCTGTCGCTGCTGCGTGACAATATCGTGCAGTGACGGCGAAATATTTTACAGCATAAAAAATCCCGGCATAGCTAATATTATTATCGCATAATTGGATTAAAGCTGCGTTTCGGTTTGCATTACCTGCGATTGCTCCATTGTGCACGGTTTATCACACCTGCTCCCGGTGCTGCCGCCGTGCAATCCGAGCGCGGCGAGAAAAGCTATAATCAACACCATTGCATTTATACCCGCCTTATGCCACCACAAGAGCATTATCCGCATCCTCCGGAATCCCAATAAATGGTAACACTGAAATTATATCAGCGGAAACCTGCGAGTGGTGTCGCATTTGGTCGGCGCGAAAAAAATATTATTCGATAATATTTGATAAAAGCATTGTAAAATTCAGCTAAATATGCTATAATAAGCCCAACCAAAAAAGAAAGGACCCATGATTAGAAATGAAAAAAATCATTGCGCTGATACTTGCAGCAATGCTCGTATTGGCAACTTCCGTTGCATTTTATTCCTGCAACAACGACACAACCGGTGACGGTAATGATACCACTGCCGGCGCAACGCTGAATGACACATCAGGTGATGGCGCGGATACTACCGCCGCGGGTGGAGACAATACACAGGCAGGCGTCGATATTGACCTTCAGGCCAAAATAGACATCAGCTCCGTTAACGGAACAGCCGGCGCAGTCGAATCCGAAGGCCCCGCAAACATTTTCGACGGCGATTCATCCACAAAATGGTGCGCACTCCAGGAGGGTGTCAGCGTCGAGTGGAAAATGACCGAGCCGGTCACCGTTAACTACTACTACTTCACCACCGCAAACGATGCTCCCGAGCGCAACCCTGCAAGCTGGGTGTTCTACGGTTCTGCCGACGGTTCAAACTGGACCGAGCTTGACAAGGTCGAAGGCGCAACCCTGCCGACCGATTTCTTCACCGATTCAGAGAAATACACTGTCGACAATCCCCAGGCATTCGAGTACTATAAGCTTGAAGTCACTGCCATCGCAAGCCCGGGCGAAAATGTGACCCAGTTCTCCGAGTTCAATTTCTACCAGACAGCAGGAAAATAATAAATAACAGTATATAAAAACAAACCCGACAGGAAAGGCACGGTTTAATAGGGAAACTTGTTGAACCATACCCCAAACCGATACGGAAAAAGGAAGAGAGGCATTATCTCAATGATATTGCCTCTCTCTTGCTCGTTATGAATGTCCAATTGGTACGTCAATATGGCCAATGGCTACACAGATACCATTCTTAATGATATAGCATTCAACATAATGTGGTCCATAAAAGTTAGTGGTTTCTTTTCTCTCGGGTTGGTTGGTTTTCAACAGATTGCCTCTAATACAGTTCCTTCTTTCAGCTTCAGCGCCAACATTTCTAACTTTCCACCATATATCATACGGCTTCGGGACATTGCATTCTTTTATATAAAATCTCAGGCTTAAATTATGGGGCAAAAACTTTTTTAGAACTTTATCGATATAAACACTGATAGGGCCTGTTCTAAAACCATTCCCAGAAGCCTCACAATCAATTTCAACTTCATAAATTTCATTGACATTAACTTCGTCTTCAATAAACTCTTCAGTATTTGAAAAATTAACGGCATTTATATCAAACGCACCTTTGCTTAATGAAGCAGATTCATTGACCGAATCTGGATTCCAAAAGTCATGATTGAACACCTCACGCCATGCAGCGTATGCATCAAATTTACTGCAATTACTATTAAACAAAACATCTAGTTTCCCCAAATAAGTATCAAGCCTACTCCTTAAATTCTCCATTTTATCACGATCGCTTTGTTTCAAAAGGAGAGATACAGTACTTTCTGTCGGATTATAAACTTCAATGTAAACATTAAGCCTGTCCCGAATGTTTTTCATCAAATAGTAAAATGTCTCATCTAAACGGTCATACCCTGTATTTATTTGCTCATCGCAAAGCACTGTCTGTATTAGACCACCAGGCATAATCCACGAAGAACGTGATTTACTAAACGTTTTGAGCAAACGAACACATTTGCGCAGTTTAGCCCCTTTTGATCTTATTTGGTCACTGAACCAATTTGATATGGCTTTGGGGTCTCGGCTTCGCCACGCACTCCCGCCATGTTCATAACTGTATGTACCGTCGCTATTTAGTGTTCTTCTGTAAACAGCAAAATCTACATGATAACCATTACTATATTTTATTCTGACACAGTTTGTTTTTACTTCAGATTCTGTCCCGAGATTTCCCTTTTTGCGATTGATGGCATCTGCGACTATGTTTCTGACGGATAATGGACCCAAATTGTTGATATTGGCTGAGTCAAAAACAATAGCGACATCAATATCGTAGTCATTAGAATCATTTTGAATTACAGTATGCATAGCCATACTGCCCTGGGTCAAAGTCTCGGCAACACTATATGAAGTCTTATGCTCATCATTATACTCTTTGAGACCAGTTTTAAGCCTTCGAATATTTGTATTCCGTTTGGCGCGGAGGTCATTTTGTGCGTCCTGGGGCAAAACCACTTCATCACAATAAAACTTTTCAAATTCTGCAGATAAATCGAACAACATTACACATCCTTTCAAACGGAATCGGTCATATCGGCAATCATATCCAAAATTAGCAAATCATTGCCCTGCAACCAGTTCATTATTGATTACCAGATTGCCCTTATTTTCGCCGGTAACAACTATACCGTACTTATATTTCGGTGATGCTGTTGATACATAATGATGTACCACAATCTCGGGAAATCTATTGTCTAAATGACCCAGCTTACAGCCAAGATCAAATGCATAACAACTTGGCACAGCACTGACTAAATGAATCCGTGTTAAGTTTGGATAGATATTTTTGAGCTCTATTATCAATTCATTAGTTTTATTAACATAATCTCTTAACTGCATAATGCTGGTTATGGCATTATCTTTTGGTTTATCGATTCCAAGCCTTATTATAGGGTAGTTAAATTGCGTCAAATCAGAATCTTGCACTGTCTGTGTTATAGATACCGCAATAACCACCTCCGCGGAATCGTCGCCTGTCAATACTGCCTCTGTCAGAGCAGGTATTTTCTTGTTTTTTATCCACTTCATCGGGCTGACAATATGTTTATGTATCAACTCATAATAGATATCCTCGCTTCGCTTATATTCGAAGAACCGCTTTATCATACGCCCAGTCATACATGTCCCAGCGTATACTTCAAAGGGGATCGGAGCCATACCGGTAAAGCAAACTGTAGATGCATCAGAGCGAGCAGAAAACTCACTAACATATTCTTCAATCTGTGCTTTTGCTTTTTCCCATGTCTGTTGGTTAACATCGTTTACTGCCCAACGCAAATCGAGCACGGTTTCTTTTAATTGGTAATCCTTAAGCTTCAAAGAATTTATGGTTTCGACGTCGCTGATTTCGTGTTTGACTTTCCCTAACATATTCAAAACATAAACTCTCGTCCTGATTGAATGCCATAAAATTATACCGAAAATTATGAGAGCAATTCCACATCCTAATAAAACGTAATTAGTATCCGGGCTTTTTATATAGCCGTAAGCAGCGCCAATTTTTGTGTTGATATTCAAGAAAAAGTCAAATTCGAAGCAGCCAAGAATACCGCTACCCAACAATCCGATTCCCTCATGAATTAAAAGAAGCGGCAGTGCTGACTGCTTCGATTTACTTATATTTATCACTATAATCCAGGTGAGGAAAGCTAAAAAAAGAATTGCTATAGTAACTATAAGCCTTAACATTGAAACACCTCCCTCATCAAAATCTATAGTTTCATGCAGTAAATCAACTCAACACCTTATCCAATAACGCCGCATAACTGTCCACTACGTCATATACAACAGAATCCGTGCTGATAGCCTTAAAATGCTCGCGAGCGCAGTGGATTTTTGCTTCCTCGACCATACGCAGCTGCATGGTGGACATGGAGCCTTTCGTCTCGGCAACAAAGTAGATATGCTTCACTTTGCCCTCGTGAAAAGCTATCGCCCAGTCGGGGTTATATTTTCCTACAGGTGTGCTAATAAAAAAGCCATTCGGCAGCTTTACATAGACCGCCACTTCATTGCTGGTATCAACGCTCTCCGCAAAGGTTCTCTCATTTGAGGAATCATATAGGATATGGTCATATAGATGCTTCTTCGCGGCTATTGCGTTCACACCAAGCTGTCCCTTTAATGATGGTTCGGTAAAAATGGTGGTATCATAAACGGCATCCAGCTTATTGTAAGTGATGTGCTGAATGATGGTCGTTGCTTTTTGCTCGTTAATGATCTGTGCTGCCTTAATAATGAATTCCTCCGGATTATTCGCAAACTGGTCAAATACAGCCTTTTCTATTCCACGCAGGATGCTTACAACAGCTTTTCTGGTAAGGCCAGTTTCGGCGACCACTTTACCGACGAGGTCATATTTTACCGCGCTGCTTGCGGAAATTTCAGCTTTGTAAACCTCGTTTTCCTCCTTCAAGAAGGCTGACCCCTGTTGCAGTTGTTCCCGTGATTGAATATCGGTCATCGACCCGGTTTCTACCTTGAAAAATATTTTAGATACACGCAGTTCTCGGTTCAGCGCCGATATTGCTTTCTGAATCAATTCATCCTGGTCGAATTCCACCACATATACAGACTTGGCGTTTATATTAGCCCATAACTTCTGGAATTCCGGCAAGCCCAGCTTGGATTTGTCAAGCTTCAATTCAACATTGTTTTTCCGTGCGTTCTCAGGCTGCATGGCCCGGCTGTCGTAAATAGAATCGAGAATTGCTATTATTGACTCTTTGCAATCGGCGGCTTCTTCGGCGATTTCAAGACTGCCGTTTTTCTTATCCTCATAATATTTGTCTGTAAGGATACCTTTCTTTACATATCCGCTGGTGATAAGCCCCTCGTAAATACTCTGGGCAAGTTCGATGTCTACAACCTGTTCAGCGCCGCCGGCATCTTTTATTACTTTGTTCTTAAAGAGATCTGCCGTTACCATTCGCGGCCTGTCGGCTACAGCCTCGGCAAGCTCGGTTTGAAGGCCTTTGGCGAAGCTGTCATAGCTTTCGTTCGCAATAACGGTAAGAACATTCACGTTATGGACATCCTCGCCCAGCAGGTTCGTATCCATACGTTCTCCGTATTGATTTACGGAGAGACGTAAGCCCCGCCCGACTTCCTGACGCTTGCGGACATCGCTGCCGCTCTGCTTGAGGGTGCATATCTGAAACACATTCGGATTGTCCCAGCCTTCACGGAGAGCAGAGTGAGAGAAAATAAACCTCACCGGCTCCCGGAGGTCCAGCAATCGCTCTTTATTTTTCATAATCAGGTCATAAGCGTCCGCATCGTCGGAGGTGCGCTCCTGCCTGTCGCCCAGCTTGCTGTCAATCATACGCTGGCTCTTTTTGTCTATGGAAAAATATCCCGCATGGGTTTCCTCAGCGGTTATACCGTCAAGATATTTAAAATACTCATCGCCATCACCGATTTCAAGCTGAAGGTTACTGATCACTTGCTTGTATTCTTCCTCGAACATATCGGCATACAGGCCATTAAAGGCTTGCCCGGAAGCGTCGTACTGCTTGTACTTTGCAACTTCATCAATGAAGAAAAGCGACAATACCTTGATGCCTTTATAGAACAACTGCCGTTCCCGCTCGATGTGAGAGAGGATGGTCTCGCGGATTTGGATGCGCCTGAGCTGCTCCTCGCTGACCGCCCCGATAACATCACCGGCAAAGAGCTTGATGCCGTTTGTAAACTCGATGGAGCTGTCTCTTCCGTCAATCCGCAACACGGTGTATCCGTTTTTGTATTCTGCAAGCTCACCGGAATTAGGAAACAGGTTGTACCCCTCGCCGACGGTACGCCGGGTCTTGCGGACACCGCTTGAACCTTTTACATCAAACTCAATGGTTGCAGTAGGGTTGCCCCTGGATAGGTTGATGCTTTCCAGATATACATATCCTTCGGTTGCCGTGCTGCCCGTAACAGAAATGCCCTTAACGGCAATCTTTTTGACCAGCTTTTTGTTGTAGGCTTCCATTGCGTCCAGGCGGTAAATCATATTATAAACGCTGTCCTTCTTGTGTGTTGCGGAATAGCGCAGCGTAAACAGCGGATTGAATTCTTTCAGGCGCTCCTTTGTGGCAGCGCCTTCCACCGACTGAGGCTCGTCGATAATCAGTATGGGATTGGTTTTTGCAAGAATATCAATGGGCTTGCGGCTTCTGAACTCGTCCAGCTTCATGTAAATGCGGCGGGCATCCTTGCCGCGGGCGTTAAAGGCCTGCGAATTGATAATCATCACATTGATGGCGCTGTCTGAAGCGAAGCGGTCTATCTCCGTCAGCTGGGCGGAATTGTAGATAAAATACCGGATTTTCTTTCCGTATTCCTCCGCAAAATGTTCCTCTGTAATCTGAAAAGATTTATATACGCCCTCGCGTATGGCGACGCTGGGCACAACGACAATGAACTTGCTCCAGCCGTATCGCTTGTTCAGCTCGTACATGGTTTTAATATATGTATAGGTCTTGCCCACGCCGGTTTCCATTTCCACGGTCAGGTTATACCGGCCCTCCAATTGCCTGGAAGGCTCAATCTGGTTGCTGCGCTGGATTCTGTTGATGTTTTCGAGGATAACCCCGTCGTTCAATTCCGGCACGAGCCTGGAGTTGCCGAAACCTGTAAAGCGTTCCGCTTCATCGAGCGCTATTTGCTCGTTTTTTACATAACCCCTGTCCATCATATAGCTGGGCGTGAGGTACGGCTGTCCGGCAAACACGTCACATACCGCCTTTGCCGCATCTGCCTGGAATTTTTGATGCTTGAATTTCAGCTTCATTCGTCCTTGCCTCCTTCGCCCTTTAAGTATTTTGCCATCTCTCTATCAAATTGCGAAATATAGTCCCTGTCCTGCCGAACGCGGAACTGCTCGTAGATATCTTCCGCTTTTTTTACAGCATCCTCATGGGAAATCGTGCCTTTGCCTTCAAGGACTTTCCGGCGGTTGTTCTTAAGAAAGTTATCCGTCTCACGCAGCCAGTCCGCCATGCTCATCGGCACTTCATCCTCTGCCATTAACTCGGCATAGTCGATAAACATGGTTACAATACGGTTCAGTCGAGAAAGCTCCTTTTCGTTGAGGTAGTTCTTGGCGATAACCACATCCCGTTTGAGAATTTTGCCGTCCGGAGCCGCTTTCCATGTCGTCAGCCCCATTGTCGGATGTTCAAGGCTGACCCGCTCGGCAATCAGCTCGGCAGCGGTCTTTCCGGTTATGGCATAATGGAGCTTGTTCTGCACAAAGGAATAAAACTCTTTTGTCAGGCTGCTGTTTTTGTCATAGTCATAGCTGCATTGCTCGAACACATCGGCAATCTTCTGGTAGGCTCT
>JAPXNL010000048.1:0-13704 GCA_033808535.1 Clostridia bacterium
GTGCAGGCGATTCCGACGCCATCAAGAGCCGCATCGCTCAGATCAAAGCTCAGATCGAGACAACCACTTCCGATTTCGACCGCGAGAAGCTCCAGGAGCGTCTTGCAAAGCTTTCGGGCGGCGTAGCTGTCATTAAGGTCGGTGCCGCTACAGAGACCGAGATGAAGGAGAAGAAGCTCCGCATCGAAGACGCGCTCAACGCCACAAAGGCTGCCGTTGAAGAAGGCATTGTCGCCGGCGGCGGCGTTGCATACCTCAACATCATCGATTCCGTTTCCAAGCTTGTCGATACCGTTGAAGGCGACGAAAAGACCGGCGTAAAGCTTGTTATCAGAGCGCTTGAAGAACCTGTCCGCCAGATTGCCGAAAACGCAGGATACGACGGATCCGTCGTCGTTGACAAGATTATCTCCTCCGGCAAGGTAGGTTACGGTTTCGACGCCGCGAAGGAAGTTTACACCGACATGATGAGCGCCGGTATCGTTGACCCGACCAAGGTCACACGTTCCGCACTGCAGAACGCCGCTTCTATCGCAGCCACCGTGCTGACCACCGAGGCTCTTGTTTCCGACATCAAAGAGGAAACTCCGGCAGCTGCAAATCCCAACGCTGGCATGGGCGGAATGTATTAATCCCTGATAAAGCAACGTGATATAAAGAAATCGTGTCCGTCGGCACATTCGCACGCCGGATACGATTTCTTTTATTGACAAAAAATAATGCCGCAGATATAATATGTTTTGTTGTCTGTGATAAAGCACGTTTAACTATGGAATCAGACTCATGATAAATCAAACCGGCGGAATACTTATACTCAACAAAAGCAAAGGAATCACCTCGCATGACGCGGTGAACCGGATCCGGCGCCTGTACGGGACAAAGCAGGTCGGACACACCGGAACGCTAGATCCGATGGCAACCGGCGTGCTTGTTATGCTCGTAGGCCGGGCGGTCAAATGCGCCGAGTTTTTTGACGGCTCGGGCGGAATCGTGGACTCCGGCAAATCATACCGCGCACTGCTGCGGCTCGGCATTGCCACCTACACCGGCGATATAACCGGCGTTGTGACGGAAAAATGCGACACATTGCCCGGTGAATCTGAAGTCATCGCCGCGGTCAATAGTTTTAAGGGCGACATTATGCAGGTCCCGCCCATGTACAGCGCGCTCAAGCGCGGAGGTGTCAAGCTTGCCGACCTGGCACGGCGCGGCATCACCGTCGTACGCGAGCCGCGTCCGGTGACAATACATGAAATAACAGCACGTCGCATAAATGACTCGGATTATGAGCTCGATGTGTCCTGTTCAAAAGGCACATATATCCGCGTGCTGTGCGAAGACATAGGCCGGATGCTCGGCTGCCACGGCACCATGGCGGCTTTGGAGCGCACCTCGGCACATGGCTTTTCGATTAGCGACTCCGTGACGCTTGACACACTTGAAGAGCTTGACAGCGCCGGACGCGAAGCGCTGCTAAAGCCTGTAAACGTTATATTCGAGGGGCTGCCAAAGCTGACATTGCCGCCGTTTTTTGCGCGGCTGGCACGCTCCGGCTGCGAAATCTACCTGCACAAGATAGGCGTCACTCTCGAAGCCGGCGATTATGCCACGCTGTGGGACGCAAACGGCATGTTCGCGGTTGGCTGCGTGGGCATTTATAATAACAAGCTTGCAATCAAGCCGGTGAAACAATTTACCTGAACAGGTTTTACCCTGCCAGCTAACCCAACAGGCTGTTTAACACAAATAAAAATTAAAAAAAGATTGCGCCGGAAGATGGTTTCATCCGGCGCATTTTTCTCACCGATTCAATTCCTATGCAATTTCATCCTTCGGTGCGGATTCGCTCAGGCTGACCGCAGCGGCAATTAACATCGACTTGATTTCCTCGTCGGTTTCCACATCCGCGAAATGGCGCAGCTTTTCGATATCCGGATAGCTCGCCGCGACGGTCAGCGCTTTAGCCGCCATTTTACGAATTGCCGCATTTTCGCTCCGCATCCGCCTGCTAAGCTCAGCGACAGCATCGGGGCTCTTAATGCTGCCGATTGCCTCGAAAACCGCCTCGACAACGCTTTCATCCTGATCGGTCTCGAAATACTTGAGCAGCTTTTTCAGGTTCTTCTTCTTGCCAAGTTTCTGGACCTTCTCTATTTCGGATTTAGCCATAACCGTCACCCTTTCATGTAATTTTCAGAATATTATATAATAATATTCCTATTATAATTATAACTATAAAGGAAGAAAAATGCAATATCAAATACAGTTATTTTTTACAGATTATATCTTTTCCGCTCACACATGACGTACATCAACAATAAAACAGCCGGAGCGCACGGGCGCCCCGGCTGTTTTATTATATATATGTTTTAACGCTTTCTTTTTATCAGTACAAATGCAGTCGCGCAGGTTGCCAGCACCAGCGTTGAAACGATTAATGCGGTATCGCCTGTTGCGGGAGATTCTATTTCGATGTCGGAAGTATCCGTTGCCGGAGCTTCATCCGCGGGAGTTTCAGGCACCTCTACCGGAGCAAGCAGTGTAACCATGCCGTGATATTTGGAATCACGCCATCCCAGACAAGGTGCATATGCCCAGTTAACCAGACCGGTACGCGTTCCGTCGGTTGCGTCGTTGATCTGAATATCCATGCTCATTATATAACCCGGAGCCGGTTTGATATCAGCCCACGGGATAGCATACTCGCTGTTGTATGTAGTATCGGAGGTCTGCTTCATAACGCCTTTGAAATCGTCCAGATTATTTATCTGGAAATCGCCGAACCCGCCGAACGAACCGTCGAGCAGTGTGCGGAACACGCCGGCGTATTCATAGCCGCCTATGACGTTGTTTTCACCTTCAAAGTCGCCGTCCAGGGTGAAGCACACATCGGCGCAGTCGTCGGTGTTCTCGCTGCCGCCGCCGGAGCTGATCACAACGCCATGCTTGTCAACCGTGATGAAGAAATACAGATAACTTTCGTCCCAAAGGACTCGGACGGTTCCGGTTGTCTTGGTCTCCGACGGAATAACCTGGTTGTCAACCAACAAGATATCCTGAACCTCGGTGGTAAGCCACACGTCATCAGGTTCGCCGTCAATGACGGGTGTTCCGTATGCGGCAGTGATGGCGGCATCTGTTTCGCTACTGCGGGCTGATGCCGCAATATTCAACAGTGATGCTATAAATAACACGACAAGTATAGCCGGGATTATCCTGCGCATCGTATAATCCTCCTAAGTATGCTTATTCATATTCATTCTAACTGTTTAACATGAATAGTTTTTGAATATTTCGTTGCTTATTTTTAAACGCAAAATATTCAGAGTATTTCCTAATATTCGGACTGCATTTATGTAACTAATACACAAAATTCGTATAATTTCGCCTCATCTTAACACAGTGTCACAAATATCGTTATAATCCATCATGGCAATCAGATGAACAGGTAAAATTTTGAAGCATTGCATTTAATAATAATTTTATATTGCGCTTTTATGGCGGGCATGTTATAATGAGTAGGAATTTATCCAAACGGAGTGTAGTCATTGAACAGGTATAGTAAAGCGGTGCTTGCGGCAGCAGCAGCCGCACTGATTTTTACATCATATGCCGACAGTGCAGCCGAAAACACGGGCACTGTCGACACAAGTTCTGACCCTCTTGTCTCTCTGAGCTATGTAAACGACGTTTTAAAACCGCAGTTAACTGCTGAAATATTAAATCAGGTAAGCGAATTAATAAACAGCCAGACACCGGCGGCAGATTCACCCGGCGAATACGAGGTTGTGCACCTCACTGCCGGACAAACCCTGCTTGCCAAAGGAGCGCTTGAACTTGTGCTTCGCTCCGGCCAGGGCAATGCTGTTGTTTACCTGAAGGAGAATCTGTCGAACGGTGTCGGATTGTCTGACCTGACTGCAGGTTCGGAAATCACGAACGGCCAGGCGCTTCCGCGCAATCACTATATCATCGTTCCGCGCGCGGACGGCAGGGGCGTTACCATTACGTCCCCGGATGCTTATCTCATGGTCAGGGGTGAATATGAAATTGTCAGCCAGTAAACGGGGCGAAGTTAAACCGAAAAAACAACGTGAGCCGCTTTCAAAAATCCTGGTGCGCGTGCTTGCGTTTATACTTGTTTTGCTGATGCTCTCCGGTTCGCTGTACTATGTGTTCTATTTTCTGATTCTGGGCGTAAACGCGCAGGAGTACAACCCTGACTTGATGATTCGTGTCGGTCTGATGTACGGAAGCGGAGTCACTGTCGGGTTTGAGACAACCGCAAAATACGGTTTTTCTCTGGGTTATGTGGACTCGCAAAACAGATACACAGCGCTCACACAGGTCTCAGACTCTGCGCTGTCGGTGACCTGCGATGCCAATTTAAACAACACGAATCGCACATTTACCATAACCGACTCGCAATATCCTGCGGTGGGCGGATATCATCTTGAGGTATCCGGACAAAACCTGTATCAATATTACGACACCATCGCAGTGCTTATCTCCTCGAGCGGATACACTCCTTTCCCTGCTTACATAAACGGCGAGTTCCGGATCCGCGCTGGCAGCTTCGGTACCGAAAATCTGGCGCTTGCGGCGCTCCAGTCACTGCCTGAAAGCCTGATCCAAACTGTCGCGGGCATGTCGGGCAGCATTAAGGTTGTGTCGCCTTCATCCACTGCTGTCTCCGCCGTTAATCCCTACACAAACGCCATTGTGTTCGAGCTTGACAGCTCCGACCGCAGCGTGGGTTTGGGCATGGAAGCACTCCAGCTTCCGGGCGCCGAGCCTGCATATATGATTACGCCTGCGAATAATAAATATGAAGGCGTGTTTGAATTCATGCGCAACTTTCCCGAATACAAAGACGGTGTTGCGCTGACAAACATCGTTACACTCGAGCAGTATACGCTTGGCGTGGTGCCCTACGAAATCGGCCCGAACTGGCCGGCAGAGGCGCAAAAGGCTTTTGCGGTCGCGGTGCGCTCATTTGTCCTCTCACATCTTGGCAAACATAATAAATCATACGGTTTCGACGTTTGCAACGGCGTCGATTGTCAGGTTTTCCGCGGAGTCGGCGGTGCAAACGACAATGTAAGGCAGGCGGTGGCAGCCACGGCCGGCCAAGTTCTGGTCTACAACGGCACGATTGCGAGAACATTTTTCTCATCCTCAACGGGCGGCACCACGGTCAGCGCCGCGGACGCATGGAGCAGCAACCCCGATGATTATCCTTACCTTGCGGCAAAACCCACTCCGTGGGAACACTACGCCGAACACAACTACGGCGAATGGAAAGCGGAGGTATCGCCGACAGAGCTTTGCAACGCGCTGCGTGCAAAGGGATATACGCTGCTGCGCGGCGCGATAGCGGATATAAAAATAAACTCCACCGGACAAAATTCAACATATGTTACCTCTATCACCTTTACCGATGTTTACGGAACACCCGTGACGATTACGAAGTCCGACACAATCCGCATTGCGCTGAGCGCTTATGTCCGCAGCGCCAATTTTCAGGTCGCACCGGCGGGTAAGGCCGTCGTGCTGACTGATTATTACTACCCCGACGCGGTTGGCGTGTTCGGTATATCAGGAAAATCCGCGATCTCCACTGCCCAGGCATACAGCAGCAGCCCGATGCCAAAACCTGCGGCGTTCGTGCTGCCGTCGGAATCAGAGCTTAATTTCTCGGGCGGCAGCGCGCTCAAAATTATCACATCGGCGGGCAGCGCCGCCGAATTTGCGGGCGAAAATCTCAGTGTTCTGACCTCCGCAGGACAGGGGCTGGCAGATACCACCGACGGCTACATAACCGCGCAGACGTCCTCCGGCAGACGCAAGTTCATCTTGCCCGACGAAGCGGAGCTTGGCATAACGCCGCCCGGCGGCGATAACGGCGGCAGCGGCAGCTATGACGGTCCGCAGTATCTCCCGAAGTTGTCCACGCTTGCGGTATCCTCATCGAACCGCTATGTAGTCGCAGAGGGAACCCCCGGAAATTTCGTATTTATCGGGCGCGGCTACGGCCATGGCGTTGGCATGAGCCAGTGGGGTGTGTATGACCTCGCAAGGCTTGGCTACAGCTACACCGATATCCTCGACGCTTATTATACCGGTACATATATTGCCGACTATAGACTTATCCGGTCGTTTTCATACTAAGCCTTTACACCGATAACGGCGCGATAAAGGCAATAGGGAGGGACATCC
Source organism: Clostridia bacterium (assembly GCA_033808535.1). Classification (GTDB taxonomy): domain Bacteria; phylum Bacillota; class Clostridia; order Oscillospirales; family CAG-272; genus DTU078. Next base: position 6,220 of record JAPXNL010000048.1, read on the forward strand.
TTGAAAACACTTTATATAATCGACGACAAGAAGTATCTTGCACCCTGCGGCGACGACACGGTGCAAAGATATGACACAATGAAACTGACCGTCGCGCTTCAGGGCCTCATAAACCGCGACGAGCCGAAGCTGTTCATCCTGTGGCAGGAGGCAGACTCGTTCTGGCTCGAATATATGTCGCAGCCCGGCAAGCTGCTCGACGGCTATGAACGCATTGAAATCGGCAGCTTCGATGAGTTCCTCTCGCTGTTTTCCGACAAAATCCGCAGCCTCGGGCTTGTCGCATGGGATTACGCCGTACCTGCGACAATGAACGTCGCGACCACGATTTGCGGCGTCGACGGTATGCTGCCCGTCCGCGGCGACGATTCGCCTGGCAGCGTGCTGTCGAAAGTCAGAGCCGCAACCGGCGCGGAGATAAAGCTCGATTTGCGCGGCATGTTCACCGGACGCGGAACAATCCCCGGCACAAATCGCGCGTCGTCGGGCTCGGCAAAATGCGATGCATATCTGTGGGCGCTTGAAAAATATCTCGACCGCACCGACCCGAAGCTGCTTTTCTATACGCTCGACGGTATAAGCTGGGCTGATGACCGGCCGTATTACCCCGACCTCGGCAACGCGTTTGTGTATAACCACGATTACTCGATCGCACGCCGTGCGTTCGTGTTCGATGTCTCATCCTATGACGACGAGCTGCCCTGCGACGACCCCGGACAGCCGCTCGGAACAGACTATGCCACAATGAAGGAGATATTCCGCCGTCAGTATGAGCGCACCGGCGGGCGTGAGATGATCACCGTCTGCGGTTTCAATCCCTGGCAGCGCAAATACACTGACCATAAGGGACAGGGAAAGCACGGCGGTGTCGATGCCGAATGGCGCTTTACCGAGGTTCTGTCTGCATACAACTGTGTGAAAGACGCGGATGCCTACGGTTACTGTGGTCTGGCAAACGCCTCGCTGTGCAGGCATTACAAGCTGGCTGACAAATACCGCAACAATCCGCCGAAAGCAGGCGTGGAATATGACCCCAATAAGACCTATATCCTGTTTTATGTGGGCGATTACGACGCTGCTGCGTGGACATACCGTTTTGTCCCGCAATGGTACCGCGATAAAAAGCTGGGCAAAAATCCGCTGATGTGGTGCTTCAACCCCAATCTGTCGGACCGCATCCCGCATGTGTTTGATTTTATCTACGAAAACTTCACAGACAACGATTATTTCGAGGCGGGCGATTCCGGCGCCGGCTACAACAACCCGCGGCTGCTCTATCCGCCGCGCATTCACTCCGACCTGCCCTCCGGCGTCGAGGCAAACGTCGCGCACAACAAATACTATTTTGACAAATTCGATATGCACATCATAGGATTTGTTATAAACGGCGTATACCCGACCGACGAGCAGCAGATGGCTGACCTAGCCCGTTTTGCGGACGTGGGCGTGGGCTACAACGGCGGCTATTTCCAGCCGACCAAAGTGGTTGGAGGAACAGTTTTCATGGCGCATACCTGCGACATTGCCTGCCTAAGCGTCGATGTGGAAGGCTCCGTAAGGGTGGCACTCGACCATATCGACCGCTGCGATAAACGCAAGAAATTCCACATATTCCGCACCATCCTCACCTCACCCTCGACGCACGACGCAATTTTAGCTGGACTGCGCGAAGCGCGCCCTGAAGCTAATTTTGAGCTTGTCGACCCGTATACCTTCTTCAAATTCGCAAAATACGCTGTTGAAAACGGATTGACATACTGAACAAAGATTTTTTCGGATGCTGTTGTAACAAAACTGCGGCAACCGATACTAAATCAATAGCGCAAGTTTTTTCCATACCAATACGATGGCATTGTAAACGATATTTCATTGGTATTATCAACGTCATGGATTGTCACAGGAAATTGACAATGACAACACTCATGCGTTAATTGGTTCCCGTATCGATTTACTTCAGCCTGCAAACCTTTTGTTTGCAGGCTCTCTCAAACTTAACGCGCACAGTATTTTCGCGGAGGTTATTTTTAGTGTATAAAATCTTAGAAAAACGTCTGCTTAACCGCGACACGGTTTTTATTCGCGCACATGCTCCATATGTGGCGGCGAAAGCGCTGCCCGGACAGTTTATCATTCTGCGCCCGACGACTCAAAGCGAGCGCATCCCGCTCACGATTGCGGGCTATGACCGCGAGAGCGGCAGCATTGATCTGATATTCCAGACCGTCGGCGCGACGACGCTTGCGCTCGGTGCACTGGAAGAGGGTGAGTATATCGCCGATCTCGTCGGGCCGCTCGGCAAGCCGTCGGAGCTGGACGGCTATAAATCCGCCGCGGTGGTGGGCGGCGGACTCGGCTGCGCAATCGCGTATCCGCAGGCGAAATATCTCTCTGATCACGGCTGCCGCGTCGATATAATCGCCGGGTTCAGAAACCAAGACCTTATCATCCTTGAGGACGAGATGCGCGCCTGCGCCGACCGGCTGGTACTGCTCACCGACGACGGCTCAAACGGCAAAAAGGGGCTTGTCACCGACGGGCTGCGCGAACTGATCGAAAGCGGAACACATTACGACATTGTCATCGCAATCGGCCCGCCCATTATGATGAAATTCGTCTGCAAGCTGACGGCTGAGTTCGGTATTAAAACCATCGTCAGCTTAAACCCTATAATGATAGACGGTACCGGCATGTGCGGCGGCTGCCGCGTAACTGTCGGCGGCGAGATGAAATTCGCCTGCGTCGACGGCCCCGATTTCGACGGACACAAAGTCGATTTCGACGAGCTGATGCGCCGCAATGCCATGTACCGTGAAAAAGAAAACCACGATTGCAATTTGTTTAAGAGGAAAATATCCGATGGCTGATATGAAACGCACAAAAACGCCCGCCGCCGAACAGGCGCCGGACGTTCGCTCTCATAACTGGGATGAGGTTACATTCACATACACCGAAGATGAGGCTGTCGCCGAGGCTAACCGCTGTCTGAACTGCAAGCACAGACCCTGTGTTTCTGGCTGCCCCGTCGCTGTTAATATTCCCGACTTCATCGCTGCCGTCGCAGCGCGCGATTTCGAGCGTGCCTATTATATAATCCGGCAGACAAACGCTCTCCCGGCAGTCTGCGGGCGTGTTTGCCCGCAGGAAACTCAGTGCGAGGGCAAATGCGTGCGCGGCAGAAACGGCGAACCTGTCGGCATAGGACGCCTGGAGCGCTTTGTCGCGGACTGGGCTGCAGAGAATGGTATAACAGGTAACGATAATAAAGCCGATTATAACGGCAAGCGTGTCGCCGTTGTGGGATCGGGGCCGGCCGGACTGACCTGCGCCGCCGAGCTCGCGACACGCGGCTACGGCGTAACAGTCTTTGAAGCGCTGCACATTCCGGGCGGCGTGCTCTCATACGGAATACCCGAGTTCAGGCTGCCGAAATCAATCGTCCGCCGCGAGATTGACAACCTTAAGGCGCTTGGCGTAAAGATAGAAACAAATGTTGTCGTCGGACGCTCGGTCACAATAGACGAGCTGCTTGAAAGCGGATACGACGCCGTGTTCATCGGGTCTGGCGCAGGTTTGCCTTCATTTTTGCATATACCCGGCGAAAACAGCTGCGGCGTTTATTCGGCAAACGAATATCTCACGCGCTGCAACCTCATGAACGCATACAAGGACGACAGCTCTACACCCATCCGCCGCGCGAAGCGCGTGGCAGTCGTGGGCGGCGGCAACGTCGCAATGGATGCGGCGCGCTGCGCAAAGCGGCTGGGCGCGGATGAGGTGCGCATTATATACCGCCGCTCGGAAGCGGAGCTGCCCGCCCGCGCCGAGGAAGTCCACCATGCTCGCGAGGAAGGCATAATCTTCAACATGCTGACAAACCCGGTGCGCATCAACGCCGACGAGCAGGGCAACGTCAAGTCCGTAACATGCGTGCGCATGGAACTTGGCGAGCCTGACGCATCCGGCAGGCGTTCGCCAAAGGTGGTGGAAGGCTCGGAGTTTGACATCGAGCTTGACACTATAATTATCGCGGTAGGCACTACGCCTAACCCGCTGATACGCATGACGACACCCGGACTTGAAACCGACCGCCGCGGCTGCATTGTCTCCGCAGAGGACGGAGTTACGACCTCGCGCCCGTTTGTATACGCCGGTGGCGACGCCGTTACGGGAGCTGCGACAGTTATCCTCGCAATGGGCGCCGGGCGTGACGCCGCTGCTGCCATTGACGGAGTCCTGTCGCAAAAGTAATAACCGGCAGGATTAATTCCGCGAATTTTCGATTTCAACAGGAGCATTTTTATAGATGGCAAGACCATTTCCGGCGGTGACCGTGACGCGCAAGGCGGAAGCTTCGCTGCGCGCAGGTCACCCCTGGATATATGACACCGAGGTGTCGGTGCCGGACGGAACAGAAAACGGTTCAGTCTGCGATGTCTACAGCGATAAAGGTGTATGGCTCGGGGCAGGGCTGCTCAGCCTGCACAGCAAGATACGGCTGAGACTGATTTCGCGCAACACAAACGACCTCTTCGACGATGCGTTCTGGGCACGCCGCGTTAAATACGCCGTCGAATACCGTAAAAATGTTATGGGAGACGATTTCGACTGCTGCCGGCTTATTTTCGGCGAATCCGACGGTTTGCCCGGCTTGACCGTAGACAGGTACGGCGCAGCGCTCGTCGTTCAGTCGCTGTCATGCGGCATCGATATGCGCAAGGATATAATCCTTTCTTCCCTGCTCTCCTGCCTGAAGGACGAAGGTGCGCATATCGACGGCATCTACGAGCGCAACGACTCGCAGGTGCGCAAGCTTGAGGGATTGCCGCTGTACAAGGGCTGGCTCGAGCGCGACTATTGCCCGTGCGGGAGCGAAACAGTCGTGACGATTGCCGAAAACGGCGTGCGGTATGCGGTCGACATTGAAAACGGGCAGAAGACCGGGTTTTTCCTCGACCAGAAATACAACCGGCGCGCAGTCGCAAATCTTGCCCGCGGCAAGCGTGTGCTCGACTGCTTCACTCACACAGGCTCGTTTGCGCTCAACGCCGCGCTGGGCGGAGCGGAGCATGTCACTGCTGTCGACGTATCACAGTCCGCCGTGGAGCTTGCAAAATCGAACGCCAGACTCAACGGTCTTGACGACAGGATGGATTTCATCTGCGCCGACGTGTTCGATCTGCTGCCGCAGCTTTGCGAGCAGCACGCGCGCTATGACTTTATAATACTCGACCCGCCGGCATTTACGAAGTCAAGGCGCGCAGTATCGGGTGCGGAGCGCGGGTATAAGGAGATAAACTTCAGGGCGATGAAGCTGCTTCCGCGCGGCGGATGGCTTGCCACCTGCTCGTGCTCGCACTTTATGCAGCGCTCCAACTTTGAGTCTTTGCTCATATCGGCGGCGCGCGATGCCGATGTGACACTGAAGCTTATAGAATCGCGCGATCAGGCGCCCGACCATCCTATATTGCTCGGGGTGCCGGAGACGGACTACCTTAAATTCTACATGTTCCAGATAATATAAAAAAGCAGGGGAACTAAGCATCCGCCGGATGCCGGTTCCCCTGCATTGTTTTTGCTTTATTTCAGATCGGCGTATTTTTCAAGCGCTTTTTCAAGCTGTTTTGTTGCCGATTTTTCTACCCTGCCGTAATTGGATGCCAGGTCGGTCTTATAGCCCTTTACCATATCGAGCATAAACGAACCGATATTGCCCCAGTTATACATATATCCAAGGTCATAGCGAACCGTGGCGAGTACAAGGTCGATTATTTGCTCGGAGTCGTTGTCGCGCGCGCCCTTGGTCTTGAGGTAGACCTCGTAGTATGCCGGCGTCAGAATGTTTTTGGACTCGGCGCCCAGCACGTCGAGCACATATCCGACGCGCTCAAGGTCCGGGCAGTCACGCGGAATGACAAGCATAGAGGCGACATGCGGGTTGATCGAGTGGTAATATTCGGGCTGTTTTTCGTCATACAGCGGCATTGGCAGAATTCCGAAGTCCGTATCCATCTGGCGCAGCGGTTCGATGGCGTGGAACTCGGTGGAGAAGAACAGACCCTTGCCGTTTAGGAACATATTTGCATGGTCAAGACCGTTGACGTGCGCGTTTGTGCTGATCTCCTTGTTATAGAACAGTTCCGTATATTTTTCAAATGCGCTCACCGTATGGTCGTTGAAAAATGTCAGCTCTGGCAGTCCATCCTGGCCGAAACTGACGAACTGCACACCGGCGCCGATCAGACCGATTGATATCAAATCGCTCTGGAACAACAGACCATAGCGGTCGTTGCCGTCCATTTTACCGTCGCCGTTGAGGTCTTCGGAGACCGCCCTGCAAATCTCGGAGAACTTGTCTATTGTCCAAACCTTATCGGTTACATACTGATATGGGTCGCCGAGGTTGTAGTCGGTAAACAGACCCTTGTTGAAAAGGTTGATAGCCAGCGTTTTTTTATACATTATCTCGATGTCGCCGGTAAGCATATAAAGGCTGCCGTCGATTGTCAGGTCCTCGATACAGTTCTGATCCCACCACGGGGCGCTCATGTCAAGCGTTTTTATCGCGTTGAAATCTAGCAATGTGCCCGTCTGCGAAAGCGACGACGCGGCGCGTGTGTCTATAAATCCGATGTCATACGCGCCGTCCTGCGCGGCAACGCTCGATTTAATCTGGTCGCCGATGGAATTCCTTGCCGGTATGTTTACTATTTTAATGTTTAAAATCTCTTCAGCGGCGCGTTTTCTCTGATACGTAGCGTCGTTTATCGTGTCGCCGTTTTCCTCTGTCGCGCAGAAATCGACATCTACCCAGTAGACATTTGCCGTATTGTCGGGAAATGTGCAAATGTTAAACAAGGCGCCGTCATAGTTCAGCCCGTCCGGCAGTTTTGCCTTGTATACGACGGAGGTCGATTCACCGTCGGTATTTTCACCGCCGGATGCGGTTGTATCGGCAGCACCGCCGCCGTTATCACCGGCACATCCCGCTATGGCTGCGATAAGCAAAACCATTGCAAGCGCCAAGCAAATATACTTTTTAAACATAATTTCGCACCTCAGACAATATTTCATGCAATTTTAACATGCTCATATAATATTGTCAATGATTTTTTAAAATATCATACGTCTTATTAAAAGATACATTTTGGAAAACTGTTAAAACTGTATCGGTCTAAGCGGGCAAAACTGCAACAACACGTTTTATTGCTACACCTTTCGACGAAAAAACCGACTCGTATTCGGTTATAATATTATGGACGGCATATTCGCTTGAATGCAGGTCGCGCGTCAGCTCACGAAGATCAAAACCGCATGCCTGAAATTCTTCCAGTGAAAAATCAAAGAGCGCGTCATTGTCGGTTTTCATGTGTATCTCGCCGCCCGGCACAAGCGCACGCTTATAAAGCTCCAGATACTTGCGGTATGTCAGTCTGCGCTTGTAGTGCCTTGATTTGGGCCATGGGTCGGAGAAATTGAGGTATAAGC
>JAPXNL010000049.1:0-4062 GCA_033808535.1 Clostridia bacterium
GATACTCAAGCAGCAGCGTCCTCAGAAGTATTCGACTCGCGAATACAACCGCTGCAAAATCTGCGGGCGTCCGCATGCTTATCTTCGGAAATTCGGAATATGCCGTATCTGCTTCCGCAACCTTGCATACAAGGGCGAGATACCGGGCGTAAGAAAGGCGTCGTGGTGAGAGACGCGAACTGCGGCACAATAGTCGCCGCGTCGCTCGAACCACACAGAAGGAGGAGTTAAAATGCAAATGTCAGACGTTATAGCGGATATGCTGACCCGGATCAGAAACGCCAACAACGCAAAACATGAGACGGTCGATATCCCCGCGTCAAATGTAAAAAAGGCTATTGCCGACATCCTCGTCGCGGAAGGCTATATAAAGGGCTATACGCTTATCGAGGATGGCAAACAGGGCATTATAAGAATTACACTTAAATATATGGGTAAACAGAAGATCATCCAGGGGCTGCGCAGAGTATCCAAACCCGGCCTGCGCGTATACGCGAATTGCGAAGATATTCCCCGTGTGATGAACGGCATGGGTATCGCAATTGTGTCCACCTCCAAGGGCATAATGACCGATGCCCGGGCGCGCAAGGAAAACGTGGGCGGCGAAGTGCTCGCCTTCGTTTGGTAAGCGGGAGGATAAGAGCTATGTCCAGAATAGGTAACGCGCCGATCAATATCCCGGCAGGTGTCGATGTAAAGATCGGCGACGGCAACAACATCACCGTAAAGGGACCGCTCGGCACACTGAGCCAGAAGGTTCCCGAAGCAATGACAATTAAAAAGGAAGGCTCGACTGTTAAAGTCATAAGCCCTTCCCTGGAGAAAGAATATAACTCCCTGCATGGCCTTACCCGCACGCTGATCAATAACATGGTCGTCGGTGTGACACAGGGCTATTCAAAGCAGCTTGAGATTGTCGGCGTCGGCTACCGTGCCGCAAAAACCGGCAAGACTTTAACGCTTGCAATCGGCTACTCGCATCCGGTTACCTTTGATGAGGGAGACGGCATTTCGTTTGAAGTTCCGAACCCCAACACGATTATCGTCAAGGGAATCGACAAGCAGCTGGTCGGCGAAATTGCGGCTCAGATCCGCAAGAAGCGTCCGCCGGAGCCCTATCTTGGTAAGGGCATCAGATATACAGGCGAGTATGTACGCCGTAAATCGGGCAAAGCCGGTAAATAAGGAAAGGAGCGGAATAAAATGGTTTCAAGAAAAGATTCAAACGCCCGGCGCAAGATCAGACATGCCCGCGTCAGGGCAAAAATATCCGGAACCGCAGAGCGTCCGCGTCTTTGTGTTTACCGTTCTGAGAAAAATATACAAGCCCAGATTATCGATGATACTAAAGGCGTGACACTGGTCGAGGCATCAACCTATGGTAAAGCCTTTACTGCTGACGGCGGCAACAAAGCCGCTGCCCGCGAGGTTGGTAAATTAATTGCACAGCGCGCGCTCGAAGCCGGTATTACCGACGTGGTATTCGACCGCGGCGGCTACCTCTATCACGGGCGTGTTAAAGAGCTGGCAGAAGGTGCCCGCGAGGGCGGACTCAAGTTCTGAGTTAAGCCAAAGAAAACGCTACAAACAATTTCATTCGATCTGAAAGGATTGTTAAATGACAGAGAGAATAGACGCGTCGACGCTTGATCTTCAGGAAAAACTGGTTGCGATCAACAGCGTTTCGAAAACCGTCAAAGGCGGTCGCATAAAGCGGTTTGCCGCCATCATGGTAGTCGGCGACGGCAACGGCCACGTCGGTTACGGCCTCGGCAAAGCTAACGAAGTTCCCGATGCTATCCGCAAGGGAATCGAGGACGCAAAGAAAAATATGATTAAGGTCGCCCTTAAGGGCAACACCATCCCTCATGAGGTAATAGGGGAATTCGGCGCGGGCAAAATGCTGCTTAAGCCGGCGTCCGAAGGTACCGGCGTTATCGCCGGAGGAACGGCGCGTAAAGTGCTTGAAGTGGCGGGCATCCGCAATATCCGCGCGAAGTGCCTCCGCTCCTCCAACCCCATTAACGTCGTTAAGGCAACTTTCGAGGGTCTGCGCAAGCTGCGCACGGCTGAAGATGTTGCCAAGATGAGGGGCATCTCCACCCAGGCGGTGCGCGGTAAATCGTCTGATTCCGCGCCCACGGATTGAGAAAGGCGGCTTGACACACTATGGCTAAGTTAAAAATCACTCTTGTAAGAAGCCTTATCAATGCGCTTCCCAAACAGAAGATAAATGCGCAGGCGCTTGGGCTGCGTAAAATCGGAGATGTGACACTGCAGAACGATGACGGCAGCACCAGAGGTAAGATTAAAGTGCTTTCCCATCTCGTATCAGTCGAAACCGTCTCCGATGAGAAGTAAGGCAAAGGAGGAACCAAAATGAAACTCCATGAACTTTCGCCAGCCCCCGGTTCGGTAAAGAAAGCGTGGCGCAAGGGCAGAGGAATTGGCTCCGGCAACGGAAAAACCGCAGGCAAAGGACATAAGGGTCAGAATGCCCGTTCCGGCGGCGGCGTTCGTATCGGTTTTGAAGGCGGCCAGCTCCCGCTCTACAGAAGGCTTCCAAAGAGAGGCTTCAACAACAGATTTGCAAAGGAATATTCTATTATTAATGTCGCAGCGCTCGACCGTTTTGAGGACGGAACCGTTGTCGATTACGATAAGCTGCTTGAGTGCGGCCTTATCGGAAAGTCCAAGGACGGACTGAAAATTCTGGGCAACGGTGAGATAAGCAAGAAATTGACGGTTCGCGCCTCGGTTTTCTCGGCTGTTGCCAGGGAGAAGATCGAAGCGGCGGGCGGAGCCTGCGAGGTGGTCTGAGTGTTTAAGACATTCATAGACGCCTGGAAAATACCTGATCTGCGCAAGAGGATGCTTTTTGTCATATTTATCCTTATCCTGTACAGGTTAGGTGCTGTGATACCGGTACCGTTCATCAGCTCCGATATGCTTAACTATATGTTGAGCTTTTCGGAAGGCTCTATGTTTCAATACATGAACATTCTGTCAGGGCAGGCATTTTCAAGAGCAACCTTATTTGCGCTGTCGATCACGCCGTATATCAACGCCTCGATTATCATGCAGCTTCTGACCATCGCGATCCCCGCGCTGGAAAAGCTGCAGAAGTCGGGTGAAGAAGGCAGAAAGAAGATAACACAGATCACCCGTTACGTCACAGTTTTAATCGGTCTGGTAACCGCCTACGGTTATTACATGTACATGCGCAATATGGGCGTTTTGACCGACACCGGCATTTTCGCCGCTATCGTCATTATCGCAAGCTATTCCGCAGGTACGGCGCTTATAATGTGGCTGGGTGAAAAAATCAACGAAAACGGTATCGGCAACGGTATTTCGCTGATCCTGTTCGCCAACATCGTTTCAGGCGGTTTCCTGGTAATTCAGGGCTTTATAGGAACAGCGCTGACCGGCTGGGTTGGCATTATTATCAGCATCGTGGCTGCAATCGGCTCGCTGGCTATCATCACCTTCGTTGTCTTTATAACAAACAGCGAACGCCGCCTGCCCGTCCAGTACGCAAAGCGCGTTGTCGGACGCAAAATGTACGGCGGCCAGAGCACGAACCTGCCTATAAAGCTGAACATGTCGGGCGTTATGCCGATCATCTTCGCGAACTCCATAGTGGCGCTCCCGTCGACGATCGCAATACTTTTCCCGACACCCAAAGAAGGCTCGTTCTGGTATAACTTCCTCGAGTTCTTCTCGTACAGGTCCTGGTTCTATGCAGTGATTTTCTTTGTTCTGATTATCCTGTTCTCGTTCTTCTACACTTCGATTTCCTTCAACCCGATCGAGGTGGCAAACAACCTCAAGTCAAACGGTGGATTTATCCCCGGCATCCGTCCCGGCAAGCCCACCGCAGACTATATAACAAAGATCCTTAACAGGATCACCTTTATTGGCGCATTATTCCTTGGTATAATCGCCGTTGTCCCGCTCATAGCCAACCTGGCTACGAATTTCGCGCTCGGCGCGATTGCATTCGGCGGTTCTTCGCTTCTGATCGTTGTGGGCGTGGTGCTTGAAACGGCCCGTGAAATT
>JAPXNL010000049.1:4072-13546 GCA_033808535.1 Clostridia bacterium
AGATGACACTGCGTCACTACAAGGGCTTTCTTGAGTAATGAGTAGCAGCAATATGAAGATTATATTTTTAGGCGCCCCGGGCGCGGGCAAAGGTACTCAGTCAGAGATCGTCAGTGAAAAATTCGGCATACCTGCGATTTCGACCGGCGCTATAATCCGCGCCGCAATCAAAAACGGAACCGAAATGGGACTGGCTGCAAAAGCATATACGGAAAAGGGTGCGCTTGTGCCCGACGACGTGGTTATAGGCATTATCCGCGAGCGTTTGGAACAGGACGACTGCAAGAGTGGCGGATATATTCTTGACGGATTCCCCCGCACCGTTCCGCAGGCTAAAGCGCTTGACGACATGGGAATCGAGATCGACGCTGTTATAAGCATCGAGGTTCCCGACGAAGAAATAGTGGAGCGTATGTCCGGACGCCGTGTGTGCGATAAATGCGGCGCGACATATCACACTGTTTACAACCCGAGTGGGGATGGTTCCACATGCGACAAATGCGGCGGCAGCCTTACGATCCGCCGCGATGACACTCCCGATGTGGTGCTTGACAGGCTGCGCGTATATCACGAGCAGACAGAGCCGCTGAAGGAATACTACGAAAGCTGCGGCAAGCTAAAGCTGGTTCGCGGCCAGGTAGAACTCGCGGACACGACAAGGCTGGTGCTCGCTGCGCTTGCGGAATTCTTCCCTGAAGCAGCGGCGGCAGACCGCGGCTGAAAATATATATTTATGATACACTTGAAAAACCTGGCTCAGCTAAAGGCGATGAGGGCAGCCGGCAGGATTACGGCGGAAGCGCTTACTCTTGCCGGCGAGGCGGTGCGAGAAGGGGTTACTACAAAGCACCTTGACAATATTATCCGTACGCATATCGAAAAGTGCGGAGCAACACCGTCGTTTCTGGGCTATTCGGGTTTTCCCGGCAGCGCTTGCATATCTATAAATGATGAGGTTATCCACGGGATACCGTCTGAGGATCGCAGGCTGAATGAGGGCGACATCGTTAAAATTGATGTCGGCGCGTTTTTCCGGGGTTTTCACGGCGACAGCGCCGCCACCTTCGGGGTCGGAAAGATCTCGGATAAGGCGGAAAGACTGATCAAAGCCACGCGCGAGAGCTTTTACAAGGGACTTGCGCAGGCTAAAGCAGGAAACCGCATCGGCGACATCGGTTCGGTTATCGAAGGATATGTAAGATCCTTCGGATACAGCGTAATACGTAAGTATGTCGGCCACGGAGTGGGGCACGAGCTTCACGAACCGCCGGATGTGCCAAACTACGGCACACCGGGCCGCGGGCCAAGGCTTTCCGCCGGTCAGACTCTCGCAATTGAACCGATGGTCAGCACCGGAGGATACGAGGTATACGAAGCCGATAACGGATGGACCGTGCTCACTGTCGATCATTCGCTGACCGCTCATTATGAGCATTCCGTGGCGATTACAAACGATGGAGTTATAATCCTCACCCGGCTGGGTGATGATATGGACCCATATGACGGCAAAGCGGACTGAAAGTGATATGCAGCGCAGCATAAAACAGGGAGATTTTGTTGTCTCTCTGGCGGGCCGCGACCGCGGCAGGACGTTTATCGTAACCGGTATTTGCGGTGACGGGTATGTTCTGATCGCCGACGGAAAGCTGCGCAAGGTGGAAAAACCGAAGAGAAAGAAGCTAAAGCACCTCTCGCCTGCTGGCGGAAGCTGCCCGGATACAGATAAGCTGACCAACCGGAAGGCTAAAGCGGAAATAAGACGTTTCCGCGAGTCTACGGAAACCGTATCATAAATATTGATAAGGAGTGATTGTTCTGCCCAAAGACGACGTTATTGAATTTGAAGGCGTTGTGGTTGAATCGCTGCCTAACGCGACCTTTAAGGTCAAGCTGCCGAACGGACACATCGTTACAGCGCATATATCGGGTAAACTGCGGATGAATTACATCTGGATATTGCCCGGTGACCGCGTAACCGTCGAAGTTTCGGTCTATGATCTGACTAAGGGACGGATAACGTGGCGCTCGAAGTAAAGCGCGGCGCACACAAACCCAACAATACATGGAAAGGTGAAATACAAAAATGAAAGTAAAACCTTCCGTCAAGAAAATATGCGAGAAATGCAAGATCATCCGCCGCCATGGTGTTGTGAGGGTGATCTGCGAAAACCCGAAGCATAAACAAAGACAGGGTTAATGAAACCAACAGGGGGAATTATATAAAATGGCTCGAATTTCCGGCGTAGATATTCCCAACAATAAGAGAATCGAGATCGCTCTTACCTATATATACGGTATAGGCAGAACATCGGCTGGAAAAATATGCGCGGCAACGGGCATCAATCCCGATACCCGCGCCAAGGATTTGACCGAAGACGAAATTGCGCGTCTCCGCGACGAGATCGAGAACAACTATCACGTCGAGGGTGATCTGCGCCGCGATGTGGCTCTTGATATCAAGCGGCTGGTCGAGATTAACTGCTATCGCGGTATACGCCACCGCAAGGGACTGCCTGTGCGCGGCCAGCGGACAAAGACCAACGCCAGAACGCGCAAAGGTCCTGCCAAGACCATCGCCAATAAGAAGAAATAAGAAGGAGTGCGGACAATTGCGTTTGCAACTTGTCCGGAAAGGACAGATAAATGGCTAATACAACCGGTAAGAAGGTAATCAAAAAGCGCCGCGAGCGCAAAAATATCGAGCGCGGTCAGGCACATATCCGCGCAACCTTCAACAACACAATAGTGACCATCACCGACATGCACGGTAATGCCGTTTCGTGGGCGACTGCAGGCGGTCTGGGCTATAAGGGGTCCAAAAAGTCCACTCCTTTTGCTGCGCAGATGGCCGCTGAAGCAGCTGCAAAAGCCGCTATGGAGCACGGTATGAAGCTTGTCGAGGTGTATGTGAAAGGTCCGGGCTCAGGACGCGAGTCGGCGATCCGCGCGCTTCAGGCAGCGGGTCTGAACATCGACCTTATCCGCGACGTCACGCCCATCCCGCACAACGGCTGCCGCCCGCCAAAGCGCAGACGCGTTTAATCATGCCGCTATTTTAACAGGAGGAAAAAATAAAACATGGCAAGATATACAGGTTCCGTGTGCAAGCTGTGCCGCAGAGAAGGCATGAAGCTCTTTTTGAAGGGCGACCGCTGCCTTTCGGGCAAGTGCGCCATCGACCGCAGACCCACACCTCCCGGCCAGCACGGAGCATCGCGCAAGCAGGTAAAGGAATACGGTCTGCAGTTGCGTGAGAAACAGAAGACCAAGAGGTATTACGGCGTGCTCGAGACCCAGTTCCACAACTATTTCGATAAAGCATCGAAACTTGAGGGTATGACGGGCTCGAACCTGCTTTCGCTGCTCGAGCGCAGACTCGACAACGTTGTATACCGCATGGGAATGGCTGAAAGCCGCAAGGAAGCGCGTCAGCTTGTGCTGCACGGACACTTCAGATTAAACGGCAAAAAGGTTAATATACCTTCACTGCTTGTTCGCGCCGGCGATGTGATTTCGCTTGCAGATGGCAGCCGTTCCAAAGAGAAATTCAAGACCCTCATCGACGAGCTTGACACAAAGATATCGCCCAAGTGGCTTGAAGTGGACCGCGAGCACATCACGGCAAAAGTGCTTGCTCTGCCCGTTCGCGATGATATCGACTTCCCGTTCGAGGAGCATTTGATTGTCGAGCTTTATTCCAAGTAATCCGGCCTGCATACCGTTTTTCGGTAACTGATTTGTTTTCCGGCATATAACACAGGAGGGTTAATTAATGATAGAAATAGAAAAGCCCAATATTGCCACGGTCAACCTCAGCGAGGACGGTAGAAACGGGAAGTTCATTGTCGAGCCGCTTGAGCGCGGTTACGGTACTACACTCGGAAATTCGCTGCGCAGGGTTCTGCTCAGCTCGCTGCCCGGCGTTGCCGTTACCAGCATCAAGATAGACGGAGTGCTGCACGAGATATCCACGATTCCTGGCGTGAAGGAGGACGTGCCCGAGATTGTTCTCAATGTCAAGGGCATAGTAGCCAAACTTCACTCTGACGGTCCGAAAACAGTGATACTCGACGTTTCCGGCGCGTGCGAAGCAACTGCCGGTGATATCAAACAGGATTCCGATATTGAAATCCTCAACCCCGATCACCACATTGCAACGGTGAGCGATAACACCCGCTTTTATATGGAGCTCACCTTTGACCACGGCAGGGGCTATGTGTCAGCGGAGAAAAATAAGCAGAACAATCAACCCGCGATAGGCGTTATTTATACAGATTCAATCTACACGCCGGTCTACAACGTCAGTTATTCGGTTGAGAATACCCGTGTGGGCAATATTACCGACTATGACAAGCTGACCATAGAAGTGTTAACCAACGGGACAATAACGGCTAAAGAAGCCATATCACTCGGAGCCAAGATTCTCCATGATCATCTCAAACTGTTCATGGACCTCTCTGACGAGGTTATAAACACAGATATAATGGTTGAACGCGAAGAGACAGTTAAAGAAAAGATCCTTGAGATGACCATTGAGGAGCTTGATATGTCGGTACGCAGCTTTAACTGCCTGAAACGCGCCGGCATAGATACCGTAGAAGATCTCACCAACCGAACCGAAGAAGAAATGATGAAGGTCAGAAACCTCGGAAAGAAATCGCTTGAAGAGGTCGTAAACAAGCTTCGTTCACTCGGCCTTGATTTGAAAAGGGAAGAAGACTGAAGCGCGCCGGGCGTGCCCGGGAATAGCATAACCGCAACGTTATGATGCAACAGAAAAAATGGGAGGTTTAATATAATGCCCGGAACCAGAAAGCTCGGCAGGACAACTGCGCATCGTATAGCAATGCTGCGCGGCATGGTGACATACCTGCTCGAGAACGGTCAAGTCGAGACCACACTGGCACGCGCTAAGGAGGTTCGCAGCATTGCCGATAAGATGATAACGCTCGGCAAGAAGAACACGCTTGCAGCCCGCCGCATGGCGCTTGCTTATATAACAAAAGAAGATGTCACAAAAAAGCTGTTTGACCAGATCGCGCCTAAATACGCCGAACGCAACGGCGGTTATACGACTATATATCGCCTCGGCCCGCGCCGCGGCGACGCCGCCGAAATGGCGATAGTCAAACTGGTTGACTGATTTTACACGGAGATACATCGGGGCAAAATAAATCAGCCTCAGATCGTGAACTGCCGCCGGCACACTGTGCCGGCGGTTTGTTATTTGCAAAAACTGCCGCCGCCCGACCGGATGAAGACTCCGGATGCGCGGCGGCGGATTTATTAAATAGTATAGGCAGCAATTACTTCATGACAAATGTCAGCGTCGAGCCGTCTTTTATGTCAAAGTGGGAGAGATGGCAGTCCTCGATAGGCTTGCCGTCGATAAGATATTCTTTCACATAAGGTGTTTCAGACGGGTTGCCGGAAGTGCGGATTCTGAACTTGCCGCCGTCGGGCAGCCTGATTGTGGCTTTGCAAAACAGCGGGCTGCCGAGCGTGTAGTGCGGTTTTGCGGGGCAAAGCGGATAGAATCCGAGCGAGGAGAAGACGAAATAGGCTGTCATGCTGCCGTTGTCGTCGTCGCCGGGCAGGCCGTCGGGCTTGTAGGAGAAGAGCCTGCGCATAATGCGGCGGATGAGGTCCTGGGTCTTTTCAGGTGCGCCGAGCTCGGCAAATATATACGGCACGTGAAAGCCGGGTTGGTTGCCGATGTTGATCTGGCCGAAGCCGTTTTTCATCATCTCGGAAGCCTCGTGGATTTCGCTGCCGTAGCTGCCGTTGCGCGAGGTGCAGGGCATCGACTCAAGTGAGGAGAGCTGCTCAAGCAGCTTGCCCTCGCCGTAGATTTCCGCAAGCCCCTCAAAGTCGTGGAAAACGGAGTAGGCGCACTGGTATGCGGAGCCCTCGCAGTATTCCATGCCCCATTCGATGGGGTCAAAGTTATTGCGGCGGGTGCCGTCGGAGTTCAGTCCGCGGAGCAGATTAAACTGCGGGTCAAAGAGCTTTTTATAGCCGCGCGAGCGCTCAATCAGGCGCTCTGCCGTCGCGTCGTCGCCGCAAAGCTTTGCAACCTGCGCGATGCAGTAGTCGCCGTACATGTAGTCGAGAGTTGCTGCGACGCTTTCGTGATGGTAAATATCTTCAGGCAGGTAGCCGTATTTGGCATAATCATGCCCTCCGCGCCGTCCGGAGCCGGGCAGCGGGCCTTCGCTGTCGGCGTGTGAGAGCAGAGCTTTCAACGCTTTCCGGGCGTCGAACCTGATACCCTTAACAGCAGCCTCGCCGAAAAGCGAGTCGACAAGTGTGCCGGGCATTGCGGCGCGCTCGCCGGGCGATGGCCATTTGGGCATGACGCCGTACTCGTCGTAAACATTCAGCCAAGACTGGAGCATTTTGGCGTAATCGTCAGGGCAGAGAATCGAGTAAAGCGGATATGTCGTTTTCGCAACGTCCCAAAACCCGTGGTCGGTATACATCATACCCTCGTGGATGTTTCCGTCGTAGGGGCTGTAATGCAGCAGTCGGCCGTCGGGCGACTGCTCATGCATGATATGCGGGAACATAAAGCAGCGATAAAGGCTGGTATAGAAGGTTTTATAGTCCTCGGCAGCTTCCTTTTTGGGCAGGTCGGACTTGACGGATATACGCGACAGGCGCGACTGCCACAATGCGTGGGCATCAGAGCGCACGCGGTCGAATAAATTTTCAAATTCATCGGGCAGTTCGCGGGACAATGTATACTCCGCCTGCTCACAGCTGATATAAGAGAAAGCAGCCTTTACGTTAACTGTATTACCGAAGCCCGATTTCCAGCGTATGTGCAGGTTTTTCTTGCCGGCGCCCGCAATTTCGGTTTTTTGTCCGCCGTCAAAGGCAAACGATTCGGCCGCGTCAAACTTAACGTCGGGCACAAGCACGAAGTATTCGCGGAATTTGCCCGTTACGTCGCCGCCCTCGAGCGCGGTGGTATAACCGCGGATGATGTTGCGCTTGGCGTCAAGCTCAAATTCGGTATTGCCGCCCAGGTTTAAAATGACAAGTCCGGCGTTTTGCGGATTATCGTAGGTAAAGCGCATCGCACATCCGTGTTCGGCAGGAGCAAGCTCGGCGGCGGCACGCTGCCTCAAAACCGTAACCTTCATGTAATCGGGGTGCAGGTCCATTTCGCCGAACGCGCCCTCGAGCCTGCGCGCGTCGAGATATATATCGCCCGACACCGGCATGAACCCTAGCTGGCCGTAGTCGGAAATCCAGGGCGACGGCTGGTGCGTTACGCGGATAGCGGCGCACACGCGGCGGTCGTTGGAGTTGAAAAACCAGCGGGGCTGCCATGAGGTTTGCGGGCAGAAATTGACGAAAGCAAACGGCACGCCGGTCAGAGGCAGTGTGTTGCCGGTTGAAAATCCGTGCGTTGAATCAGTGCCCTGAAGAACGTTTACATATTTAACATAATCGCGCTTTCTGAAATTCATTTAGTGCGTATCCTCTTTTGATTGAATTTATATAGATTATATTTGTAATTACAAATGTTGTCAAGTTTGGGACGTATTATGCAGATTTAGGGCTTTCAGGCAGTTTACTGTGTTTTATGTGAGCCGACCGAACCGGTCAGCGCGCCCGATACCGCTTTGTGCCAGCCGGAAATGAGCTCTTCACGCCGGTCGGCGGACATTGCAGGCTCAAACGTTGTTACACCGCGTGCAAGCGCCGACAGCGCGCCTTCGCCGTCCCAAACGCCAGCGCCAAGCCCCGCAAGATAAGCCGTGCCGAGTGCCGTGGACTCGATGTTTTGCGGCCGGAGCACGGGTACTCCGAGTATATCAGCTTGAAACTGAAGCAGGAAGTTGTTTGACGCCGCGCCGCCGTCTACATAAAGCGATTTAAGCTCGCGTTCGGTATCGGCGACCATAGCGCGGAGCACATCGGAGACCTGGTATGCAATGGATTCAAGCGCCGCGCGCACGATATGGCGGCGGTTCACACCGCGCGTTAATCCGGTAATTATACCCCTTGCCGAACCGTCCCACCACGGTGCGCCAAGCCCAGTGAACGCGGGGACAAGATAGCATCCGCAGGTGTCGCCGACCGACGACGCAAGCATCTCCGACTCGGCGGCAGTGGCGATGAGTCCCATCTCGTCGCGCAGCCACTGCACGACAGCGCCCGCGACGAATACGGAACCCTCAAGCGCGTACAGCGTGTCTGACAGCGCTCTGTCGCGGCTCCATGCCACAGTCGAAAGCAGGCCCGAGCGGGAGACAACCGGCTCGCGCCCGGTATTCATCAGCAGAAACGCGCCGGTTCCGTAGGTGTTTTTAACCTCGCCGGGCGAAAAGCGGGTCTGGCCGAACAGCGCTGCCTGCTGGTCGCCCGCGACGCCCGCGATTTTAACCGGCGCGCCGAGGTGCTCGGCTGAGGTTATGCCTATACAGCCCGATGACGGTACAACTTCGGGCAAAACAGCATTGGGTATGCCAAAAAACTCAAGCAGTTCATCGTCCCAGCGCAGGGTGTGAATGTTGAAAAGCATTGTTCGCGAGGCGTTGGACACGTCGGTGACATGACAGCCGCCCGTGAGGTTCCAGATAAGCCAGCTGTCCACTGTTCCGAACGCAAGCTCTCCGGCTGCGGCTCTCTCCGCCGCGCCCGGAATGTTTTGGAGCATCCACTCGAGCTTGGTCGCGGAGAAATACGCGTCGGGCATAAGCCCCGTGCGCTTGCGGAAAAACTCGGCCAGCCCCTCATTGCGTAGCTGCAGGCAGCGGTCGGCGGTGCGCCTGCACTGCCAGACAATGGCATTACAGAGCGGTTTGCCGGTCGCACGTTCCCACAGCAGGGTCGTCTCGCGCTGATTTGCTAAGCCCAGTGCCGCAATCTCTATCGCCGATATTCCCGCCGACGCCATGGCTTCGCGCGACGCAGCAAGCATCGTGGCCCATATAAGGCGGGGATCGTGCTCCACCCAGCCCGGTCTGGGGTAAATCTGCGGCAGCTCGCGCTGCGCTGCCGCAACAGGTATGCCCTGCAGATCGAAAATAATCGCTCTGTTGGAGGTTGTGCCCGCGTCGAGTGACAGTATATATTTTTCTATTGCTCTCACCCCGTTTTGACGATTTGATGACATTATACCATATTTGTGGCAGGCTTCGCAACAAAAATCGCGAAAATCTATTGACAGGCGCCTGTAAATGTGGTATAATCAACAATCGAGCCAAAGACAGCCGGTTGCCGAAGCTGATAACAGCATGGCGTAAATCCTGCCGAGGTCGAACAAAGTCACGTTTTTTCGCGGGGATACAGTCCTCGTGGTTTGCTTATGACTATAGTTCTCCCGGCGCTGCGGCAGCCGGGAGTTTTTTGTTTTCATATGTTACCCTACAATTCTAACAGGAGGTGCAACAAAAAGCTATGCCAAGCGAAAAAACATTGGCGCTTAAAAAAGCCCAGTGCGAGGCGCTTACTGAGAAG
>JAPXNL010000050.1:0-13272 GCA_033808535.1 Clostridia bacterium
AAGGGCCCTCCGCTTGTGTCGCCACGCCACCGTTGCAACGGGCAACACTTTGTGGAATTGTCGAGTTTGCCTCTCTCTTTCGTTGTTCAATTTTCAATGACCGAGTGTGACGCCCGATTGCGTTTTTACCGCTCCTTGTCCGGGTCTTTTATCCCCCGTACCGTCCGGTTTTTTTCTTCCGCTCTCCGCGGCGACTTGCATAGTATAACACAAGTCCGCCCCGTTGTCAACACATTTTTCTCTTTTTTTTCGAGTTTGTGCAGACCTAACAAGGCGGGCTTGTTATTCTTATGCATAATTTGCCGTTACCTGAAAGTATTGCCCGTTTTATCAAATATATTCATGCGACAAATTGAATACTCAAACGAATTTTGCTCCACGCCGCGGCTGCGCTCGATTGCGCGGATTATATACTCAGGGTTGAGATAGCTCTCGGAGTATGCCGCAAGCACCGCTCGGCAAAGTGTTCCCGCGTCTGCAAACTCGAACTTTATACTATTTATTAAAGGCTTTATATCTGTGTCGACCTCGCCCTTTTTAGTGCGTTTCGGCACTATAACCGCGCCGGCGAACAGCGCATCAAAGTCGCCGCTGTACGGCAGCTCAAGAAACAGCTTATATTCGGATGAGCCGATTTCGCTGAATTTGGTCTCGGGCTTGTACGCTTCAATAATTTCAAGCTCTGGAGCGGTGGCGGCGTTGAGACTGCGTGCAACCTCGTCCGTGTCAGGTATTTGCGTAACCTTGACGTCGAGCAGCTCGCATTCGCTTTCCGCGCCGACCGAAAGCGGCAGTGCAACCGATATGCGCGGGTGCGGGTTGAACCCCTCCGTGTACCACAGCGGCAGCCGGGCGCGTATCATCGCCGACTGCATTGTGCGGCACAGGTCGAGGTGGGAGATGAATTTCAGCCTGCCCCGCTTGGCAAACCTGATTCTCAGGGTTTCGGACAGCACGAGCGTTCACCTCCCAGTTTATTCGCGCCGCAGCCCAGACAGCCCTCGCGGCAGTTTATTGACGGCTCGGACCTCTGTGCCCGCTCATACTCGCGGCGTAAAAACGAACGCGAAACACCGATGTCGATCATGTCCCACGGCAGGATTTCGTCCGTACCGAACTCGCGGTTGGCGTAAAAAGACGGGTCGATACCGACCGAGGCGAATATATCCATCCAATTATCATAATCGAAAAATTCGTCCCAGCTGTCAAAGCGCACGCCGCGCCGCCTTGCATCGATGAGCGCCGCCGAGAGCCGGCGGTCGCCGCGCGCGAACACGGCTTCGAGGAAGCTGGTCTTCGCCTCGTGCCAGTTATAGCGTATTTTGCGGTTGTGTTTGAGTTTTTCGGCAAGATAAGCCTGCTTTTCGCGCAGAGTTTCAATCGTGTCCTGGCCGCACCACTGGAACGGCGTGAACGGCTTGGGCACAAAGCACGCCACGCTGATTGTAACACTAACCTGCCGGCCTTTCGGGCGCTCGGGAGTGCGGTAAAATTCCTCCACCGCATTTTGCGCGAGCGCGGCTATTCCGTCAAGGTCCTCATACGTTTCATTCGGCAAGCCCATCATGAAATAAAGCTTTACCGACGTTTTGCCAGCGGCATATGCAGTATGGCAGGCGCGCAGGATTTCCTCCTCGGTGATGTTTTTATTAATCGCGTCGCGCAGGCGTTGTGTACCCGCTTCGGGCGCGAATGTCAGCCCCGACGAGCGCACGCTCGATATGCGCGCCATAAGCTCGTCGGTGAAGCTGTCGGCGCGCAGCGAGGGCAGCGACAGGTTTATCTTTCTCTCCTCCGTCCAGCCGAGCATTTCGTGCGTCAGCTCCTGCAGGCATGAGTAGTCGGAGATGGACAGCGACGAAAGCGATATTTCGCTGTAGCCTGTATTGTCGCACAGCACTTGCGCCTGACGGTTGAGCACTTCGGGCGATTTTTCGCGCACCGGACGGAATATCATGCCCGCCTGGCAGAACCGGCAGCCGCGGATGCAGCCGCGGTACACCTCCAGCATAATGCGGTCGTGCACCGTTTCTATATACGGCATGACAAGCGTGTCCGGATAATATGAGCTGTTGAGGTCGGCAACAATACGCTTCTTCACTTTCGCGGGCGCGCCGTCGCGCGGAGTTATCGACGCGATTGTTCCGTCGCCGTTGTACTCTATATCGTAAAGTGACGGCACATATGCGCCCCCGATTTTCACGGCTTCGCGCAGAAATTCAGACTTTTTGGCGCCCGATTTTTTCATATTTATATAAAGGCGCAACAGCTCCGGCAGCGACTCCTCACCCTCGCCTATCAAGAACAGGTCGAAAAAGTCTGCGACAGGCTCGGCGTTGTAGGCGCACGGGCCGCCGCCGATTATGATAGGCGATGTGCCGAGCGTAAAGTCGCCGCGTTCGGCGGAGGTCAGCGGCACCCCGGACAGATCGAGCATATTGAGCACGTTTGTATATGAAAGCTCATACTGCAGCGTGAACGCGATGAAATCAAAGCTCGACAACTCATCGCCGCTCTCAAGCGCCGAGAGTTTTATGCCGCGCTCGCGCATCTTGGCTTCCATATCTGCCCACGGGGCAAAAGCGCGCTCGCACCACACGTCGTCCATGGCGTTGAGCGCGCCGTATAACAGACGGACACCGAGGTTGGACATGCCTATCTCATAAGTGTCGGGGAAGCAGAACGCAACGCGTGCCGCCACCCCGTCCCTTGATTTTATGACCTGTCCGAACTCACCGCCTGTATAGCGCCCGGGCTTTTCTACCGAGCGCAGCAGCGAATCGGAATACATATTTGGTTCTTACCCTTCTGTTAACTATAGGCTTTCTTTTGTCAGCCTTTATGTATTATGGACCTGTCAAAGCTTTATTATTTGTTTGCTTCGGCGTATTTCTGCCACAGCTCTTCGGCTGTGAAGCCTGTCTTGTTTTTGAAATAATCGTCTGTATATTTTCCCGCTTTGACGGTCTCGTTTAAGTCCTTCGGCAGTGTCGGGTCGATGTTAGCCTCTATCCAGAGGAAAAACGCGGCGGAGACACGGTAGCCGTCAGTGTGCTTCTGCTTTTCGTTGTATTTGGGGAGTGCCCAGCCGCCCTCTTTGTTGTAGAGCCCGAATTTTGCTCTGCCGTAGTCGGCAAGACCCTCGCAGATCCAGAAGGGGCACTCGACCTTGGCATAATTCTGCGCTACATGGATAAGCTCGTGCGTCATGCAGTCTATATCCCACGGATGGTCTTCAAGCCATTTGGGATTGAGGACAACCTTGCTCCATGTCGTATATGCGACGCCTTTATATTCGGGATCGATTACATACTCGACCGGGCGCATCTCGCCATTGTTGAACATCTGGCAGATTCCCTCGAAGACCTTGTCGAAAGTGTCAATCAGGCGCTGTGCCGTCTCCTCGGAAAGCAGTTTTCTAGATTCTCCGAATGTCAGGTATTTTTCCGCGATTTTTCCGTTGCTCATAATATACTCCTTAGTTAATAAACAGTTTGGATATGATTATCATCGGCAGTATCCAGAACAGCTGGTACAGCGCGACGTAGAACGACATAACGCCTGCCGAAAGGCCGAGCGCCAGTAAAAACGCCGAAAGCAGTATGCCGATTAAAATTGCAAAGAGCTTTATCACTATGTTCGTTTTCGTTATATGCTGCACCTTGTCGCAGTAAGCCAGCGTCTGGAGCAGCGCCTTGACAGAGCTTTTCGACACGATGCCGCTGTCAACACGGGGTTTGGTCTCGTTTGTGTCGTTTAAATTCCTGCACTTGAGCACCTTGACCGGATATTTGTCCAGTTTGATTCTCATGCCCAGCATGCGGTCGTCGATGTTGGGGTCGGAGGTCTTGATGCCCACGCACACGCCGGCGCCGTATAGCTGCTTTAACATAAACTCAAAGTCGGGGTCTATGTGATACTGCACGTACATCTTTGCCGCGACCTCGTCGCCGACAACCATGTACATTATGCTTATCTCGCCGCTGCTTTCGATCTCCTCGTCGTCGGCGTCGCGCACAGGCACAAAGCTGTTGCGCCGCAGATACGGCGCGCGGCCGAGGTAAATGTGAGCGCCGTTGACCGTCGCCTCCAGCCCGTCGGCCTCGACGTCGAGAATCTCGACATCGTCGGAGTGTCCGAGGTCGATGGTTGCGATGTCGAGGACATCGGCAAGCGAGCCGCCCGCGGTGTTGAAAATGCTCGCGGCATTGTATATAACCTGGTCGATGCGGTTATTGCCGTAAACTTTCACGCTGCGCACCTTGACGCCCGTCGACGGGAACACGTCCTTGTCGTCGAACGTGATCGCGCTTGCGGCGGTATATTCGTCGACCGACGCCTCTCCGATTATAGCGCTTTCAAGCTCGAATGCGGCGGTGGATGCCTTGAACATCGGGTAGCTGTAAAGCACGAACGCCGATGCCGGCATACACATCATGAACACCAGAAATGCCGTGGTGAGTGAATCGACCGGGTCTTTTGTCACATAATAGGCGGCTACGAAGAAAACCGCGGAGACAATCACCACCAGCGGGATGATTGCGCCGATTATGGATTTGTTTTTTGAATAGCCCGCGGTGCGGCGGTAAAAACCGTCGATGAAATTGGCGCGGCTGACCCGGAATATCGAGGGCGACTCGGGCATATATTCGCCGAACGCCTCGGTTTCAAGCACCGCGTCCTCAGGCTCTAGCCTGTCGACCGCATATTTAACGCGCTTCGAGGCGGCTATGTTGAAGCCGAGTATCTCGCGCCGCAAATTGTAGTATTCTCCCAAAAGCGAGAGGAACACACACAGTATCGCCGGGAAACCGTATAGCCTGATGCCGTCGGGCCTTATCCCTGTAAAGCACATCAGAATGTCGTACACAAGCGTCAGCGCCATTACGACCGAAAGCACTGATGAGGGCATAGGTTTCATCCTAAACAGCGATACCGTTCCCTCTGCAAGCGAACGCCAGACCAGCATGCCGCAAATTGCGACAAGCTGAAGGTCTATCATTATATTTGTGACCGGATATACGGTAGAGTCAAGCGGTGCGGGTAACTCTCCGCCCAAAACGGAGATGTTCTCGTATAAAAACGCGACTGCCATCACAATCACGCAGACAAGCAAACGCAGCAGCAGCTTGCGGTATGCAAGCTTATAGCCGCGGAATATGCCCTTTGCCTGGTCGTTTGACGTAAACTCGAAGGTGTCTTTTGCCTTTCGCTCGCCCGATTCCGCCGCTTTGTCGTACTGCACTATATCGCGCGCGAGAGTTGCCTCGATCTGGTTCACGCGGTCGATGCCGAGCGTGTTTGCCAGCTCGTCCTCCATGCCGAACGCGATCATCAGGTTGACGTCTGTTTCGTCAAATTCGGTCTCTCCAGGTTTTTCGTCTTCATGCCCGGTCGGCGGCGGATTGTCCGTGATGCTGCGCACATAGTTCTCGGCATCGCGGATGCGTTTTTTTATGTCTATGTCTTCCTGGGACAGCTCTGTGGTCTCAGCCTCGATCTGAGTGCGGTCGTGCTCGGACAGTGCGCCAGCCTCTGCCGGCTCCGCGACAGGTTCTGCTTGCGCCGCCTCAAATTCTTCCGTGTCGGGCTGCTCAATTTCGCCGTGACGCTTTAAGTACCTTTGATATTCGTCCTCCGAAAGGTATTTTTTCATCAGCGCCATAACGTCGGCGTTCTGATCTTCTGCTGCCGTGTCGACGCGGTCAATCTGTTTGGTAGGCGCGTCGTCACGGGGGACTGCCTGTGTTTTCTTGTCGGAGAGTTTGTCCTTGCCGACATATGTTCCCTTGCCGGGCGAGGTCTGCAGCACCTTTTTACTTGTGCGCCTGAACCTGTAAACAATCCGGCCCGGCCTGTCCGATGTATTCGTTTGCGAGCGGCTGCCGTAATCTGTGCCGCTCCGGCTTTTTGCCGGTTCCGTCTGCGCGCCGTAATATCCGTCCTCCGGCACCGCCGTGGTGTTCTTATCCGGTACGGCATTTTCATAGGATGCGCGCCATGCGTTGTCGGACGTGCGCTGGGCAGCGGCGCGCGCTCCGGTATCCGTCGCAGGCCACCCGCCTGCGCCGCTGTCGTCAAAACTACGCCGGCCGGTCAAAGGCTCCGTATTAGATTTTTCGGCGGACAACGGGACAGGCGTCCCAAGCTCGTCGAGCTGCATTTTTGTTTCGCTTAAATTGGCGTTCAGCTTGCGCAAAAGCGCCTTTGCGGAAACCTGCTTTGCTCCGCCCTCTCTGTTTTTATCGGCGTTGTTCGTATTCATTCTGCGGATAAACGCACGCCGCGCGGATCCTGCCGACCCTCGCCGCGCCGACACGTGTTCCTTTCGTTATATTTGTTATATAAGCTGAAAGTTTTTATATTTTCTTCCCGTGTTAAATTCCAATGCGTCTTATCTCAGACGCATCTGTTCTGCCGTGCGGCTTCGCAGAGTATGACTGCTGCCGCCGCCGACACATTAAGCGACGTGACAAGACCGTACATCGGGATTGAAACCAGAAAATCGCTGCGCCGGCGCACCAGCTGCGAGACGCCCTCGCCCTCGCTGCCGAACACAAACGCAGCCGCACAGCGCATGTCAACCTCGTAATACGGCGTGCCTCCGGCTTCCGCCGCGAATATCCACACGCCGCGCTCCTTCAGCTCGTCTATCGTTTGCGCGATATTTGTTACCTTTACAATCGGTATATGCTCGACCGCGCCGGCTGACGCTTTCGCTACCGTTCCGGTCAGACCTACCGCGTGCCGCTTTCCGATTATCACTCCGTGCGCGCCCGCACCCTCGGCGCTGCGGATAAGCGCGCCCAGATTGCGCGGGTCCTCGATCCCGTCGGCTATCGCGATAAAAGGCTTCTCTTTCCGCGACTGTGCACGGGCGAATATATCCTCAAGCCGGGCATAGCTCACCGCCGCGGCAGACGCCGCGACGCCCTGATGGTTGACGCCGCCCGCCAGCCTGTCGAGCTTCGCATTGTCGACTTCTATCACCGGGATCTTCCGGCTGACAGCCGTTGCCACTATCACCTGCAGCGAGCCGGTGTGCTCACCGCGCCTGACATAGAGCTTGTCCACGTCGCGCCCGGACTTGAGAAGCTCGAGCACCGCGTTGCGCCCGGCTATAATATCGTCTTTTCTTTCGTCTCTTTCGTCCACTAATTTCTCCCGTGCGCTGTCAAATCAACACTGTATACATTCTCTGTTATTATAACACAATTTATTTGATTTGTATATAGTTTTTTGTTAATTTGGGCGTGACTGGCCGAAAATCGACATAAAAAAACGCCGCCTGGGCGTTTTTTGTTGTACATGGATGTATCATCTCACAGAATTTTTTGCACTAAGCACCCCATGAGGGCGGGTTTTTGTTCCATATGCCGCGCCTTTCGTGTTTAAAGCATGATTGCTTGCCAGCTTCGCTTAAGTTCGCACTTTTTTTATTAAAACCGCACAGCCGCGCCGTAGCGGGCAACTCCGCGCATGCACGGAAAGCGGCTATTTGCCCTCGCCGGGTTTAGCGCGGTTGGCTTCTATAACGCGGTTGTTTATCAGGATTCCGGCGATTCCCAGCACGGCGGTCAGAGTAAACACCAGGAGCGAAAACAATAAATTGCCCTCCGAGAGATTGTCCCCGACATATGTTGAGCTTATCGCCGACGGTATGCGCGCAATGCAGGATATAACGACCAACCTGAGCATGTTTATCCCCGTGAGCGGCGCAAAGTATGTAAGCACGTCTTTCGGCGTGCCGGGTATCAAAAACAATAAAAAGAACATCGCGTCGCGTTTCACGGGATCACGCAAAAACGCAAGCTTTTTATGCATTCCCGAACTGACAAATTTCCTTATATACCGCCTGCCGAGCAGCCTTGCTACCGCGAAAACCAGCACCGTGCCCGCCGCGATCCCCGCAAGGCACAGTCCCAGTCCGCTGAACGTGCCGTATAAAAAGCCCAAAAGCAGCTCCACCGGCTCACCGGGCAAAACGGCGAGCACTACCTGAAGCACCTGCAGCAAAAACATCGCCGCAACGCCTGCCAATCCCCACGACTCCACCCTGTCGCGTACCACCTCGCGCACAACCGGGTCGCGCAGCGACATCAGCTTCGGCGCAAAGTATACAGTCAGCGCTATAAAAGCCGCCGCGAGCACTGCCGCAGCGATTATTTTCATTATTTTCAGTATTTTTTCTTTTTTAATTTTTTCAGATCTTATCATAATAATTTATTCGTCAGTCCGCCGGCGTAAAAAGCCTGTCCATCGCGGCGCTGCACGAAATGCCGTCCGCGGTCACAAACAATGCGGCTATGCCGTTTTGCTCGCAGTACTGCAGTCCGCGCTGCACGCCCATCACGAACAGTGCGGTCGAGGTTATATCGCCCTCCAGCGCGTTTTCGCTCCATACCGCAACGCTCATCATGCCGTTGTCAACCGGCCAGCCCGTAGCCGGATCGATTATATGGCAATAACGCTTGCCGTCGGCTATAAAATAGCGTTCGTAATCGCCCGACACAGATACAAACCCCGACTCTATTGTGACATAGCCGGATACATTGTCCAGTTCGCGCGGGTTCTTGATGCCTATCTTCCACGGGTCGCCGCTCGGCTTTTTGCCGTATACCCCGATGTTGCCGCCAAACGACACTATGCCCCAGCCGCCGCTCTGCTTCAGGATATCAACCGCTTTTTCCAGTATGTAGCCCTTTCCGGAGCCACCCAGGTCAAGCTCGGCGTAATCGGCCAGCTTTGTCAGTGTATTGTCGTTCAGCTTTACATTGCCGTAACCTGTTTTCGCTCTCGCCGCGTCTATGTCGGCTTGCGCCGGCACGCTTTCATTGCCGCCTCCGATGTTCCAAAGCTCCGCAAGCGGGGTTATCGTCGGGTCATACGCACCGCCGCTCGACTCCGCCGCCGCAAGCGAGGCGGAGACGACAGCCGCAAGCTCGTCCGATATCGTATAATCACCTGCGGGAGAAGCGTTGATTTTCGCAAGCTCGGAGCCGGCTGCGTGGCGCGACAGAAGATTTTCAAGTTCGGCGGTTTTATCCTCCACCTGTTTGCAAAGCTGCTCAGGGTTGTCCGCGCCGTAAATCTTCATTGATATATATGTGTCGAGCGCGAAAAAACCGTAATCGTATCCCTGATCTGCCGGAGCGCAGGATGACACCGCAAGCACAACAACAACTGCGAGAGCGGCAAGCGCCTTTTTGCCCAGCCACCTCAGAGCGGGCATGCCATGTTTCAAGCTATCAGCCCTTCTATCAGAATTTTCAGTCCGATTATATTCAGTACGACTCCGCCCAGCAGCGTTGACATTTGTTTCAGTTTGTCCGAACACTTTGTTCCCAGCCATACAGCCGCAAAAGCTGATACAAACGTGACTGAGCCTATAAGCAATACTGCCGGCAGGATATTTACTTCCAGAAACGCAAAGCTTACGCCTGCGGCCGCGGCGTCGATGCTTGTTGCGAGCGCAAGCGGGAGCATCGTTTTAACGCCTATGTCAGCCGCCGTCCGCTCGCAGCCTTCGTTTGAAAACGACTCGCGTATCATGTTAATGCCGATTAACGCAAGCAACCCGAAGGCGATCCAATGGTCAAGTGTCGTTATGAATGAGGCGAACGCCGAACCGGCAAAATATCCGATAAGCGGCATTGCCGCCTGAAACCCGCCGAAATACATCCCGATAACCGATGCGTATCCCGGCCCGAATTTGCCCTTAGCCATTCCTTTGCATACTGCAACGGCAAAAGCGTCTGCGGCAAGTCCGATTGCGATTAAAAATACCTCAAGAAATTGCATTACACAGTCCCGGTTAAAAGATAGCAGTCTTTATATTTTACTCTGCAATATCTTCCATGTCAATAAGTTAAAGCCCGCTAACCGCATATTTCCCCTCCGTCAGCCGCGCTTTCGCCCGCCGCCGGTATTTTTTTCGCATATACTCTCTCTGTGAGTCTGCAAATAATAGTAAATTTTTTATTACGCACTTGATTTCATACAATTCATATAGTATAATAAGAGTTATACGGAGGTGCGAAAATGAAGATATCAACGAAGGGGCGCTATGCGCTTCGCATGATGGTTGACCTTGCACAGCATAGTAACGAAGAATGGGTTTCACTGAAGGAAATATCTGAGCGGCAGAATGTATCGGTTAAGTATCTGGAGCAGATCGTGTCAAGCCTGATCCGGTCGGGACTGCTGCTTTCCAGCCGCGGGCCTCAGGGCGGCTATATGCTGGCCCGCAAGCCGGAGGAATATACAGCCGGCGAAATCCTTCGCGAAATAGAGGGCAGCCTTGTGCCGGTCGCGTGTATGGAGAGCGAGGTTAACCAGTGCGAGCGATACGAATATTGTACCACCATAAAGTTCTGGGAAGGGCTTTATAAGGTTATAACCGACTATCTGGATTCCGTTACACTCGCTGACCTTGCGTACAATTCAAACTATAGCGTAGTCGATTACTGTATTTAACCGCAAAACCCCGATAATTTTATATTTATAATACGAAAGGCGGATTTATTAAATGGCAGACATAAAGCGCAACCTAACCGAGCTTATCGGAGAGACTCCGATGCTCGAGCTTACCCGTTTTGAAGATAAGCACTCGCTTAAGGCTCGCATCATTGTAAAGCTTGAATACTTTAACCCCGCCGGCAGTGTCAAGGACCGCATTGCCGCCGCAATGATCGAGGACGCCGAGGAGCGCGGACTGCTCGGACCCGGCTCGGTCATTATTGAGCCGACAAGCGGCAATACCGGAATAGGGCTTGCCGCAGTTGCGGCTGCAAAAGGCTATCGCGTGATACTCACGATGCCCGAGACCATGAGCGTCGAGCGCCGCAAGCTGCTCGCCGCATACGGTGCGGAGCTGGTGCTCACAGAGGGCGCGCTGGGCATGACCGGCGCCATTAAGCGCGCGAAGGAGATTGCAGCCGAAACGCCCGGCGCGTTCATACCCGGCCAGTTTGTCAACCCCGCAAACCCTGCCATACACCGTAAGACGACGGGTCCCGAGATATGGCGCCAGACCGGCGGCGAGGTTAATATTTTCGTCGCGGGAGTCGGCACAGGCGGCACCATAACCGGCGCAGGCGGCTATCTGAAATCGGTTAAGCCCGGGATTAAGGTAGTAGCGGTCGAACCCGCGGCGTCGCCGGTGCTTTCGGGCGGCAAGAGCGGCCCGCATAAGATTCAGGGTATAGGCGCGGGATTTGTCCCGGAGATTCTCGACACCACGGTATATGACGAGATTATCACCGTCACAAATGAAGATGCGTACGCCATCGGGCGCGAGCTTGCCCGCACCGAGGGCGTGCTTGTCGGCATATCGTCGGGCGCGGCACTGTGGGCAGCGCTTGAGCTTGCCGGCAGACCCGGAAACGAGGGTAAAATGATTGTCGCGCTTCTGCCCGACACGGGCGACAGATACCTGTCAACGCAGCTTTTCTCCGACTGACAGCGGCTTGCCCGGCTTTCCGTAGTACCGATTTTATCTTAATAAACCGGCTTGTCCGGATATGTGGGATTTATATACGCTCCGCACTGCGGGACTGACATAAAACCTGACAAAGCGCGGCTGAAACGGAAATCCGCTTTAGCCGCGCCGTTTTTTGTCCGGATTTCAGTGTATTTTCAGAGCTTTGCGGCCGGGGTAAACAGCTTTCGCGCCCAGAGATTCTTCAATGCGCAGCAGCTCGTTGTATTTGGCGACGCGCTCTGTGCGGCACGGCGCGCCGGTTTTGATCTGACCGGCGTTGAGCGCGACTGCGAGGTGTGCTATCACCGTGTCCTCTGTCTCGCCTGAGCGGTGGGACAGCACCGCGGTGTAGCCGCTCTTGTGCGCAAGCTCGACTGTATCGAGCGTTTCGGTCAGCGTGCCTATCTGGTTGAGCTTTACAAGCACGGAGTTCCCGACGCCGGCTTCTATGCCCTCCCTGAGTATGGCAGGGTTTGTGACGAAAATATCGTCGCCGACAAGCTGCAGCCTGCCGCCGAGCGCCCCTGTAAGCCTCGCCCAGCCTTCCCAGTCGTTTTCGGCAAGCCCGTCCTCGATCGATACGATGGGGTATTTTTCGAGCCATTCGCTGTACAGCGCAATCATCTCGTCGCTTGTCCGGCTTATTTTTTCGCCGGCGAACACGTATTTGCCGTCAATATAGAATTCGGACGACGCAGGGTCAAGCGCTATAGCAATATCTTCGCCCGGCGTGTAGCCCGCCTTTTTAACCGCCTCGGTGATGAGGAGCAGCGCGTCCTCGTTTGTCGCAAGGTCGGGCGCAAAGCCGCCTTCGTCGCCTACCGCGGTGCTCATGCCCCTTTTGTGAATAACTGACTTCAGGGTCTGGTATACCTCGGCGCCCATGCGCAGCGCCTCGGAAAATCCGCACGCGCCGACGGGCATTATCATGAATTCCTGGATATCGACGCTGTTGTCGGCATGCTTGCCGCCGTTTAATATATTCATCATCGGGACAGGCAGCACGTGTGCGTTTGCGCCGCCCACATATCGGAACAGCGGTAAACCCAGGCTGTGTGCTGCCGCGCGTGCAGCCGCGAGCGATACGCCGAGGATGGCGTTGGCACCCAGCTTCGACTTGTCGCGTGTGCCGTCGAGCGCTATCATCGCGCCGTCGAGCCCGCGCTGGTCAAATGCATCGAAACCGGTCAGCTCGGGCGCTATGATATCGGTGACATTCTGGACGGCTTTCCTCACGCCCTTGCCGCCGTAGCGGGAGTCGCCGTCGCGCAGCTCAAGCGCTTCTCTCGAGCCTGTGGACGCGCCGGACGGGACCGCCGCACGACCGAATGCGCCGTCGTCGAGCGTCACATCGACCTCGACGGTAGGATTTCCGCGAGAATCGAGTATCTCGCGCGTAACGATTGATTTTATTTTCGGCATATTTCTATACCTCCTATCGCTTTGTGTATATGTTTATTATACCACAACGGCGCATACCCTACAACAAAAAGCCCATATTTTACCGAAGGTGCACAAATATGCAACAATTTATTTTATAATCTGCGATATCGAGTAAAAAATGCACGTATAAAGGCAAAATACAATTTCCTACCGTTATGACAGGAAGTTTGGAGTTTTCAA
This sequence comes from Clostridia bacterium, assembly GCA_033808535.1. Taxonomy (GTDB): domain Bacteria; phylum Bacillota; class Clostridia; order Oscillospirales; family CAG-272; genus DTU078. The sequence continues at coordinate 13,106 of JAPXNL010000050.1, forward strand.
GGTATATCCCCCCGGCTGCTCCATCTGCTGAAGTTTTAGAAAACCAAACGTCTGATGCACATAGCTAAGATGGAAAGAAACCGAACGGGCAGTAACTCTTACTATCTGTGATACCGACGGACGCCACTGGCGGCGGACGTCGGTCTTACAAAGCTGCACCCAGAGGG
>JAPXNL010000051.1:0-13240 GCA_033808535.1 Clostridia bacterium
CCGGCATCGTCGGCAGCGTCAGATGTGTATAAGAGACAGGTATATTATAATAATTTTCATTGTCAATAACCTTCATTGTTGCCTCAAATACTTCTTCAACCGACCCGGTGGCATCGATAACATGGTCCCAGCGGGCTTTTTTTATCTCCGACATATAATTTTCTATCCGCTGCTTTATAACCTCCAGCGGTTCAGACCAGGGGCCTTCCTTCAATTCGGAACGGTGCACCGACAGCTCAGCGGGAATGGTATATATTATCGAGCACCGGGGTTTCAGATAAATTGCCTTTGCAAACTTCCAAACCATCCATTTTTCAAAATCAAACTCGCTGAAACTCATGTAAAAGTCTATGTAGGAATCCCAGAAATAACGGTCTGCCAGTATAGTTATACCGAACAGCTCCACAAGGCGGAAATATAATCCGTAATACAGCCCCAGATCAAGAATCGAAAGCCATAATAGCAGCTTTCTTTTCTTGGGACTTTTATGGACTTTTTGCCTGTATTCTGCCTTGCCAGCTTCAGTACGCGCTTTAGCTTTTTGTATAAGCGTTTTTAAAAACAACAGCAGCGGGGTATAGCCGCCACGGGAATGTATTATTTTGCAGCGTTTATTTCTTCTTTGAAATTCCGTATATACCTTTTCAATCTGAGTTGATTTGCCCGCACTGTCAATACCACTGAAAGAAATCATTGAAGCCTCTCTGATACCTTATTATCTGTCGACCATTAACATTTTATCATGTTTTACCAGATTGTAAAGATAATTTTGATTCGAAGCCGCTTTTTGAGTGTTTTTCCACACGGTCATATAGCCGATTTGAATAACTTTTTCTTCAAAAAAATTACAAAATCTCCCTTGCGCTTTTATGAAATGATTTGATATAATATCAATATATGTGACTTTGTCGAATTCTGCATCAGGAGGAAATATTATTTGAAAATAATAAGGTTTCTCTGGATATTTGTCCCATTGTGCTGTCTTATGGCTTTGTTGCTTTTCTTGCCGGCACAGGCGGAGGTAAATATAAAAATTATTTATGTAACCGAGGATGGCGGGGGCACCGGCGAAAGCGCCGGGCGAAGTTATAACGATATCAGCGGCGCCGAAAGCCGGATACACTTTCGTTAAGTGGTCATCGTCGGTGCCGGTCACATTCGAAGACCCAACCAGCGCTACCACGAGGTTTATCATGCCTGCCTCGGATGTTGATATCACAGCACACTTCATACTGAGCGTTAGCGGCGGCGTTCCGTTTTTCCATACTAACACACTCACGGCGACAGGTGGTGAAGGCGGCAGGATCACACCTACCGGCACGACATATTTTGCGGATTGGAGCACCGTGACATATACAATCACACCCGACCCAGGATATAAGATTGCCGACGTGCTTGTGGACGGCGTGAGCGTCGGCGCGGTAGAGTTTTACACGTTCAATTTCATAAGAGCCAGCCACACTATCGAAGCGAGATTCGAGCCTGTGCATTTTTGCCCCGGCGAGCAGTTTACAGACGTTGACACAAGCAGCTGGTACCATGAGGGTGTAGACTTTGTTCTGTCCAGAAACCTTTACTATCTGCCATGGACGAACACCTTTGCATCCGACGCCAATATGACGAGAGCCATGCTTGTTATGGCCCTATGGCGGCTTGAGGGTGAGCCGGCACCGTCGGCAGGCAATCGGTTTGCTGATGTATCTTTCGGTTCGTGGTATGAGACGGCTGTTGTCTGGGCTGACGAGGCGGGTATAGTCAAGGGATACGACGCAACCACTTTTGGTCCGGACGATCCCCTTACAAACGAACAGATTGCAGTCATTTTACACAGATACGCAGACTGCAAAGGCTATGATCTGTCGGCAACTGCAGACCTCAGCGTTTATACCGATCTGAACATGGTTTCAACCTGGGCGCTCACCGCGATGAAATGGGCAGTCGGCAACGGGCTGGTGAAGGGCGTCAGCCCGACGCAGCTTGACCCGGCCGGCTATGCCACCCGCGCCCAGGTTGCCACGATAATAATGAGGTTGGTAAGTGGAAGAGACTAAATAAAACCTCATGTCTGCAGCTGAAAATCTGTAAAATAAGTTAATACAAGGCGCGGGGCGGCAATGCCCCTGCGCCGTGCTTTTTTACCGTACTATACATTGCAAAACATGCCAAATACACATATCGAAGTGTTCCGAAAGGTGATAGAAAATGAGGAGCTGTCCCGCGATAATCATAAATGCCGATGATTTCGGCTTGAATTCGTCCTGTACCCGAGCAATTTGCGATGCATTTGAAAAAAGGTTGATCACCGACACAACGATAGTAGCAAACGGAACAGCTTGGGAGGAAGCACTGTTAAATATTCGGGAATATCATCTTGAACATAGTGTCGGCATTCATTTCAATCTGACTGATGGTGTTCCTTTGACAGATCCGATTAGAAATTGCGCGATGTTTACTGACGATGGCTATTTCACAGGCAGAATTAATCGTTTGCAGCCGTTGACAAATGCTGAAAAGAAGGCTGTTTATGATGAATTAACAGCACAGATTGAAAAAATACGGCATGCTGGAATCGAATTGACTCATGCGGATTCCCATCACCATATCCACACTGCGCCTTTTATCGCGCCAATTTTCGCAAGGGTCTGCAAAGAACATGGAATCAGTAAGATCAGACTTCACCGGAATATCGGAAAGATACCAGGTTATAAGCGTATTGTGAAGACACTATTCAATCGTTGGTTACATTGGAAAGGCATCCGAACAACCGCATTCTTCGGTTCTGTCGATGATATTCAAGTTTTGTTGCCGGGTGTTGGTGTGACGGAAATCATGGTTCATCCGGGATATAATTTTAAAAACGAGTTGATAGACATCAAGAAAATCAAAAATGGCATTTGTTTAGGAGAAAATTTAGAAAGTCGCCTGTCAGCTCTCACAGGTCAGGCAAGGACAAATTATGATAAATTATGAAAAGATTCTACATACATACAGCAACTGCAGCGAGCAGAAATATTGGAAGCTTTTTTTGTCATGCAACAGGCCTGATAATATTTGCTGACGGAACGTTTATGATAGCTATTGACTTTATTTATTATTTATTGTATATTATTTATTGTATAATTAATAGCATTCTATGAACAACTCTTGAAAAAGTCACCTTATCCGTTTTATAGCGGATGGTGTTGCAAGCACAATTCACGCCAGTGAGCTTTATCATGACTGCTTCGTAATAATTTATACACTTTCAGGTAAAGCCACACAATTTATGAGCGGCTTGAAAAAATAGCAAAAATCACAAGAAGGCAAAAAACAGCTCGGTATCTTCGTCAAGGATAAGAAATCCCTGTCGGAGGAATTTAAATGGATTGATATTTCGTATGGGTATGGACTTATGCGAAATAACAATAAATAAAATTTATAAGGAGAATCGGGTTAAGTGAAAAAGGTTCTTATTTTGGCTCTTACTATCGCAGTCTTTATGACGATTTCAGTATCAGCTGCGAAAAATCTCACATCGGACGCAAGCTGTACAGCATCCAGCTCGTATTCCGAAGCATATGACGCTACCTTAGCTATCGACGGAAAAGTTATTACGCCGGATGCACGATATCCATATTGGCTAACTGATTATGAAACAGATTCTGACGCAACAATTACATGGGATTCAGCGCAAAACATCTCGAAAGTGGTATTATACGATGTACCTGACGATACTTCTAATGTAATTTCCGGTTCACTTAAATTTTCTGACGGTACAACAGTTCAATTCAATGAGCTTGACCCTACCGGAGTTGGAACTGAGGTTGCAGTATTTGATACGCCTGTCGTAGCGACATCAGTTACTATCACTGTCAATGGTGACGATAACACCGATTCCATCGGTCTTGCGGAAGCCGAATTTTACGATGCTGCGGGCAATAACGTTGCTTTGAATGCTTCCGGAGCAACCGCTTCTTCTGTTGGTATAAATGGCGATCCGGATACATGGAATCCCGGATATTTTACAGATGATTGGTATTCACCCACAAATCTTTATGACGGATACTTCAGTGTTATGTCATATGAAAACTGCGAGTGGTCCAGCGCCAGTGAAGCCAATCCAACCTACACACTTACGTGGACATCACCTGTAACTGTCGGCACAATCGTGCTCTACGACCGTTATAACTCTGCTGACAATGCTGTAGCCGGAACCATCACCTTCGATGATGGCTCGTCTGTCCAATTTTCGGGGCTTGATCCGGAAGGACGTGCATTGTACGTCGATGTTCCTAATGTCACTACAAAATCCATAACCATCACCGTCACCGAGAGTAATGGCGCCAATATCGGTTTTGGTGAGGTCGAGGTTTATACCGAGAAATATATCAATGGCGCGTTTGTGGAAACCGCATCCACGACTGAAGATGAGACTCAGGATGCTGCGGAGGCTGCGGAGACTCCTGCTGAAGATGTGGTAGCTCCGAATACCAGCGACGCTACCATTATACTCTCTGTTGCAACACTTCTCTGTACCGCCGCGTTTATTGTGGCAAAAAAATCACATCGCGCTTAAATATTAATACATAAAATATTCAGTGCCTCATATCGAATACCTCGGGTGGACAATTCGATTGCAGGCACTGAATATTTTTGTTTATATAGCAAAAAGATAAAGAAGCAATTGAAAGGCTTCATCATAAAACCTGAAGCCTGAAACCGGATACATATATGCTATAATTTACTGTTTCTTTAGTACCCTATCACAGTTCCCAATTAGTTCCCAAATTGGATTAACTTTCGGCTATTGTACTGTGCTAACATATCCATCTTCACAAGTTTATGCGCACTGTTATACGTAATTATAACACATCTATTGAATTTTGTGTTTGTTTTGATAGAACTTCTTGTTTTATTTATGAGACCACATGAAACAAAAAGTCTGTGGATTTAATTCCACAGACTTTCTTACTCTTTGGCATGGGTTGAAGGATTCGTCTTTCAGCACATAGGTTTTGAGTTCTAAGTATTGCTTACATCATACAAAAGTAAGACATTGAATTTAGTCAATTTACAAGCAAGTTCAGACCGTTTTCGATATGAACTTATCGCTTTCCTCCAGTTCCAACCAGTCTGCAATCTTTCGGAAATTAGAAGGAGCAGTCTTAAATTTTGAAGGATGATGCGCGTCCGAACCGAAATAGAACTTACATCCCTTGTTTTTTGCGGTAAAGTAGACTCTGCCGATAATGTCCCTTTCCTCGACGGAATATGAATCAAAATTCAGATTCAGCTCGATGCCGACTTTTCTTTCGGCGGCCTTTTTGAACAGCTTATCGAGCGTGTTCTGTTCGATCATGGAAAACACTTTCAGATGATCTTCCCTTTTGCGCGGGGCTGTCAAGCCGTCGGTGATATGAGCGATGCCGGTTTTCTCAAAAGGAATATCCATGTCAAGAAGCGCTTCAAGCCGCCTGGCCCAAAGATACGCGCGGCGCTCCAAAGAATCCGCATCGACACTGTCGATAGTAAAACCCTCCATATGTAGATGGTTGATTGGCACTATGACAAAATCGAAGCGGTTAAAATGTTCTCGGGACACGCCGAGTGTAAAATTTTTGTCAAAATCGGTTTCACAGCCGAATAGGAACTTAGTATGTTCACCCTGAGGAAGCGGCAGAACCGCGCTGATATGCGCAAAATCCTGCGCCTTATACCAGTCGCTTGCTCCCGGGACAGTTTCATCCCAAAAGTGGTCTGTGATGCAGACTTGACGGTAATTATTTAAAACAGCGTAATCCAGGATCGCCCGGGGTGTCTGGCTGCTGTCGCCGGAGCAAAGGGAAAGGCCTGAATGGATATGATAATCGTGATCAATTATGTATTTCACAGTTTATTCGCCTTTCTTTCTTCTATATGAAAAGCGCGGCAATTTATTTTTAAGTTTGACTGATCCCAAATTACTCCCATGTTTGTAGGTAGTTCATCTAGGACGTATAACAGAAGTCGCGCAGCCCGATAATTTGTGCCTGAACCGTTCCACCAAAGAGCTCATTAAAAAATCTCCGGCTCCTCGTCTGTCCAGTGGTCAAAGTATTCGACACCTCTCCACAATCCGTCGAGCAAAGCGCGGTGAGTCGTTTCCAAGTTGCACCACTCATCGATGCGTGAGAGATTGAACGCGCGCCAATCGCCAAAGAAGCGGTTGACCTCCTCGGCATCGATCTTGAGCTGCAGCATCGCGGCACGCTTGAGTCGTACCCAGCGGATTGAAAGACGGTTTTTTTCGACTCTGTACAGTCGCAGTGCGTCACCGGCAACGGCTGCGGCGGCTTCGTCAAAGAGCTTATCGTACCTATCGAGCATATCCTCCGACAGAAAACCGTGGACGGGGTTGTCGTTGAAGCCGACGTGGATGTTGTCCTGTTCCACCTTATCGCAGAGCAGGTTAAGATATCTGTCGAGGAAGGGCGCTGCGGCTCCATAGTAGTACTCCATGAACTCGCGGCGGTGTTTTTCTATATCGCAATAGGGGTCCCAGAGTAGTTTCGAAATCAAATAAAGCCTCAGTTCATTGAAATCTACGCCACCGCGTGACGCGCCGCACGCCTGCTCAAAGATTCCGCGCACGTTGTTTTTGACCATTGCCTGAATGTTGGGCTGAAGCACACGCCAGTTCGGATGCGGAGTCGGGTAATGCGCAAAGCAGGTCGTGTAGTCCCAAATGTACATTCGGTCGCAGATTTTACCCCAGTCGCGCAGGTCGGTAATGAAATTGGAGACCGAACCGTCAGGACGCCTTACGCTGCGTCTTTCATCGTCACAGGTTTCAAAGGAATGGGCGAAGCAGCATTCGATCGAGCAGAGACGGACACATACATTTTTACGGTTGCGGGTGATGCGCGGTGCAGGACGCGAGTACATGTAAGCGAGCGTATCAAAAATCACGTCGGGGAACTCGGGTTCGAGCACTTCGGCAATCTTGTTCACAAAACGCAGCAGCGTTCCCGAGGGAGAGCCTTCCTCTTCGTCGATTTCGCGGCACTTATCGCACTGGCAGTTGCCGCCCCAGTCGTTTTGCGATATCGAGATTATTTTCGCGTTCGGATGCGCGCGAAGCGCTTTCCGCGCGCTTTCGATACAGAGCTCGAGCACTTCGGAGTTGGTAAGACAGAGCTGCGTGCGGCCTCTGTCGGTTGTCACGCGCTTGCCGTCAACCATTGCGAAATACTCTGGATGGCTTTCGCCGTAAACCGAAGCCGGAACCATGTGGTCGAAAGTGTGGACGAACCATGCGTAGGACATGTTCCCTCCCATATGCTTCGGGATACGGTGAGACGACCCGTTGAAGCGGCGTTTGACAGAGAAGCGATGATTCTGCGTCAAATCGGCATAGTTATGCTCGCGATATTCGACGATCGGTTTCTGCCGTACATGCAGCTCGGGCAGTACGGGCGAGAGTATCGTCGGAATCTTTTCGCAGTTGTGCGTGAAGAAGCGGCAGCCGAGAATTTCAAGGAGTTCATATGCGCCGTAAATGATCCCGCGGACGCCGCCACGGATGACTACGCGCTCCCCTTCGCTGTCAATTGTAAATCCGTCGTCGCCGAGATCCTCGGCTTTGTCGGCAAATTTCAGCGAAATACCGGCTTTTCGTCCGTCGTCCGCCTTAATCTTAAAGCTCGCGGCGGTCATTCGGCTGAGGTAATAGCGAAGCTCCTTAGCGGCATAGAGTGCGGGTGAACTTTTGTCGTCAAGCAGTGCGGGCGGTACAAGAATCGATGCAATAGGTGTCCTGTTTTTTGCAAGTATCATATGTAAGCCCCCTTAGCGTTTAGATTATAGATAAATCATTTTCCGGTTCTTTTAGCTAAATAGTGAAGTATTATATTTCTATCATACTGCCTCGTTTATTAAAAGTCAATTTTATAAAACACTTTATTTGAAAATTATTACATCTTATATTTTAACACTACTTGCCAAGAGATGCCGTTAGATTAAAAAATACCGTATCATGACGCTATTTGCTGTAATGTTTTATGTATTGTGCTCCCCATTTGCTCCCATCCGATGATTTTACTCCGCATGCAAACAAAGAAAAATCCCGTAGATCCTTAGATCTGCGGGATTTTTCCGGCTAATAGCCTTGGCAGGGGTAGAAGGATTCGAACCCTCGGCACGCGGTTTTGGAGACCGCTGCTCTACCAGCTGAGCTATGCCCCTGTATCAAACTGTTCAATGCCTGATTATTATAACATACATCACGCGTTATGTCAATACTATAACTTCATTTTTTGAAGCCGTCGGGCAGACCGGACCCGGCTCAGCGGCATAATACTATAAAATATTCCGGAATATTTTACATTTCGGATTAAAACCGATGCTGTTTGCGTAATTATTATATATTAAAATATAATTATTATGTATATTGAAGGAGGCGATGAGCGTGACCGATCCGTATTCAGTGCTGGGTGTGACACCGGATGCGACCGACGAGGAGATCACCCGTGCCTACCGCGCGCTCGCACGCAAATATCATCCCGACCTCCACCCCGGCGATAAACGCGCCGAGGCATACATGAAAAACCTTAACGCCGCTTATATGCAGATCCAGGAGATGCGCAGCGGAAAATCGTGGCGCTCGACCGAAGGCTGGGGATCCGATTCGGAGCCCGGCAGAAGGCGTACCGGTTATGATTATAACCCCTATGGCGGGTTTTACGGCGCCACAGGTAGCCCGTACGGATTCAGCGGGTACGACGACGATATCTTTTACAGCGGCTACGGCAGACACCGTTATTACCGCAGACGTGCTGCGCCGGTTTCGCTGGGCCTGTTCGGCTTCCCGCTTGTGCGTGTTATCATTGCCATCGTCATACTTCGGCTTGTGCTGGGCATAGTTTTCTCGCTGTTCTACGCGCTTGACGGTTACAGCTATAACCCGCAGCCAAGCGGCGATTACCTGCAGGCGGAGCAATCGGAGTATTTATACGACGACCTCGAACCGGAGGCTATATATAAGATATGATGGATAAATTCAGATTGCGACTTATAGCTTTCATGAGCGGCAGATACGGCATGGACCGGCTGGGCACCGTGATTTTGTGGGTCTGCATCGGTATTGCCGTCATCAATGTATTCGTGTCGTCAATCATTCTCTACGCTATACAAACCGCGCTGGTCGTCTGGGAGCTTTTCCGCTTCTTTTCCCGCAACCTGACGCGCAGATCTGCCGAAAATGCCGCATTTACGGGGATTTTGGATAAATTTGCAGCCTTTTTCAGGCTGCGCCACCACATGATTCGCGACCGGAAGACACATGTATTTAAAAAATGCCCGCACTGCAAGGCGATGCTCCGTCTGCCGAAAACAAAGGGTCATCACACAGTCCGCTGCCCGCGCTGCTCCAATCGTTTTGTTGTTGACATATAAAAAGCGCCGCCGCTCCTTATATGGACGGCAGCGTTTTTTGCTATTTTCGCCGCAATGTTGACCTGTGCGCTCATATTCTGGTATAATGAGTAACCGGGTGTGAGGACAATGAATGTTATATGAAGCTTTTAAAATATCTTCGAAAATACAGCCTGCAAGCTGCCCTGGCCCCGCTTTTCAAGCTGCTTGAGTGTTTTGTCGACCTCGCGGTGCCGCTCATCACCGCGCGCATCATCGACACCGGCATCACGAGCGGCGACCGCATGTATATCGTTCGCGGGTGCGCGCTCATGGTTCTGCTGGGCTTTGCGGGACTTGCCGTCAGCGTGACCGCGCAGTATTTCTCGGCTGCGGCGGCGGTCGGATTTACATCGGAGCTGCGGCGCGCGGCGTTCGGGCACATCCGCTCGCTCGACTATGCAGCCCGGCGGACGCTTGGCAACAGCACGCTTATAACGCGGCTGACCGGCGATTTAAATCAGGTGCAGAACGGGCTTAACCTTTTCCTGCGGCTTGTCATGCGCAGTCCCTTCATCGTGTTCGGCAGCGTCGCGATGGCGTTTTGGGTCAACGCCCGGATCGCCGTGATTTTTGCCGCAACTGTGCCGGTTCTGGCTGTCGTTTTGTTTGTTATTATGCGGTTTGCATCGCCGTTTTACAGGCTCGCACAGGCAAAGCTCGACGCCGTGGTCGGCGTCACGCGCTCCTCATTGTCGGGCATGCGCGTGATACGCGCTTTCGGGCGCGAGGACGCGGAAACCGCGAGATTCGCAGATGCGTCAGACACGCTGGCAAAGATACAGACGCGCGCCGGAGTGCTGTCCGCGCTATCGAATCCCTTGTCGGGCGCGGTGATAAACGCCGCCGTTATTGCGGTGCTTTATATGGGCGCGCTCGAGTTTTCAGCCGGTACCATAACCTCCGGCGCAATAGTTGCGCTTGTCAACTACATGACGCAGATAATGTTCGAGCTTGTCAAATTCGCAAACCTTATCGTGCAGGTCACGCGCGCCGCCGCGTGCGCAGGTCGCATCTCCGCGCTGCTTGACGTCAAGCCCACTTTGGAATATCCCTCCGGCAATCCCGGGCCTGTCAAATCCGGCGAGGCGGTCAGTTTCGATCATGTCTCGCTCACTTACCCCGGCGCGGGCGACGAGAGCCTGACCGATATAACATTTACCGCAAAACAAGGCGAGACAATCGGCATAATCGGCGGGACAGGCAGCGGCAAAACCAGCCTTGTCAACCTGATCCCGCGTTTTTACGATGCGACCGCAGGCACTGTTTATATAAACGGCGTGCCGGTTAAAGAGTTTGCCCGCGAGGATCTGCGTAAAATAATCGGAGCCGCACCCCAGAAAGCGCTGTTGTTTTCGGGCACGATACGCTCAAATCTGCTTTGGGGCGTATCGGGCATCTGCGACACTGGTGAAATCGGGGACGAGCAGCTTTGGCAGGCTCTTGAGCGCGCCCAGGCTGCGGATTTTGTCCGTGCAAAGCCGCTGGAACTGGACGATCCTGTGGAGCAGGGCGGGCGCAACTTCTCGGGCGGTCAGCGCCAGCGTCTGACCGTTGCGCGCGCGCTCGTCAGAGCGGCTGCGGCACGCCGGGCAGGACTGCCGTTTATCCTCATCCTCGACGACAGCGCAAGCGCGCTCGATTTTGCCACCGAAGCGGCGCTGCGCAAAGCGCTCGGCGAGCTGCGCGGCGAAGTTACAACCTTTCTGGTCAGTCAGCGCGCCTCCACGGTCCGGTCGGCAGATTTGATACTCGTGCTCGACGACGGATGCCTTGTCGGTGCGGGCAAACACAAGGAGCTTTTTGAATCCTGCCCCGTTTACCGCGAGATATGCGAAAGCCAGTACGGAGAGCGGGGTGACTTCAGTGCCTGAAGGGAGCGGCAAAACTCTGGCGCGCGCCTTTGCGCGTCTTAATAAATACCGGCTGCGGACTGTCGCCGTTTTATGCTTTGCTGCCGCCGGCGTCGCGGCACAGCTTGCGGCGCCCGTGCTTGCAGGACAGGCTATAGACGGCATGGTCGTCGGTTCTGTCGGAGTGCCGTCCGGGGTTATCGCTGTGCTGTTATTGTATGGCGCTGCCGCGGCGCTTAACGCGCTTGCAGGCTGGGCGTCGCAGGCAATCAGCGCCGGAATCTGCGCGCGTGTCGCCCGCGACCTGCGCAACGAGGCCGCACGCAAGCTGCGCACTCTGCCGCTTGCGTATATTGACAGCCACCCGGCTGGCGATATCCTCAGCCGTATCACCGTCGACACGGAAACATTTGCCGACGGGCTGCTTTTGGCTTACACACAGTTTTTCCCGGGCGCACTGACGATTCTGGGCACGCTCGGCTTTATGCTTATAACAAACTACACCATCGGGCTGACTGTCGCGCTTGTAACACCGCTCAGCCTGTTCTCGGCAGCATTTATATCTCGACGCTGCATCCGCTATTTCCGCGCCCAGAGCGACGCGCGGGGTGAGCTGACTGCTTGTGTCAGCGAGTTTATTGAAGGCGCGGACGTCGTGGATGCCTTCGCCTATGAAAACGAAGCGGGCGCATGCTTTGCCGGACTTGACGCAAAATTCTGCAAAGCGAGCGTTAAGGCTACCTTTTTCGGCAGCCTTACAAACCCGGTCACGCGCTTTGTAAACGGCGTTGTCTATGCCGGCGTAACGCTTGCCGGCGCGCTGACTCCCGGCATCAGCGTCGGCGCGCTCTCCTGCTTTTTAAGCTATGCAAACCAGTATACAAAGCCGTTCAACGAAATCTCGGGCGTTATAGCCGAACTGCAAAACGCCGCAGCCTGCGCGGCGCGCATTTTTGAGGTGCTTGACGTCCGTGACGAGCCTGCCGAACCCGATAATGCGGCGGATTTAGTGCCCGACGGTTCGGTGCAGTTTGAGAATGTATCGTTTTCATATAAACCCGAGGTTAAACTTATCCAAAACTTCAACCTCTACATCCCGCCCGGAAAGCATGTGGCAATCGTCGGCCCGACAGGGTGCGGCAAAACCACGCTTATTAACCTGCTCATGCGCTTCTACGACGTCAATTCCGGCGCGATAAAAGTTGCCGGCCTCGATATCCGCGATGTGACGCGCGAGTCGCTGCGGCGCGGGTTCGGCATGGTGCTTCAGGACACATGGCTTGTTCCCGGCACGGTTAGGGAAAATATCGCATACGGCAACCCCGACGCGACCGACGAGGAGATCCGCGCCGCCGCTGCCGCCTCGCACGCGGAGAGCTTCATACGCCGCCTGCCGCAGGGGCTTGACACTGTTATCGGCGACAACGGCAACGGGCTGAGCCAGGGGCAAAAGCAGCTATTGTGCATCGCGCGCGTTATGCTGCGGCTGCCGCCCGTGCTGATACTCGACGAGGCGACAAGCAGCATTGACACGCGCACCGAAGTTATAATTCAGCAGGCGTTTGCCCGGCTGACCGAGGGGCGCACCAGCTTCATCGTAGCGCACCGGCTGTCAACTATCCGCGACGCCGACATAATACTTGTTATGCGCGACGGCGCGATTGTCGAACAGGGCCGCCACGAAGAACTCCTTGAGCGCGACGGGTTTTACGCAAAGATGTATAACAGCCAGTTTGAGAGTGTGTAGGTGTTTGCCATTACCACCAACATTTTTAAATAACGGCAGCAACGTCACTCTAAACCATTACAGTGCGCACAACAAACACAAATGTGATACACATATTAAGGTTTTTATGTTACTTTCTTTGTTCGGCTCGATTGTCAAGTCAAGTGCAATTTTTGATCAAAAAAGACTTCTAAAGGAGTTTCCCAGTTAAGACACTTTCGTGGTCGCAAAT
>JAPXNL010000052.1:0-13117 GCA_033808535.1 Clostridia bacterium
GCGCACCCATTCCTGTGCCCTCCGCGCCGTCGTTTTGCATTATAATCACACAAAGCTGCGGGTTTTCAACCAGAAATCTGATGTATTCTCTGCATACCTCGACAATCTTCTCGCGTGTTGTGTCCCGTCGGGATGCAGCTTTGCACTGCTGCTCCTCCCATGCGGCGTTTATATAGTCGATAATGGCGTCTATATAACTTTTTTTGTCGGCGAAATGCTTATACGGCGCGGCGCACGACGCACCGCACCTTGCGGCAATGCGGCGCACCGAAAATTCCTGCAGTCCGCGCTCGCCCAGCTCGGCGATACCCTCCGCAATAAGGCGCTCGCGTAGCCCGGCTTCAGTCATACGCACACCCTCCCGGTAAATCGCTTTTCGATATTATACCATCTCTGAGAAAAAATTTTCAACTGCACTGTAACATTTCGCGGCTACGGTATATTAAACTTTCAGAACCGCGTGGATTTATTATACCAAATGGTTATCGGTTGATAGCTGTACCCCCCCCCGTCAGGCAATAGCCGATGATAAGATATTTTTCCTTTTGGTTATCACTGATAACCAAATAAAATCCCCGCAAAAAGACTATAATAAACACAATTTAAATTTGAGAGGTGCAAAAAATGGTTTTTGACATTATCGCAGAACTTATCGCCGAACGCAACGACTGTGACATATCCGAAATCAAGCCCGAAAGAAAATTCTCGGACCTGGGCATCGACTCGCTTGACACAGTCGAGATGATGATGAGCCTTGAGGAAAGGCTTGGACGCGAGATCGAGATCGACCGCAGAGTTGAGACCGTCGGCGAGTTTGCCGCCTATGTAGAGGAAAAACTCGCGGAAAACAAGTAATATGCTGAACTCGAGGATTTGCAGCCTGCTGGGCATCGAGTATCCCGTCTTTCAGGGCGGGATGGCGTGGATTGCCGACGGCAAGCTCGCCGCCGCAGTCTCACAGGGCGGCGGACTGGGCATAATAGGCGCAGGCAACGCTCCGGCTTCGTATGTTGAGGAGCAGATCGCCATAGCTCGTCAGCTGACCGACAAGCCCTTCGGCGTAAATATCATGCTGATGAGCCCGTTTGCCGGCGAGGTGGCTGACCTTGTCGTGCGGGAGCGTGTCGCGGTCGTGACGACCGGCGCGGGCAACCCGTCAAAATATATGGCTGCATGGAAGGATGCGGGGATCAAGGTCATACCCGTCGTCGCGTCGGTAGCTATGGCAAAGCTGATGACGCGCACCGGCGCAGACGCGCTTATCGCCGAGGGCGGCGAGAGCGGCGGTCATGTCGGCGACCTTACCACGCTGGTTTTGGTGCCGCAGGTGTGCGATGCGACACATCTGCCCGTCATAGCGGCAGGCGGCATCGCGGACGGACGCGGTGCGGCGGCGGCGTTTCTGCTGGGCGCATGCGGAGTGCAGCTCGGAACAAGGTTTCTGGCGGCATATGAGTGCAATATCCACCGAACATATAAGGATCGCGTGCTGCGTGCCGACGACCTTGCAACGATTGTCACCGGCAAGCGGCTGGGTCATCCCGTCCGCAGCCTGAAAACACCGTTTTCGCGGGAGTATTTCAAAGCCGAATATTCCGGCATAAGCGATGAGGAGCTTGAGAAAATGGGTACCGGCGCGCTGCGGCTTGCGGTGCAGGAGGGCGACATCGAGCGCGGCTGCTTCCTCGCCGGCCAGATAGCCGCGATGGTCAAAAAAGAGCAGCCCGCGGCTGAAATCGTCCGCGAAATCGCGCTCGGCGCGGAGGAAGTGCTCAGAGGAGCGGCGCAATGGGTAAAATAGCGTTTGTGTTCCCGGGTCAGGGCGCTCAGTGCGCGGGCATGGGACGCGACTTGTACGTAAATTTCTCCGCGTCGCGCGAGATTCTCGACAGGCTTGAGTCTATTCGCCCGGGCACGCTTGACACCTGCTTTACCGGCGGGAACCTCGACCGCACCGACAACGCCCAGCCCTGCCTTTACGCGGTCGGACTTGCGGCTATGGCAGCGATTATGGACCGTGGCATTACCCCCGATGCGGTTGCGGGCTTTTCACTTGGCGAGCTGACCGCCGCTGCTTGCGCCGGCATGCTCACGCCGGAGGAAGGGTTTGCGCTTGTAACCGTCCGCGGACGGCTCATGCGCGAAGCCGCAGAGCAGGCCGACACCGGTATGGCTGCGATTCTGAAACTGCCGCCCGGAGATGTTGAGCGGCTGTGTGCGAGATACTCGCAAGTCTATCCGGTCAACTACAACAGTCCGGGCCAGATAACGGTGGCGGGTCTGAAGTCTGAGCTTGAGAGTTTTTGCCAGGATGTTAAATCAGCCGGCGGGCGTGCGGTGCCGCTGCGCGTTCAGGGCGCGTTCCACTCGCCGTTTATGGCAGGCGCTAAAGACGCTTTTGCAGTGGAACTCGGCAAATACACTCTGCGCGAGCCGAAAGTTACGCTTTATTCCGATGTGACAGGCGAACCTTATGCAGGCGATTATGCCGCGCTGCTCGCATCGCAGATTACAAGCCCGGTGCGCTGGCAGACAATTGTAGAAAACATGGCGGCGTCGGGAATCGACACGTTCATCGAGCTCGGGCCGGGCGAGGTGCTCTGCGGGCTGATAAACCGCACGCTGACGTCAGCCAAAGCATTTGCGGCAGGCGATACAGCCGGTGTGAACAAAACGGCGGAGGAACTTAAAAATGCTTGAGGGAAAAGTAGCGATTGTCACAGGCAGCTCGCGCGGCATAGGTGCCGCGATAGTCGAAAAGCTCGCCTCGCTTGGCGCGTCGGTCGCGGTCGTCTATGCGGGCAGCGAATCAGCGGCAGAGGCAGTGTGCGCAGCCTGCACCGAAAAATACGGAGTGCGCGCCGCCGCTTACCGCTGCGATGTGTCCGATTTCAACGCGGTAAAAACCACGGTTGCGGCGATAAAAGCCGAATTCGGCGGGATAGACATACTGATCAACAACGCCGGAATCACGCTCGACGGGCTTGCCGCGATGATGAAGGAAGAAGATTTTGATAAAGTTATCAGTGTTAACTTAAAAGGTGCGTTCAACTTCATACGCCATGTCGTGCCCCACATGATACGCGTCAAATCCGGGCGGATTGTGAACATCAGCTCGGTATCGGGTCTGATGGGCAACGCCGGGCAGCTCAACTACTCAGCGTCGAAAGCAGGGCTGATCGGGCTGACGAAATCCGCGGCGCGCGAGTTTGCCTCGAAGAACATCACCTGTAACGCCGTTGCTCCCGGTTTTATTAGGACCGATATGACAAAGAAGTTCGAGGGCGATGAGCGCATTACATCCGCAGTACCGCTCGGGCGCATGGGCGAGCCTGACGAGGTTGCCGGGGTTGTGGCATTCCTTTGCACGCCCGCCGCGTCGTATATCACCGGCGAGGTCATCCGCGTTGACGGCGGCATGGCGATGTAGCAGACTGTAAACTTGTACGATAAAATGTGCCGGTATAGTCCGGCATTGCTCTAATATATTATCCGGTTGGTTTATTGATATGGATGAAAATCTGATTCGCAAATATGCCGTGCTGATGCGCGAGCTGGAGCTTTCGGCGCTTGAGATAAACACAAACGGCGAGTCCGTGCGGCTTGAACGCAGTACGGCTCCCGCCGCGGTTGTTTCTGCCGCTGCCGCTCCGGCATATGTACCGGGAGCGACGCTGCAGCAGCCTCCGGCTGTGCCCGCGACGCCGCCCGCGCCTTCGACAATCGAGGTGACCTCGCCGATGATAGGCGTGTTCTACACCTCGCCGGCCGAGGATGCCGAGCCGTTTGTCAAACCTGGATCAGTCGTGAAGCGCGGCGACGTGCTCTGCATTATAGAAGCAATGAAGCTGATGAACGAAATCACCGCCGAGACGGACGGAGTTATAACTGAGGTATGCGTCGAAAACGGCCAGACCGTGGACTTCGGGCGTGTGCTCTTCCGCATGAAGGAGACAGGACGATGAATCGCGAGGAGATAATGCAAATCCTACCGCACCGCGACGCCATGCTGCTGCTCGACAGCGTCGAGCGCATAGAAACGGAGGAGGGTGCCGTTTCGCGCGGCAAATACCTTGTGCGCGGCGACGAGTGGTTTTTGTCGGGACACTTTCCCGGTTATCCCGTCGTGCCCGGCGTTATACTCTGCGAGATACTCGCGCAGTCGGCGTGCGCGCTGCTGATCGGCAAAACCGGCGAAGGCGTGACGCCGATGTATACCGGTATGGATGGCGTGCGCTTCAGGTCGCCGGTGCGTCCGGGCGACCTTTTTGAAACTGAATGCCGCATAACGCGCGCAAAACACCCCTTCTATTTTGCCACAGGTACAGGCAGCGTGGGCGGCAAAGTCTGCGTTAAGGCTGAGTTTTCGTTCGCTCTCGTGAGCGGCTGATTTGCAAGTTTTAAATTTAACTGCGGAACAACATTATGTATTCAAAGATTTTAATCGCCAACCGGGGCGAGATTGCCGTGCGCATAATCCGCGCCTGTAAAGAGATGGGCATCAAAAGCGTTGCGGTGTATTCCCAGGCCGACGCGGAATCGCTGCATGTGGCGCTGGCTGACGAAAGCTATTGCATTGGCCGCCCTGAGGCGTCCGACAGTTATTTAAACGGCGAGCGCATTGTCAGCGCGGCACTGGTGTCCGGCGCACAGGCAATTCATCCCGGCTATGGCTTTTTGTCAGAAAACCGCGAGTTTGCGGCGCTTTGCAGAAAAAACGGAATAGCCTTCATCGGCCCGTCAGTTGATACGATGGAAAAGATGGGCGACAAAGCCGGCGTGAAGCGCGCTATGGCAGAGGCTGGTCTGCCCGTTATACCCGGCACCAGCGCGCTTGAGAGTGCGGAGGCTGCCGCACGGGAGGCACAGCGACTGGGCTATCCTGTCATGCTCAAGGCAAGTCTCGGCGGAGGCGGGCGCGGTATACGGCTCGTGCGGTCGGAAGCTGAGCTGGAGAAAGCATTTGCGGCAGCGAAGGCCGAGGGCACGGCGGCGTTCGGCAACGGCTCCATATACATGGAGAAGTACATCCATCCAACGCGGCACATAGAAATACAGGTTCTCGCCGACGAGTTCGGAAACGTCGTTTGTCTCGGCGAGCGCGACTGTTCGGTTCAGCGCAACAACCAGAAACTCGTCGAGGAGTCGCCCTCGCCTGTCGTAATCCCGGAGCAGCGCGCGGAAATCTTTGAGCGTGTTGCAAAAGCCGTCCGCGAGATAGGCTATCACGGCGCGGGCACGCTTGAATTTTTATACGGCGACGGCGGCTTTTGCTTTATGGAGATGAACGTGCGGCTGCAGGTCGAGCACACGGTTACGGAGTCGCTGACAGGCATCGACCTTGTGAAGTGGCAGATACGGATCGCGTCGGGCGTGCCGCTTAGCTTCACGCAAAGCGACGTTGACCTGCGCGGCTCGTCGATCGAGTGCCGGATTGTCGCGAAAAAGCCCGGCAAGGTTGAGTTTCTGCACGTTCCCGGAGGGCCGTTTGTGCGTTTTGACACATATCTGACCGTCGGCACGCAGATCACGCCCTATTACGACCCGCTCATCGGCAAGCTGATCATCTACTCCGGCTCGAGAGAGGAGTCGCTGCGCAAAATCAGGGCGGCGCTCTGCGAGCTTGTAATCGACGGCGTTCCGAACAACATAGAGGAGCAGCTTGAAATCGTAAACAGCGAGGCGTTTTCAAGCGGAAACTACAACCTTGACTTTTTCAAAGGGAGGTGACGCGCATGTCGTTTTTGAAATTCCTCAACCCAAAAAACGAGCTTGAACCGGGCGGGAGGCAGACTGCGCCCATCGCTCCCGATGAGAACGAGCCGTCAAAACCCTGTCCGAACTGCCGCCGCCAGATACCCGAAACCAGACTGTGGGCTAACTTCAACTGCTGCCCGCACTGCGGCTGGCACTTCCGACTTAATGCGCGCCAGCGCATAAACTTCGTTGTCGACCCGGGCAGCTTTGACGAGCTTTTTGCCGACTACCGCTCAGACGACCCGCTCGGCTTCCCCGGTTACCGTAAAAAGCTGGAGCTGTCGCGCAAGGTTTCGGGCGAAATTGAAGCAGTCATATGCGGCACGGCAAGGATAAAGGAACAGCCCTGCGCAATATTTGTGATGGAGCCTAACTTCATGATGGGCAGCATGGGCACGGCAGTGGGTGAGAAGCTTACCCGGCTGTTTGAGTTTGCGACAGAGAAGCGGCTGCCCGTCGTGGGATACACGGTATCGGGCGGCGCGCGCATGCAGGAAGGCATTCTGTCGCTGATGCAGATGGCGAAAACCTCGGCGGCGGTAAACCGGCTGGGAGACGCGGGGCTTGTATATATTGTGGTGCTGACCGATCCGACGACCGGCGGCGTGACCGCGAGCTTTGCCATGGAGGGCGACATAATCATCGCCGAGCCGCGTGCTACTATAGGCTTTGCGGGCGCGCGGGTCATCGAGCAGACGACAAGGCGAAAGCTTCCGGCCGGCTTTCAGTCGGCGGAGTTTCTGCTCGAACGCGGGTTTGTCGACGCCATTGTGCCGCGCGAGAAGCAGCGGCAGGTTATAGGCACAATGCTTAAAATCCACAAGGGAGGCAACCAGGATGGCTGACGGCGCGATTTCACGTGTTAAGGCGGCGCGGTCAGGCAGCCGGCCGACCGGGCTTGACTATATAAACAATATTTTTACCGATTTTATGGAGCTGCACGGCGACAGGCGGTTCGGCGACGACCCGGCGGTGGTCGGCGGCGTCGCGTTTCTGGACGGGCGGCCTGTGACAGTGATTGCGATTGAAAAGGGTCACGGCACAAAGGAGAGAATGCACCGCAATTTCGGCTCGCCTAACCCTGAGGGGTACCGGAAAGCGCTGCGGCTCATGCGCCAGGCTGAGAAATTCGGCCGGCCTGTCATATGTTTTGTCGATACCGCCGGCGCGTTCTGCGGCATCGAGGCGGAGGAGCGCGGGCAGGGGCAGGCGATAGCCGAAAATATCATCACCATGACAGGTATGCGCACGCCGGTGCTCTCTGTGCTGATAGGCGAGGGCGGCAGCGGAGGCGCGCTTGCGCTCGCAGTCGCCGACGAGGTATGGATGCTTGAAAACTCAATTTACTCGGTGATATCTCCCGAAGGCTGCGCAAGCATATTGTGGAAGGATGCCTCCAAAGCCGCCGAAGCGGCGGAGAGCCTGAAGCTCACAGCACAGGACGCGCTGCAGTTCGGCGTTATAGAGCGCGTGGTATCCGAGTCCGGGCTTGGCACAGCCGAGTTTTTCGCCTCTCTTGGAACAGCGATAGCAAAGCGTATTGAATTTTACGCTTCGCTCTGTCCTGACGAGCTGACCGACAGGAGATACCGCCGGTTCCGCGCGCTCGGATGCGGCAGCGTGTGACTCAATACGGGCGTTTGCAGGACTGTTTGTATATAGCTTTTTTGATTTCAGTCAAAACCAATTTAAACACATTATCAGTTTATTAAGGAGACATTGTTATGAACCGGGTTGTCATTACCGGGCTTGGAGCCGTAACTCCGCTGGGCAACGATGTGCAGTCATTCTGGGACGGGCTTGTTTCGGGGCAGTGCGGAATAGGTGCGATCACCAAATTCGACACCACCGATCATAAGGTAAAGATCGCCGCCGAGGTGCGCGGTTTTGACCCGCGGCTCTACATGGAAAAAAGTGAGGTTTCGCGCACCGACCTGTTCGCGCAGTATGCGATTGCGGCTGCATGTCAGGCGATGGAGGACAGCGGCATTGCAGGCACCGTCCAGGCTGAGCGCTTCGGCGTATATTACGGTTCGGGCATCGGGGGAATCTCGACGTTTCTGGTCGAACATCAAAAACTGCTTGAAAAAGGCCCGCGCCGCGTATCGCCGCTGTTTATCCCCATGATGATCGCGAACATAGCGTCGGGCACGATAGCGATACGCTTCGGCTGCCGCGGTCCGGCAATGCCTGCGGTGACAGCCTGCGCTTCGGGCGGAAACGCAATCGGTGAGGCGGTGCGCATCATACGTCACGGATATGCCGACGCCATGATTGCGGGCGGCAGCGAAGCGGCAATAAACCCCTTGGCATTCGCGGGTTTTGCAAACATGATGGCGCTCTCGACCTCTGAAGACCCAGCCGCTGCATCGTTGCCGTTTGACGCAAGGCGCGCGGGCTTTGTGATGGGCGAGGGCTCCGGCGCGCTCATACTCGAGGAATACAACCACGCGGTGGCACGCGGTGCGAAGATATATGCCGAGGTAGTCGGCTACGGCTGCACATGCGACGCATATCACATCACAGCGCCCCAGCCTGATGCCGAAAGCGGAGCGCGCGCGATCGTCGATTCGCTGAATGAAGCGGGCTACAGTCCGTCGGATAAGGTATATATAAACGCACACGGCACCGGCACGCCATTAAACGACAAGGCAGAGACGGTCGCGATAAAGAAAGCGCTGGGCGAGGACGCCGCGTACCGCACGCCGATCAGCTCGACTAAATCCATGACAGGACACATGCTTGGCGCAGCAGGCGCAGTCGAGGCGATTGCAGCGGTGCTCACGATGTATAATGGAGTTATTCCGCCCACAATAGGGCTTACCTGCCCCGACCCTGACTGCGACCTTGATTATGTGCCGATTGTCAGGCGGGAGACAGACTGCAATCTGACGCTGTCCGTTTCGCTTGGTTTCGGCGGACACAACGTGTGTCTTGCGTTCCGCAAGATATAGCAGAGTGAATAATATTTTGAAAGGGCAAATTGCAATGACAGAAAATTCAAACGTGCGAGATAGAATTGTAATAACCGGTATGGGCGCGGTGACGCCCATAGGGATTGGAGTGGAGAATTTCTGGCAGGCGCTGCTGCGCGGCGAGTGCGGCATTGCGGATATCACCGGGATTGACGCATCTGCGCTGCCTGTAACCCGCGCTGCCGAGATTAAGAATTTCAATCCCAAAGATTACCTTTCGGTGCGGCAGGCAACAGATCTCGACCTGTTCATGCAGTTTGCCTACATCGCTGCGGAAGAGGCGATCCGCGCGAGCGGAATTGATACCCGCTCAAACAGGGTGGGCATTGTTATGGGCACCGCGATCGGCGGCATGACCTCGATATGGCGCGAGCATACGGAACTTTTGACGATATCCAAACCTGTCAGCCCGCGCTTTGTATCGCGGTCACTGGGCAACACTCCGGCGGCGTATATATCCATTGAATACGGCATAACGGGGCCGAGCCTGACGGTTTCGACAGCATGCTCGTCGGGCGGCGACGCTATAACAACCGCTTATCTGCTGCTGCACGCAGGTATGGCTGATGCCGTGCTTGTAATGGCGGGCGACTCCGCGATAAACCCCATGTTTATTCACAGTCTTTATAAAGCTAAAGCTTTGTCAAAAGGCGGCGACAGCCGTCCGTTCGACGTAAGCCGCGACGGGTTTGTCATCGGTGAGGGCGGCAGTGCGATTATACTCGAAACCGAGCGTCACGCGCTTGCGCGCAACGCAAAAATAGAAGCCGTGCTGGCAGGCTGCGCGACGGCATCCGACGCATTCCATCCGGTTTCGCCTGCGCCCGACGGAGCAGGCGCCGCCGAATGCATGCGCCGCGCGCTCGAAAACGCAGGGCTTCAGCCGTCTGATATAGACTATATAAACGCGCACGGCACCGCGACACTGAAGGGCGACATTGCCGAATCCAGAGCAATTAACACGGTGTTCGGCTCGTACCGCGTGCTTATCAGCTCCACAAAGGGCGCGACCGGCCACATGATGGGCCCGGGCGGCATACTTGAAGTGATATCGTGTATAAAAGCAATACAGACCGGCGAGCTGCCATACACAATAGGCTGCGAGGAGCAGGATACCGAGTGCGATATCAACCTGATAACCGACGCGCCGCTCGAGCGAAAAATCGACTGCGCGATGTCCAACGCTTTCGGGTTCGGTGGACAGAACTCCAGCATTATAATCAGCCGATATACAGATTAAATAATCAGCACAAGCGAGTTGTTTTCCTCCATATCTGCCCGCACAGTGCGGGGAACCGTCCGGCTTCGGACGGTTTTTTTATTGAGGGACGGGAATATATGCCGGAGGAGGTAAAAATCAGAGCCGATGTATGCCGGCGGGTATTGTATTATTCACAAACGTGGCGTATAATAATCTGTAACGGAGAAAACACAGATGCAGACTACAGAATATAGGGTACCGGCAAGGCTCGCCGCACCGCTTACTGTCGCCGTGGCCGCCGATCTGCACAACAAGCCGTATGGACATGTGCTCGACGCCATTAAGCGTGCTGCTCCCGATATGATCGCGGTGCCGGGCGACCTTATGGGCGAACCGCGCCGCTGTGTAAACGGGATTGGATTTTTAAAGGCTGCCGCGCTGGTTGCGCCGGTGTTCTATTCGCCGGGCAACCACGAGCGCATTGACAGAAGCGGAGCAGAAGAGATCGCCGCGACAGGGGCAAAGCTGCTCGACAACTCTTATACAGTGTTTAAGGGAATATATATCGGCGGGCTCTCCTCGGGCTTCAGGCGCAGGCGGATGACATCGTTTGAGCGGACGCCGCCGCCCGATTTGCACTGGCTTGGACGATTTGCCTTGCTGCCCGGGTTTAAGCTGCTGCTCTGCCACCACCCCGAATATTATCTCGCTTATATAAAGCCGCTTGATATAGACATAATACTTTCCGGCCACGCGCACGGCGGCCAGTGGCGGTTTTTCGGTCGCGGTATTTTCGCGCCGGGGCAGGGGCTGTTTCCCGCACTCACCTCCGGCGTCACCAACGGTCGTCTGGTCATAAGCCGCGGGCTTGCGAACACCGTCAGCGTGCCACGGCTGTTTAATCCAACTGAACTTGTTATAGTACGGCTGGTCCCTCGCGCTGTGGAAACGGCTGAAAATGAATAAAGCAGCCGCGGCTGTTATATCCCACCGAGCTTGTAATTATACGGCTTGTGCCTCGCTCCGCAGGAGACGGCTGATGTAAAAACATTCCTGCCGATGTATGTACATTTTTAATTTATCTGGAGGATTACGGTATGAATGTGGCTCTTTTCGTCGACGTCTATTATCCGTTTATCAACGGTGTGGTGACGCATGTTGCCATGCTGCGCGACAGCCTGCTCAGACGCGGGCACAATGTGTTGGTTGTCACCGCGGACCCGAGACTGCGCCACCATACCGTGCGTGACGGTATACTCTATTGTCCGGCTATCGGTATAAAGAAAATCTACGGGTTCGGGCTGGCTTCGCCGGTCAGCGCTCACCGGATGGCGGCGCTGGAGGAGTTTAAACCTGACATTATCCATGTGCATGACGAATTCCCCGTTGCCATGTTCGGCGTCTATGCGGCTAAAAAGCTGAACGTGCCGCTTGTCTACACGCTGCATACAATGTACGACGAATATTTCCATTATGCGGTTGCGCGCGCAATGATACCGATCGCAAAGCAGACTTTCTACCGCTATATCAAAGTATTCGCCGGGCGTGCGGACGTTTTGATCAGCCCGTCCGCGAAAGCAATCGACTTTTTCCGCGAATGCAAGGTGACAAAACCTGTTGAGATAATACCGAATTCGATAGATACCGAAAAATTTGACCCGGACAAGTTTCCGTATGAAACTGTCAAAAAGAAGCGTTCGATTCTCGGGCTTGCCGACGGCGATCTGGCGGGTATTTTCGTCGGGCGGCTGGGGAAGGAAAAATCAGTCGATTACCTTATCGAGGCATGGGCTGAGTATTTCCGCGATGAGCCGAAATTTAAGCTTGTAATCGTCGGTGACGGGCCTGAGCGCGAGGCGCTGCAGAAGCTTGCCGAAGATTTGATCGTTTCAGACCGCGTAATTTTCGTCGGGCGCATCGCCCATTCCGACATACCTCTGTATTTTGCGGCAAGCGACTATTTTATAACCGCCTCTCTCACCGAAATGATGTCGATTTCGATGCTTGAGGGCATGTCGATGGGACTGCCCGCGGTGGTGCGCTTTGATCCGGTCAACAAGCAGCAGGTCGAACACGGTGTGAACGGATTTATATACAACGACAAAAAAGAGCTTTGCGATATATTGCATATGCTTGCCGGATACACGCCTACACAGCTTGACGATTTTCACCGCCATGTCCGCGAGGCGACACTTCATGCGAGCAGTGACCGCAATGTTGAACGGATTCTTTCGCTGTACGATAAAGCCGCGGAAATTCACGCGGCTCGCGTTGAAAGCAAAAAGAGAAGTCGCAGAATCTTCCGCTTTAAGCGCGACAAATAAATGCGAAAAAAGAAAAAGAGCCGTCCGGGAATGTCCCGAACGGCATTTTTTATGCAGTGTTCAGTCGGTTTTGCGGCGCAGGTGGATATGCGACAGCCGTTCATACTCTTTGAAGTCGATCTCCCGAAGCATATTCTCAAGCTCGCCGTCGCCCATCACGGTGTTGCGTCCCGCCGCATATTCGGCATCGACGCGCTCCTTCATGAGCCGGACTATATCCGATTGTTTACCGATGGCATAGGGAGTGTCCTGCAGGCGGAAGAAGCTGTTTATCCAATGCGCTATGCCGGCAAGACCGCTGTGGGAGTCCACGGCAACCGACGCGGGGCGGCCAAGCAGCTTGGTGGTGTTAAATATATTGTAGATTTCTTCGTCTTTAAGCAGACCGTCGGCATGGATACCCGCGCGGGTTACGTTGAAGTTGCGTCCGACAAACGGAGTGCGCGCAGGTATTTCGTAGCCGATCTCATCCTCGAAATAGCGGGCAATCTCGGTAATGACCGGCAGGTTCATGCCGTCATCCGTCCCGCGCAGGCTGCAGTATTCAATAACCATCGCTTCGAGAGGGCAGTTGCCGGTGCGCTCACCGATGCCGAGCATCGAACAGTTGACGCTTGAGCAGCCATATAGCCATGCGGTGGAGGCGTTTGTAACGACTTTATAAAAGTCGTTGTGGCCGTGCCATTCAAGAAGCTCGCTTTGTATACCGGCATAGTGCTTGAGTCCGTAGATAATGCCGGGCACGCTGCGGGGCAGAGCCGCGCCCGGATAAGTAACTCCGTAACCCATGGTGTCACAAGCGCGTATCTTGATGGGTATCCCGTAATCCTCGCCGAGCTTTCGGAGCGCTTCCGCAAACG
>JAPXNL010000053.1:0-13111 GCA_033808535.1 Clostridia bacterium
GGGCGTACGCTTCATATCCGTCATCGACGGCGTGGACACCGGCCGGCGCGACAATCTGAAGACAAGACAGCTCGGCGGGCTTATAAACGAGTGGTATCTTGCCGATCTGTCCGACAATGTGCGCGCGGTGCTCGACGCCAAGCGCCGGCGCGGCGACTTTATCGGCAGCTTCGCGCCGTACGGCTATCGCAAAAGCCGGACAGAGCGCGGTAGGCTCGAGCCTGACCCCGAAGCCGCCGCCGTCGTGCGTGAAATATTCAGGCTCGCGGGCGAAGGCATCTCCTGCGCCGAGATTGCACGGCGGCTGAACGCGCGCGGCGTGCCCAATCCGACCGCCTACAAGCTTATGCACGGCGAGCACTATTTCAACGGTCGTTTTGCCAAATCGCCGCGTGCTTACGCAGTCGCCGGAGCGTCCGTACGTAGCGAAGATGTTGGCTCTTGCAGCACAGCCGGCGGAAACCCGGCATCCCAAAACGACTGCGAACATACCCTCCTTTACGGCAGTCAGACAGACGCAGATCCGGACACCCGGACCGGCAGCGCTTCCGATACTTCGCACGCCGGAGGCGCACCTTCAGGCATAACTTGCCCCGCAGACGATACATATACGGCGCAGCTTCCCTGCTCCTCCGAATGGAGCCGCTCGACTGTCAGTCGGATACTGCGCAATGAATGCTACCTTGGCGCAGCCGTGCAGGGCAAGCGCGAGAAGATCAGCTATAAAAGCAAGCGCCTGCGCGAGCGCGAGCGCTCCGATTGGATTGTCGTCTACGATGTCAACCCGCCGATTGTGACGCGCGATGAATTCGAGCGCGCCAACAGGTCCAGGCGCAGGCAATAAACAAAACCGCCCGGAAATAAATCCGGACAGTTTTATAATCTCTTAAATTTTATTATGTCGCGTTCTTTTCAAGCAGTTCAAGGATCTTATCAAGCGACTTGGTCCAGGATTTCTGCAACTTTGCGATCAGGGTTGCAACGCCGACACCGTCTTTTGTGCGCTGACGGAAGAAGTTGTTGAAACCGGTCGCTGTATACTGGAAACCGAAGTCGGAAACAATGTTCTTGCGGATGAGGTCTATCATCTCAGCGGATTTTTCGTCGCGTGTATACTTGTTTTTCAGCGCGACGTCGAGGTAAACGGGCGTGAGGCTCTTGTAGCTCTCTGCGGCGAGCGCTTCCATAACGGTAGTGACGGGACCTGCGACCTCGTCGGTCACGGTCTTGGGTATGCCCAGAATAGTCGTGCCGTCATGCAGCGTGGTGAGGTAGTTCTCCTGGCTCTCGTCGAGCTTCGGCGCGGGGATAATCGCGTAGTCATCCTGCATATCGCGCAGGTATGTGGAGCCGTGCGCAATGCGTCCGACGACAAACATGGCGTGCAGGTTGCCGAACATCTCAAACATCGTCTTGCAGTCATCGGATGCAGCCTGATACGAACCGTTTGCCTGGCAAAGCTTGGTCAGCAGTTCTGTAAAGCGTGTAGCGCGGTCAAGACCGGTGTTGGTAATTGTGATGTACGGCACACCCTCGGCATCGAATGCGGTAAACGTGACGCCGGCTGCCATCGCCATTCCGTCTATGTCGTCCTCAGTGGTGTAAATGAAGCCCAGGAAGTCTTCGGGGTCAACCTTGCTGTCGCCGTTGAGGTCGTTGTATGACTGGCTCGAAAATTCGGTGAGCTTCTCCAGCGTCCAGCCGCCATCAAGCACTAACTGGTACAGGTCGACGCTGGGGAAATAGCTCTTGAATTTGTCGTGGTTGACAAATGTGGCGTAAATTCCGTTTGTATAGTTGAGAACTATATCGCCGGTTGCCCAGTAAACATAATTTTTATACGACATTGCGTCGATAAATTTCTTGCCCCAGTACGGCTGCGAGAAGTCAAGATTCTCCATGGGGGCAAGGTTGCGCATCATACCGTCAGTAGCCAAAGCAATCGACCAGTAGCTATACCCGCCGTATAAATCGTAGTCGTCGCTGCCGGCGGTTACGCTTGTTCTCAGAAGGTCAGCAGCTACTCCCCAGTTGATATCTATTGTGGGGACAAGCTTGTAGTTGAGGCGCTCCTCAATCTTTATATTCCGGTTGTAAACCGCGGTGTCAACGACATCGATAGCTTCCTCTACCGATTCAAAAGACTTCTGGTCGTTGGTTACAAGCCGGATTTCACGGCCTTCCAGGTCCAGATCCTCCGGAAGGTTGTCAAGAAATTTCTTCTCTGTTTCCGTTGTTGCCTGGGTTTCATTACCCGCTTTGCCGGTATCCGCATTATTATCAGCGCACGACACCGCTGCGCCGATCGCAAACGCAGCCAGCAGAATGCACGCAACAAAGCGAATGAATACTTTATACATTGCAGTGATTCCTCCGATTGTTTTTTATAAAATTTATTATAATACCATTTTAATGAATTCGCAATATACCATTGAAAATTTCAAATATTATTTACACTTTTAATTATTATTTACACTTTTAATAACATTCTATTACAATAAAATAATTACCGCAATTGCCGGCCAAAGGAAAAATATTTTTATTTTTCATGTATAGACCATGTTTATACACGGAAAACTATCCGTGAGGTGATCTCATATGGCCAAAAGAGGCATGAGCAGACCCGACGTCCGCGATACTCACGGTGCGGATAATAAACAGGCGGAGGAAAGGCGTGCCGAAACGGCGTCAATACAGGAGGCACGAAACATTTTTGGTAATATGAACAACAATCAGAATCAAAACAACCAGAATCGCAACAACCAGAACCAGGGAAACCAGAATCAAAACAACCAGGTACGCAATAACCAGAGGGCTGATGCCAACCAGCGCAGGGGCAACCAGAATCGCAACAATCAGAACTTGAACAGGGTTGACCAGAATCGCTACAATCCGGAAAACGACAACAGGGCTGAAGACAGGCAGAATCAAAATCGTCAAAACCAGGAACAAGGCGACCAGGGTCAGAACAACCGGAATCAGTACAGATAACCGGTTGAATAGCATTCAGGCCGAGATCATCCCCGGTATATAACCGCATTATTATCTTATGCTAAAATACGCCCGCGAGCCGGGCGTATTTTTTGTGGGGCAAAGCGCGCAGATTGGCAGACCCACGAAAAAATATAAACATTTATCAGCCGGGATGCATTTATATGCTTGCAAAATTCCGTGTTATATTGTAAAATACATCGGGTAATCTAAATTTTGGGGGTATATCACTATGGATCATGCTAGATTCGGCGTAATCGGTATCGGTAATATGGGCACCGGACACGTCGGCTGGCTCGGGAACGGCGAAATCAAGGGCGCGGTACTGACCGCGGTCTGCGACATCAAACCGTCCCGGCTTGATTGGGCGCGTGCAAATACAAATGACGTCGCCTGCTTTGAGGACTATCACGACCTGCTTGACAGCGGGCTGTGCGACGCGGTTTTAATCGCCACGCCGCACTATTACCATCCCATAATAGGCATCGACGCTTTCAAAAAAGGCATTGCGGTCCTCTCCGAAAAGCCTGTCGGCGTCTACACAAAAAAAGTGCGCGAGTTCATCGCCGCCGCAGACGAGAGCGGCCGCCCCTTCGGCGTGATGTATAACCAGCGCACCAACCCGCAGTACCAGAAAATGCGCGAGCTTGTCCAGTCAGGCGCGCTTGGCCAGCTCAAGCGCTGCGTGTGGATTATCACCGACTGGTATCGCACACAGGCGTACTACGACAGCGGCGCATGGCGCGCCACATGGGCGGGCGAAGGCGGCGGCGTGCTGCTCAACCAGTCGCCCCACAATCTTGACCTGTGGCAGTGGATATTCGGCATGCCGAAACGCATCCGCGCGTTCTGCTCGTTCGGAAAGTACCACAACATAGAGGTCGAGGACGACGTGACCGCTTACGCCGAATACGAAAACGGCGCGACCGGCGTGTTTATAACCACGACCGGAGAGTATCCCGGCACCAACAGGCTGGAGATCACAGGCAGCCTGGGCAAGCTCGTCTATGAGAACGGCAAGCTGTCATACTGGAAGCTGAATCGCGACGAGCGCGAGAATACTTTTAAATCGAGCCAGGGCTTCGACAGGATAGAATGCGAGCTGCTCGACATCACGCAGCCCGGAGGCGGCGGCCCGCAGCACAGGGGCATTCTGCAGAATTTCACCAACCATATGCTCAATGGCGAGCCTCTGCTCGGCGACGGACGCGACGGGATCCACATGGTCGCGCTTGCAAACGCGATGATGCTCTCCACCTGGAAGGAAGACTGGGTGGAAGTCGACAACGACGGCGAGGAGTTCTACCGGTATCTGCGCGAAAAGATAGCCACCTCGACCGTGAAAAAAGAAGGCATGGAGGCAGTCGCCGACCTGACCGGCACCTACGGCTCGTAACATGCCGCGACGCAGCCGCTTATTTTTAGCATATCGCGATTTTCTTACTTATGCCACGCTATTGCTGCTGCTCGGCACGCTTGCCGCGGCAGCAGTGAGATGCGTGCTTATTTTCCCGCCCTATATGCTAAACCCGGTGCCGTCGCACGAAAAGGCCGGCGCGCTCGATTCGCTTGCAGTGCCCGGCATCGCACTTGCGGTTTGCGCGGTGCTCTCGTGCGGGCGCGACAAGCGGTTCGGCATAAAGCGCGCGGCTGTGCTCGCGCTGTGTGCGGCATCGGTTTCGGCGGGCGCGCTCGCGCTGCGGCTGGGCGACGCCTTCAATTCGCAGAACTATGTGCCGCCGGTTGTAATCTTCGCGGCTTTCGCGGCTTTGGCCGTCACTGCACGCGCTTTAATATACGGGCGGAAGCCGACCGGCGTGTGCAGGGGCTATACCGTGGTTGTGCTGTGCGCCCTGCCGGCGGCAATTATCGCGGCAGTGACAGTGGCGGCGGTATTCTGGGAACACAAACTGTTTGCAACGATCCTGCTTTTCTTTCTTTTCGTTCCTTTCTGTGCGACGGCTGCGCTTGCGAGCGCGGCGGCTCCGTCCGTGCGCTCGGCGGCGGCTATGATGTGCCTGCCGCTGTCGGTATGCCTGTTCAGCGCGCTGCAGCCGTACG
Source organism: Clostridia bacterium (assembly GCA_033808535.1). Lineage (GTDB taxonomy): Bacteria > Bacillota > Clostridia > Oscillospirales > CAG-272 > DTU078. The sequence continues at coordinate 5,053 of JAPXNL010000053.1, forward strand.
GATTTGGCAGAGCGCATGGCATAGCAATCGCACTTTCGCTGATTTTGCCGGCTGTCGCAGCGCTTATATTAACGGCGGACATTCGAGACATACGGAAATCTAAAAAAAAACTTTCAGGAGTAAGAGCTATGGCAAACAAAATTATACCCGGAATGGGATTCCACCATATCGCGCTCAAGGCTGCAAACTTTGAAGAATCCTACAAGTTCTACACCGAAGGTCTCGGCTTGACGCCGCTTGCCGGCTGGGGTGAGGGCGACGGCCGCATTCAGATGCTCGACATCGGCGACGGCACTATAGTTGAGCTGTTCGCCGGCGGCAGCGAAAATGCAGAAGTCGGGCGCTATATCCATCTTGCATTCCGCTGCGACGACGTTGACGCGGCGTTTGCAACCGCGGTTAAAGCCGGCGCGAAGGTAAAGCTCGAGCCGTTTACCGTGCCGGTCAACTCTCAGCCTAAACCCATGACGCTGCGCGTCGCTTTCGTATACGGCCCGTCGGGCGAGGAGCTTGAGTTTTTCAAGATTGTGGAGTGAGCTGCCATGCTTGTGAATATCGTAACCGTAACCGTCAAGCCCGAGATGCGCGAGGTGTTTGAGAAAGTTACGCGATACAATCACGAGAACTCGCGCCGCGAACCGGGCAACATCAGGTTCAACGTGCTGCACAGCTCTGCCGACCCGAACAAGTACATTTTGTACGAGGTTTTCCGCGATCAGGAAGCGGTCGATTATCACAAGACGACCGAGCACTACAAGCGCTGGGCGGCTGAAATGGAGCGCTGCATGGCTGCTCCCCGCACCAGAGAGAGCTGCACGCCGATAGCGTTTGATTGAACTGCGGCATCGCATCGGCGTAGCAACTGCAGAAACCGCAATGCGCATGGGGCATATTCGGTTTTAAGCTGCGGATTTTGCAACGCTCGAGCGCGTAGTGCGCACGGTATGTCGGTGTATTATAACTTGTAATCTATCAAAGGTACGGGGTGCCGGTAAATCGAGAGAGGTTTGCCGGCACGCCCCTTCGCATCACGGGAGTTTGCAATGCCAGGAAAGCTATATGTCGTGGCGACGCCCATCGGCAATCTTGAGGATATAACCGAGCGTGCGCGCCGCACATTGCAGGAAGCCGACATCATCGCGGCGGAGGACACGCGCAGTACGCAGAAGCTGCTTTCGCTGCTCGGCATTCGCGGGCGCACGGTGTCAAACCACAAATTCAACGAGCGCGGGCAGGCGGAAGCTCTGGTCAACCGGCTGCTTGCGGGCGAAAATATCGCGCTGGTGTCCGACGCGGGCACACCTTGCATCTCCGATCCCGGCTGGGCGCTCGTCAGCGCCGCGGTTCGCGAGGGAATCGAGGTAATCGGCGTGTGCGGGGCGTCGGCGGTGGTAACCGCGCTCTCGGTATCGGGGTTCGAGCTTGTCTCGTTTGCCTTCTACGGCTTTTTCCCGCGCGAGCAGGGAGAGGCGGCTCGCTTCGTTGAGCGGCTTTCCGGATCCGATATCCCCGTGTCGGTCGTCTTTGAGTCGCCTATGCGCATAAAAAAGACGCTCCGCCTGCTTGCGGACGCACTTCCCGGAGCGGAGCTTTGCTTGTGCAATGACCTGACCAAGCTGCACGAGCGCATATACCGCGGCTCGCCCGCCGCCGTGCTTGCCGAGCTTGAGGCAAATCCCGCAGCCGAAAAAGGCGAGTACACGCTTGTAATCCGCAGCATGCGCGTCGGTGACGAAAGCCGCGACGCGCCGGATACACTCTCGCCGGAGGCGATGCTTGCGGACAGCCTGATAAAAAACGGCGGGACGCTGCGCGACGCGATCGCAGACGTACACGCACGACACGGCGGGATATACTCAAAAAATCAGCTTAAGAGCGCGTCTCTGCGGCTGAAGGAGCTGCTTGACGGTATATCCGGCAACGCCGCGGAAAATACAGACGGCGAAAACGGCTGACTGCGGTAATATCTGCGCTCTCCTGTAAAATCAAACAACAAAAAACGCCCGACACACAGCGGTCAGGCGTTTTTAGTTTTATACTATTTTTATTCGGTAGGATTGTCCGTCGAGTAATACGGCTCGTTTGACTCCGGTTCAGTTGTTTCGGCTTCAGCTTCTTCCTGCTGCGCAGTTTCAAGCAGCGCGCGGATCGAAAGGCTGATTTTCTGGTTTTCATAGTCGATGTCGGTAATCTTGACGGTCACGACATCTCCGACTTTAACGACATCTGCCGGGCTCTGCACGCGGTGGTCGGCAAGCTGCGAGATGTGAATCAGGCCGTCGACGCCCGGCACGACCTCGGCAAACGCTCCGAAGGGTGTTAAGCTGACGATTTTAACCTCAGCCGTGTCACCGATGACGTATTTGCCTGTGAATATATTCCACGGGTTGTTTTCTTCGGTCTTATAGGTAAGCGAAACGCGCTTGCGCTCGGGATCGAGTTCCTTTACATAGACGTCGATGACGTCGCCGACCGAAACCACGTCTGCGGGCTTCTTAATGCGCTTCCAGGAAAGCTCGGATGTATGCACCATGCCGTCCACTCCGCCCAGATCGACAAATGCGCCGTAAGAAGTGAGCGATTTGACCTGGCCTGTGTATTTCTTGCCGACCTCGACGGTCTGCCAGAACTTATCTTCCTGTTCCTTGCGCTCCTCGCGTTTTACCACAGAAATCGACGCGACGGCGCGGCGGCGGCTCTGGTCAAGCTCGATAATGCGCGCGCGCTGCGTTGTGCCAAGCAGCACCGACAGATCCTGACCGCGGCCGACTCCCGACTGCGACGCGGGGACAAACAGCCTTGTCGAACCTATGTCGAACAGCAGCCCGCCCTTGATGACCTCCGTTACTTTGCCTTCGATAATCTTGTTGTTTTTATATGCTTCCTTTATGTTTTCCCATGCGATAATGCTGTCGGCGCGCCTTTTGGAGAGCGTCGCGGTGCCGTCTTTGTCGCTTACATGCGTCACGATGGCCTTTATCTCGTCGCCGACCTTGAATTCCTTCATAACATCAAACGCAGGATCATCCGAAATTTCGGACTGCGGAATTATACCGGTGAACTTCGTTCCCAGATCCACGTGCACTTCGGCGGGCGAAACGAATGTGATTATACCGCTTACTGTTTCTCCTGTATTTATAGTTTTTAAAGAATCTTCAAGCATTCCCGCGAAGTCGTTTTCATCGTAGACCTTGACCTCCGCGTTGTTTGCCGCTTCTTCCGCGGCGAGGATTTTGTCCTGCTCTGTCATTAGTGTTTTGACCTCCTCAATAATGCCGCTCGGCGTCGATGCGCCTGCGGTAATTCCCACTTTATAAACAGGTCGCGACGTCCGGCCCGCACCGTCTGGAGAGTTGAGCCAATCCCGCAGCTCGGACACGTTTTCGACAAGCAGCGTCGGGGTTCCGTTGCGCTTCGCTGTTTCGTACAACCGGTTGGTGTTTGAGCTATCCCTGCCGCCGACCACAATCATCAGGTCGACATTCTTAGACAGCTCTTCCGCTTCGGCTTGCCGATTTTCCGTCACTCTGCATATTGTATCAAAAATTTTTACTTTTGTATATACCTTTTGAATAATTTTTTGAGAATTTTTATAATCCTGTGACAAATGTGTAGTCTGCGCGACCAAAATCACGCCGTATTCGGCCTCTGGCACGGCGTGCAGCATATCCGCGGCCTGCTCCAGCGCTTCGGCAGACGGAAAAACAAACACCGGCCCCTCTGCGAAGCTCTTTGTTCCGACAACCTCCGGATGCGCGGCGTCGCCTATGATAATCGTGACACCGCCCGGATGCCCCGCAACGAGCCGGTGTATTCGCGTGACCGACGGGCAGGTGCAGTCCACATATTCGAAGTGCGGATACTGCTCCGTCAGTGCGCGCAGCTTTTCTGAAACCTGCTTTGTCACCCCGTGCGCGCGGGTGATGAGCTTCACGGGGCTGTCTTCCGTCGCCGACCGGGCAAGCTCGTCGAGCCTGTCTTCCGTTACGGCATGTACTCCCCTGCTCTCAAGCTCCGCAATGATGCCGGGGTTGTGTATCAGCTTGCCAAGCGTATAAATCCGCGCGGCGCCGCCTCTGTTTCCGGCGATGAGCCGCTCTGCGGTCTCGACCGCCCGTTTCACGCCGTAGCAGAATCCCGCACGCTCGGCGACTATTATCTCCATTCGGCTAATCCTCTATCATATCGGTTATCTTTTTGAAAATAAACTCAGACACCCGCTTGTATTCCTCAGGAGTACGAGCTGTTACCGCGTATTCGTCCGGATAAATCGGCTTGCCGATGCGCACGTCTATGCGGCGGAACGGCATAATTTTAAAACCTTTCGTCTGTATGCACACCGGCAGCACGGGCACCCCGGCGCGTGACGCTACCATCGCAATTCCGTGCCTGATGGGCGTTTGGCGCGGGTCAACGCCGATGTGGCGAGTGCCCTGCGGGTAAAATCCGACCATCTCTCCCTGCTTCAACAGCTCCAGCGTCGTTCTGATCGCCGCTATATCGCCGCCTCCGCGTTTTATCGGAAACGCGCCCAGCGCTTTTACAAGCCTGCCCAGCAGCGGCACGCGGAACAGCTCCGCCTTTGCCAGATAGCGCGGTTGCCGTCTCAGCGCGGCGGCGAGCACCACCACGTCGCTGTTCGATATGTGGTTTGCGCAGACAAGACAGCCGCCTTCCATCAGCTCGTTTTCCGAGCCGGTGATGTGGATGTTGAAAAACCAGAGCACCAGCGGGCGGAAATGCTTGTATATCCACGCGTAAAACTTTGTCACTTAACCTGCGCCCCCAGTTTCGAGCGGACAATATCAAGTGCAATCGCGAGCGTCTGATCGGGCGTCATGCCCGTGTTGTCGAGAAGCACCGCGTCGGGTGCGGGCACACACGGCGCCAGCGCGCGCGTCGAGTCGCGCAGATCGCGCTGCTCCATGTCGGAGCGCACCTCCTCAAATGTGGTTTCCACGCCCTTTTCGCGCAGCTCTCTCCAGCGGCGGCGCGCGCGGTCGTCAAGGCTTGCTGAGAGGAAAATCTTGACCTCCGCATCGGGCAGAATGACGGTGCCGATGTCGCGCCCGTCCATGACCGTATTGTTTTCGCGCGCGACTTCGCGCTGCACCTCGAGCAGCTTCTCGCGCACGGCAGGAATCGCCCCGACCGCCGAGGCATACATCGAAATCTCGGGCAGCCTGATTTTGTCGCCGGGGTCAACTCCGTTGATAAGCACATGCTGCGTCCCGTCAAAGTAATCGAGTTTTATCTCAACGCCCTCAAGCGCCGCCCCGACAGCCGCTGCGTCGGAAATGTCTATACCGTGCTCGTACATATAATAACCCACCGTGCGGTATATCGCGCCGGTGTCGACATATTTAAACCCGAGCTCTTTTGCCAGCGCTTTTGCCAGCACGCTCTTGCCTGCGCCCGAAGGGCCGTCAATTGCAATGTTGTGACTCATCTTTACCTCTTTGCAATACTAAAAATAAGTATCGTAAACCGCTGTCCGGACGGTGTTTTTAATTCGCCGCCGGACAGACGGGTTTTCAGTTTTCCGCTGCCGCCGCGATGCCCGCCGCGCGTCCGGTGCAAAAGGCGATGTGCAGGTTGAACCCGCCCGTGTAGGCGTCGACGTCTATCACTTCGCCCGCAAAGTATAGCCCGCGGATCTTCTTGCACTCCATGGTGCGCGGGTTGAGTTCCGATATCTTCACGCCGCCGGAGGTGACAATCGCCTCCGCTATCGGGCGCGTGCGCCTGACCGTGCAGGTCAGCCCCTTGAGCAGCGCGACGAGCGCCCCGCGCTCTGCTTTTGTTATCGAGTTGACCTTGCGGCGCGGGTCGATGCCCGACAGCTTCACGATAACCGGTATCAGCTTCGCCGGAAGCAGGTCGCCCAGCGAATTTATAAAATCGCGGTTTGCGTATTTAGAGAAATCTGAGAGTATCCGCGCGTCAAGCTCGCGCAAGTCGAGCGCGGGCTTCAGGTCAAGCGAGATGCGGTACCTGCCCGGCCTGATATCGGGCAGATACGACGATGCGGACAGTATCATCGGCCCGCTGACCCCGAAATGCGTGAACATCAGCTCGCCGAAATCCTCGTAAACCGTCTTGCCGGTTTCGGTGTCGGTCACTTTCAGCCCGGTGTTGCGCAGCGAAAGCCCCATCGCCTCGGCGCACCAGTCCTCAACCGTCTCGAGCGGCACAAGAGCGGGTGTCGGCGGCACGACCTCCAGCCCCAATTCTTCGGCAAATCTGAATCCGTCGCCGTCGGAACCTGTCATGGGATACGACATCCCGCCCGTCGCGACTATTACGCGGTCGAAGTTGTATTCACCCTTCGCGGTCCGCAGACTCGTGACAGCGCCGCCGTCCGCATTTATGCCTGTGACGCGCTCGCGCACTATCCGGCAGCCGCGACCCACCTCGCGTCGCAAGGCGTTCACCACGTCGGAGGCGCGGTCGGATACCGGGAACACGCGGTTGCCGCGCTCGGTTTTAAGCGGCACGCCGAGCGACTCAAACCACGCCATAAGCTCCTGTGGCGGGAACGCGTAAAGAGCAGAATATAAAAAACGGGGGTTCGTCGGCACGGAGCGCAGAAATTCATCGGGCGCGCAGTTGTTTGTGAGATTGCAGCGCCCTTTTCCGGTGATGCCCAGCTTGCGCCCCAGCCTGTCGCCCCGCTCAAAAAGAGTAACTTCCGCGCCGGCGGCCGACGCGAATATCGCCGCCGTCATGCCTGCCGGCCCGCCGCCTATCACCGCCACGCTTACGGGCGGCATGACAATTGTACCTCCGGTTTATTTCGCATATACGTCGTAGCTGTCCCAGATGGCTTCAAGCCGGTCGAACAGTTCGCCCAGCTCGTCGCGCTTCTTCTGCGCGATAGCCACAATCAGCGCGTTGATTATCGACAGCGGAGCGACGAGCGTGTCCACAAACGACGCCATCTCGCTTTTCGCCAGCAGCCGCACGTCGGCGGGCATAGCGATTGGCGAGTCGGGGCTGTCGGTCAGCGCAATCACTGCAGCGCCCCGCGATTTGGCATATTCGACGGCGTTTATAATGCGCTTTGAATAGCGCGGGAACGAGATTGCAAGCACGGCGTCGCGCTCGCCGATGCGCAGCATGCTCTCGAATATCTCACTGCCGCTTGTGGTCTGCACAAGCTGTGTTTCCTCAAATATCAACTTGAAATAAAAGTGCGCGAAGCTCGCAAGCGACGCCGACGAGCGCATTCCTATAATATAGATGCGCCGCGCCTCAAGCAGCGTGTCGACCGCGCGGTTGAAATCCTCGCGCGACACTGTCTCAAGCGTTGCGCGCAGGCGCTTCATGTCCGAGTTCATGACCTGCTCCAGCACGTCGCCGCCGCCCAGAATGTCGCCGGATACGCTCAGGCGCTGTTTTGAGGTCAGCATCGTGCGGATCAGCTCGCGCAATGACTCCTGCAGCGCCGGATAGCTTTCATAGCCCAGCACGTTTGCAAAGCGCACGACCGTGGATTCGGATACACCCACTTCCTCGCCCAGCTTTGCTGCGGTCAGGTATGCGGCGCGGTCGTATGAGTTTAAGATAAACTGTCCGATGGCGCGCTGTCCCTTCGACAGCGTGGTCATCATGGCTTTAATATGGTTTAGTACATTTGTTTTCATGTAATTTCACACCTATGTCGGTGCGGTAATGCGCCCCGTCAAATTTAATCCCGGCGACTGCGGCATACGCCTTCGCCGCGGCGTCCTCCACGGTTTTGCCCAATGCCGTCACGCCCAGCACGCGCCCGCCGGATGTGACGATTTTGCCTTCTTTTACAACAGTGCCGGCGTGGTAAACGTAAATGTCGTCTCCGTTTATACCGTCAAGCCCTGTGATCGGGAAGCCCTTTTCGTATTTTACCGGATATCCGCCGCTTGCCATGCAGACGCAGACCGCCGCGCGGCTGTCCCATTCAATCTGCAGCCTGTCAAGCCCGCCGTCGATGACCGCGTCCATGACGTTGAGCAGGTCGGTTTTCATCAGCGGGAGCACGACCTGCGCCTCCGGATCGCCGAACCGCGCGTTGTACTCT
>JAPXNL010000054.1:0-10810 GCA_033808535.1 Clostridia bacterium
AAATATTGTTAAGTAGAAAATCAAAGGTGCAACGATAAATACAGGTTTTACAGCGAGGAGCAACTGAAAAGCAGGGTGAAAATATAATAATCTTTTTCCTCAAAGTTTTTGCGGGGGTGTGGGGGATCTTTTTTCAAAAAGCTCCCCCACATACGCATCCCCCTGCGGCAACTAAAAAGGGCAAACCCCCTTTAAGAGATTTGCCCGGTTAAAGTCTATATATCACCCTGCGACATTCGGCTCGTGTTTGTTGCCTATTGTCAGGCGGTTATAGAGCGAGAGTTTTGCGCCGTCGCCGGTGAGGATCGACTTGCCGTTATAGCGCAGCGCATTTATAAGCACGCACTCGCCAGACTGCACGATAGTCTGCGGCCCGCCGATATTGTCGGAACCCACGTTTGCCACAAGCAGATTCTCGCACTCCGCCGCCTCCACAAAAGTGCGAACGCCGTAGGCGAAGCTGTTGAACAGCATCTGGTTCTTGGCGTTGTAGAAATAGAACAGCGTGGTGCGAAGCTGAGTGTAACCGTTGACATCCGGCCACGCCGCGAAATCATAGCCCGCCATCGCGTTGCGCACCGCGACGGTGCCGTTCTGCAGACAGCCCTCGATTACGCCGCCCTCGCAGTTAGCGGCGCGCACCGCATACTTATAGCAGTAAGCGACAAGCTTTTTCACAAAGTGATTGTTTGCGCCGTTGAAGTCCACGCCGCCATACGCGCCGACAATCGCGCAGTTGACGACATAGGCGTTGTCGTCGGTCGAGCGTATCGCAAACGCATATTCGGGCTTATCCGTGCCCGACTTGTTTTCTGGGTAGAGTACGCGCATATTCCGCACGCCACTGCCACGACCCAATGTGATAAGCGCCTGCGCGTAGAGCGGGTCGTCTGTGCCTGCCCCGTAATACGCCATAATTGCGGTGCCGGCGCTGTTGTTGCCCTGGTCGCGTTCGGGCACCGAGCCGACTCCCCGCAGCTCCATCCCGTCGGGGATGACAACCGGGCTGTCGAGCCTGTAACGTCCGCCGGGCAGGTATATAATGCCGCCGCCCTGCTTCTGCGCCGCCGCGATGAACATCGCAAGGTCGCGGGACACGTCGCTCGCGCCCGTCTTATCGCCGGGGAACACAAACAGCTGGCGGGCGGCAGGTTTGACCGGCGCGGCGTTGTAGTTTAGGTTGTAAGCGGACAGGTCAGCGCTGTCGATTGCATATTCGCCGTCGCCCGCAGGTGTGCCTGTGTAGTTTACGCCACAGAGTTTGACAATGCCGGCCGAGTCGTTTTTCACCGGAATATCGCAGCCTGTAATGCTGCCGCGCGCCACCACCATACCCCAGCGACTGTCGATAGAGTCGACCTGTATGCCCGTGCCGCAGTTCTCGATGTTGAAATCATACAGCGCGCCCGCGAACTCGATGCGCTTGCCCTTGACGATATGCACGCCGATAGAGTAGTCCTTCACGCGCACGTTGGCAAACTGCGTCCACTCCAGATCGCCTAAAATCAGTCCTTCGCCGTTTTTCAGCGTGTATGCCTTAATATCATCATAGTCCGGCGCGTTGAACGCGGCAGTTGCATTTGCCCAGTACACGGGGTCGATGAAAAGGTTCTTCCATGTGCCGACGTCCGCCTGGTTATATGCGGTCGCGGCGCGGTACAGGAAGGTGCCGTACACGCCGTCGATAGTCATCTGCTCATGCGCGTTGTCCTCGACAACACACGCGCCGATGCCACGGTAGCCGTTTAGCACCGTCACGTTCATAACAGACTGGAGCATATAGCCGTCGCCCTGGCCGTTGATATAAAACGTGTAGGGGTAAGGCTGAACATTTTCAATCTTCTGCCCGGGATACCAGACGGTCAGACCGTATACGCCGGCGCTGCCGCGAATGGTGAACAGTGCGGGAAGCGCTGCGTCCTCAGACGGCACATCCGCGATGATGACAGTGCCGTACTCGCCGTCGGTGACGCCCTCGGGATTGCGCCAGTCGCCGCGCAATGTAACGAAAGCGGGGATTGTGACTCCTTTGGTCAGCCGGTACTTTCCGGCAGGCAGCCAGAGAGTGCCGCCGCCCTCGGCTGCGCAGTCGTCGAGCGCTTTCTGAAGCAGTTTTGTCACGTCCTGCTCGCCTGTGCTGTCCGCGCTGTAGTCAAGCGTGAGTATCCTGTCGGCTACGACAATGTCATCGGTGGGGTAAAGCTTATCAACTATACACGGTCTTGCGTCAGGTGTCTGCGGTGCGATCTTCATCTCGTATGCCCCCTTGTATGTAAACCCTTCGCCAAGCGAAAGCTCGGTTGCTGTTTCAGTCCCGCCGTCGGGGTTATAGCCTATGTAATCACAGAAATACTCGACGGCCGAGACCAGCGCGCGGTCGGATGCCGCCACGATAACCAGCTTGTTGCCGACGGCTTCGATTGCGTATTCGTCGGCTCCGGTTAATTTGGCTTTCACCTGCCTGCTTTCGGCGCGGTTGGTGTCGCCGACCAGTATCTCATATCGCGCGGAGAGCTCCTCCTCGGTGGGCATCGGATTTTCCCAGTCGGTTATAAGCGTGAAGTCGGCGCCTGTGACGGCTTCAAGCGCCTGGCGGACCAACACCGCCGGCCTTGCCTGCTCGGAGTTTGTCAGGTCAGAGCGCACGATAGTAAAATTAGCCGTGCCGTTTGATGCAAGCGGAGGCAAAGAGGCTGACGCGTTATCCGGCGCGCCGCTGTCCTTATCGTCCGAGTCGCCCTCTGTCCGGCAGGATAAAAGCACCGACGACAGCACCGATATGATCAAAAGCAAAAGTAATATCCGTTTCATTATGCAGACACCCCGTAAAGTATGATTATTTTACACCTCTGCGCAAAGTGCTTACAGCCTTCCAAACGCCAAGCCCGGCCAAAGCGATGAGCGTAACGGCTAAAATCTGCCCGACAGCCCGGCCGGAGGCACCGCTGTCAGCCGGCGAAGCGGCTGGCTGTGATTTTGACTGAGCGAACAGCCAGTCTAGCAGATTTTCCTCAAAGTAAGCGTCCGTCCAGCAGTTGTGGCCGACGCCGGGATACTCGGTGTAAGTGAATACGCTGCTGCCCGCCTCAGTCAGCGCTGCTGCCATGTCGCGCGAGCCGGCAAGCGGCACCACCTCATCGGCGGCACCGTGGAAAATCCAGACGGGCAGCGTCATAATAGCATCGGCTTTTGAAGGATCGCCCGCACCGCAGATCGGCACCGCCGCGGCAAAAAGCTCAGGATGGCGCAGGATAAGGTCCCATGTGCCGTATCCGCCCATCGACAGGCCCGTGACGTAAACCCGGTCAGGGTCGGTCGGAGCATTTTCAAGCAGCGAGAGCACCAGCTCGTACACCGCATGCAAATACTTCGACTCGGGCACTTTATCCGTGTTGTATGAGCCGTCCTCCCACGGCGTGTCTACCCACTGCATTCCATCCGGGCATTGTGGCGCGACGAGTATGCAGTTTTTGTATTCGGAGCCGAGCACGCGGAAGAAAATTCCCGGCTCAAAATAGACCTGCACGGTATTGTCGGTGCCGCGGTGGCCTGATCCGTGCAGATACAGCAGCAGCGGCAGCTTGTCCGTCTCGCCGTTTGCCGCAGCAGGCGGTATGTAGATGCGGTATGGCAGCACGGTTCCGGCTGAATCGGTGAATGTCTGCGGCTCCATAACGTCGATGGCATAAACCGCGCACGCCGGCACGGCGAGCAGAACAGCCGCAGCGAATATACAAAACAGTTTTATTGCAGTATTCATACGCCGAAGGTCATGGCAAGCAATGAGTCGTAATCGGGATCACCTGCGGCGTGAGCCGCGAAGATGAGATCATGGCGGGGGAATACCCGGATAGTCTGTCCGTTTGCGCCGGAGCAGGTAAACCTGCCGTCGTTGCCCAGCCAGAAGCCGTAGCCGTAGCGCGGCGCGTCTTTCAGCCCGACCTGATCGGTCAGCGCCATGCGCACCCACTCCTCTGACAGCAGACGCCGCCCGTCAAATCCAAGTCCGCCGCTCATATAGACATAACCGAGCTTCCACATGTCCCAGGTGTAGACGAAAAATCCGGTCGCGCCCATTATATCGCCGGACTCGCCGCGCTCAAAGGCGCATGCGCCGAACTCCAGCGGATCGAGCAGGTGCTCACGCAGAAACTGTTCGGTATCTGCGCCGGTCGCGCGCCGCACAATCGCGGCGGCGAGGAAGTAGTTTGAGTTGCTGTATGTGAAACGCTCGCCGGGCGGCGCGTCAAGCCCGACGTCAAAGCTGCGTTTGATCCAGTCGCGCTCATGGCTGCGGTTATAGCGGTCACCCTCGAAAAGCACGCCCCTGCTTTGTCCCGTGGTATGTGTCAGAAGATGGTGCAGCGTGACATCTTCCCAGCCGTCGGGCAGATTGTCCGGCAGCTCGTCCCGCCGGAAAAAGTCAATAACGCGGTCGGATATGCGCAGCATGCCAAAATCCATGGCAATTCCGACCGCGGTAGCGGTGAAGCTTTTGGTTATTGAATAGCAGTTGAGCGCGCCGGCGTTGGGATTTATCATGCGCATGGCAAACGTGCCGCCGCTGTATGCGGCGATGTTTATCACCGGAATGCCCTCTGCCTTTATTTTCTCGGCCAAAGCCACGATTTTATCGTTTAGCGTCAAAAATTTCACATCCCCTTTGTCAGCAGACCAAACCCTGTAAACAGGTCGGCCAGCCAGTCCCAGAAAGTTTTTTCGCGCTGCTTAGGTATGTCAAACGAGGCTGTCAGCCTGCACTCTGCGATTATCTCACCGTCGCAGCGCCAGATAACCTTGCCCAAAGGATCCGCTTTCGAGACCGGAGCATAGTAAAAGTTTTTGAGATGCAGATCGCTTGTGATCTCGCCGTGCTCTCTTGGCAGCACCGCGTAGACTGATTCGGCATTGCTGACAAACACATACGGCGAGGTGCCGCCCACGACAGGCAAAGCGTATGACAGCGTGCCTGCCTCTGCCAGCGTCACGCGCTCGAGCTGCGAAAAGCCGTAGTCGAGCATTGCGGTATGGTCGTTCCAGTCGCTCGACGCGTTGAGCGTCACCGCGATAAGCATAATGCCGTCGCGCTCGGCAGCCGAGACAAGACAGCGCCCGCTCTTTTTGGTAAAGCCGGTCTTCACCCCGATCGCGTCGGGATAAAGCCGCAGCAGCTTGTTGTGGTTGAGCAGCAGGCGCACGCCGCCCCCTTCGTGCAGCGGGATTGTCTTGCGTCTTGTCGAAACTATCTCGCGGAATGTCTCGTTTTTCATCGCGTAACTGGTCAGTTTTGCCAGATCGCGCGCGGTTGTATAGTGGTTTTCGTTGTCGAGCCCGTGGGGATTTGCAAAACATGTGTCAGCCATGCCCAGCTCCCGGGCTTTTTGATTCATCAGCTCCGCAAATGCCGAGACGCTGCCCGCAATCTCTATGGCGACGGCGGTTGCGGCATCGTTTGCGCTTTCGAGCATGACGGCGTAGAGCAGCTCGCCAAGCGTCAGCTCCTCGTCGGCGTAAAGGTAGACAGACGACCCCTCGATACCCACCGCGGCTTTCGAAATTGTCACGCGGTCGGACATGTCGCCGTGCTCAAGCGCCACGATCGTTGTCATAATCTTCGTGGTAGATGCCATTGGACGGCGTGTGTCCGCATCCTTTTCATAGAGCACGTGCCCGGTGGAAGCCTCGATAAGAATAGCCGACTTGGCGGATACCGACAGCGGTGCAGTATTAGCGTGCACCGGCATAAACGCCGGTGTCAGTGTGACGGCAGCAAGCAGTATTAGTGCAAAAGATATGCAGAATTTTCTTATTTTTTGCAATAAAGAAGTTCCCGATCCTGCCAAAACACGCCTCCGGAAATGTCTTCATATAAAATTGCTTACAAGCATTTATATGAAAACACGCCTGCGCGTATTCACAGTTCGGTAAAATGTGGTCAGATAGATGCGGCGGGATCGTCGTCTGAGTCGTCGTCTTTGGCAAATGCCTTTCTCAACTTAGACACAAGCTCAGGGGAGCGCTCGATAAGTGATCCGATTGCTTCGATTATTCCCGCAACGCCCGGCGAATGGGGTTCCGCTATGGTGAGCAGCTCGACATCGTCTGACTTTACGATAAGAAAGCAGATAGGGGTCACGGTCAGCCCTGTTCCGCCGCCGCCGCCGAAGTTCTGGAGAGGGGAATGTTTGCCGTTGCCGTTGCCGCCGTTGACAATGGTGCCGTTTGAGGTAGAAGATGACTGCGCCGCTTTGCCGCCTTTGCCGAAATAATCGACGCCGCCCGAAGCGAAGCCGACCGAAACGCGCGAAACGGGTATAATGGTGGTTTTGCCGGCCAAAATAGGTTCTCCGATTATTATATTTGCGTCGGCAAGTTCTTTAATGCTGGCAAGTGAAGTGGCAATTATATCGCTCAGTTTGCTTTCTGGCATTTTTGCGATAACCTCCGTGTATTTAAACTTGCTGTAACTTTATTAGGCTTCGTCAGGATCTAGTTTCCTGTCGTAAGCAGGCTTGTGCCGAAATCACCCAGTTTCGGCAGATCTATTGCACGCACTCTGAAGGTGAAATTGACGGCGAATTCCGACTGCTCTGTGGTAAAATCGGGATAAACCGCAAACTCGGCGTTTTTTCGCACATCGAAGTTGGTAAGATTATCAAGCAGTTCCGTCAGGTATGCCACCGACTGGCAGGCCGCCGAGTAAAGGTAAGCGGTTTTAGCGGCGTCGTCGGTTGCAACCTTTATATAAAGCTTTGACACGTCGATATAGAGATACTTCGCAAATCGTTTTATAAGTCTCTTGACAATGCTGACCGTCAGGGCGATTTTCTCGGTAAGCGGCAGCTTTGTAGAAATTTCTTCAGTAAGCAGTTTTTCTTTTCCGCGCTTATGTTTTTTTCTGCGCTGTTTTTCGGCTTTTTGCTGCCGCTTTCTCTCAAGCTTGCGAAACCGTTTTATTTTAAAGTTCCGCAGCTTGATTTTCTCCGGTTTTTCGGGTACAAACTGGTACTTGTAAAACAAAATCTGCAGCCAGATGCGTAGCCCGTCTTCGTCGTCATAGACGACGTGCAAGCGCACCCATATAAAATGCAGCAGCAGGGCTACAAGAGCGACTGCGGTTAAAATGTATAAAACCGGCAGCAGAAACCACATGATTATTCACTCCGGTCGTCGCCAGCATCGTCCGGTATGCGCAGCGCTTCGATATCGGGCAGCTCGTCCAGCGACGATATGCCGAAGCAGCGCAAAAAATCCGGCGTTGTGGCGTAAAGGTTCGGCTTTCCCGGCACGTCGAGCTTCCCGACGCACTCGATAAGCCCGCGTTCTATCAGGGTCGAAATTGCATAGGAGCTGTCAGTCCCGCGCACCTGTTCGACGAAAACGCGCGTCGCCGGCTGATTATAGGCGATGATGGCAAGCACCTCAAGCGCAGCCTGCGAAAGTCCCCCCGGCGTGCGCATGCCGAGCGCCGTTTTGACATATGGCTCAAACTCCTCGCGTGTGCAAAGCTGGCGCCGGTCGCCGAGCGACAGCAGCTGTATGCCGCGGTTATCACAGTCGCGGGCAAGCTCGTCGCACAGTCGCTCAACCGTGGCGATATCAAGCCCCAGAGCCTCCGCGAGCTTGTCAAGCGCAACCGGCGTGCCGGCGGCAAACAGTATAGCTTCAAGCGCGCGCTTTGCATAGCCGTACCCGATGGTCTCAGCCATATTCTTATCGCTGAAAGACAAAGAAAAGTCATCCGGCGATGGTTCTACGGATCCGGTGTTCGGTTCCGTGGAATCGGCATCCGGAGACGGCATTTGGTTGTCGAGCATTTCAGCTTTCACGATAAATCAAATCCTATTCAGTCGTCGTTTACAGGGCGCAGCGCATCCGTTCCAACGTCGTATAAAAACTCATATCCGCCCGGCTCGCCAGAATCTACGGCGGGCGCGGGCGTTCTATCGTGCGTCATGTCGAGCGTCAAAAACAGCTCGTCACCCTCGCCGCGTATTGTAACACGCTGTCCGCGCAGCAGCTCGAGCAACGCCAGAAACGTCGCGACCAGCTCGGAGCGTGTCCTGCAGGCATACAGCAGATCCTCAAAGTTCGTCTCAGGCTTGCCGTACAGCCGGCGCATTATCCAGATTATACGCTCGCCGACCGGTACAGTTCTGTTTGCCAGCAGCGTTTCAAGCGTGCGCTCTGAGCGCAGCGCGAGCCGCGGAAACTCACGCTTTTTCTCGAGAATGCGGTTGAATGCGCTTCGCAGCAGCTCCACATCAAGCCCGACCGGCGGCTCGGATGTAGGCGTCAGTATATCCGGTTCGCGAGTATACCTGCCGGCATGCACTGTGTAAAGCTCGGCAAGTCTTGCCGCCGCGGCTTTCGCGCGCTTGTACTCGATGAGCGCTGCGGCGAGCGCCGCACGCGGGTCTTCTTCCTCGCCGTCGGGCTGCCTGGGCAGGAGCGTGCGGCTTTTTATCAGCATCAGCTCGGCGGCGCAGACGATAAACTCGCCCGCGATCTCCATGTCTAGCGCGCGCATCGCGTCGAGGTATTCCATATACTGGTCTAATATCAGCGAGATCGGTATGTCGAGGATATCGACCTTGTTCTTTTCAATAAGCGACAAAAGCAGGTCGAGCGGCCCCTCGAAGATCTCAAGTTTAAAGCTCGGAGTCTGCGGCTCCTGATAATCGTCCACAGCCGCACCTCACAAAATGAATTGCTCAAGCCCGAGCAATCTCGTCATGCCGCCCATCGCCGCGTTCATCAGAAATGAAAGGGGCACGTCGAGCAGTCCGGTGAAAAGCAGTGCCATTATAGCCAGCGCTATATAGCGCTCGTATTTCATCACGCCGAAATACAGCCTTTCGGGCAAAAATGACAGCAAAATCCGCGAACCGTCGAGCGGCGGCATGGGCAGCAGGTTGAAAATCGCCAGCGCCGTGTTCATCGTAGCGAACATATAAAGGAAAAATATCGTATAGCGCACCAGATAGAACCAAAATCCCGGGCTGACGTATTCTGGCGGGATAAAATACAGCACGCGCAAAAGGGCAAGCCCGAAAAACGCCAGCAGCAGGTTTGACACCGGTCCTGCAAGCGAGGACAGCGCCATGCCCGCCTTCGGGTTTTTGAACCTGCGCGCGTTGATGGGCACGGGCTTTGCCCAGCCGAATCCGAATACAAGCATCGTAATCGTGCCGAAAAGGTCGAGATGCTTGAGTGGATTCAGCGACAGGCGCCCCATGTCGCGGGCGGTCGTATCGCCCATCCACAAGGCAACACGCCCGTGCGAGGTTTCGTGCACGGTAAGCGCGATCAGTATAATCGGTATCCGCAAAATGAGCAGTGGTATGTCCTCGATGGTCAAGCCCCGGGACAAGAAATCACCAAGCATAGGGAGTTTTCCTTGTAAAATCAGTCACGGCACTATTATATTCTCGACATGCCGCGAGGGTTTCACACGCTTTTTATAAAATATACCGGGTCAAAATCAGCGCGGCTTTGCGTGTGCGATATGTCAGCGCAGGCTGTCCAGCCGCGTTATGTCGTCGTATGTCTCGCGCTCCACCGCCACATAGTCGCCCCCGGGCGAAAGCAATATAATGGGCGGGCGGGGGACGCGGTTGTAGTTTGATGCCATGGAGTAGTTGTACGCGCCCGTGCAGCAGACAGCAAGCACGTCCCCGCGCGCGCATTTTTGAATTTTGATGCCCTCAGCCAAAAGGTCGCCGCTTTCGCAGCAGCGTCCGGCGACGGTGCACTCAAAATCGGCGGGCTCAGCGGCGCGGTTTGCCACGATTACAGTATAAGGCGAGGAGTAGAGCGCATAGCGCGGGTTGTCGGGCATGCCGCCGTCGACCGAAACATAGCTTTTATATCCTGTTATATGCTTGACGCTGCCGATTGTGTAAAGCGTAACACCTGCGTTTGCCACAATCGAACGCCCCGGCTCGAGCAGCAGCACGGGAACAGGCAGCCCGGCGTCGGCGCATGATTTGGCGACCGCGTCCGACACCGCCTTTATGTTGGCTTCAATATCTATATGCGGATGGTCGTCAATATAGCGCACCGCAAATCCGCCGCCAAGGTTGAGCACCGACGGCTGCCAGCCAAGCGCTTTGCTGCAATCCTTTGCAAACGCGACCATTGTCTGCGCCGCTTCGATAAAGGGATGAGGCTCGAATATCTGCGAGCCTATGTGGCAGTGCAGTCCTTCAAGTTTTACATTTTTCAGCGAATATGCGCGCCGCGCGAACTCCAGCGCCTGTCCGGTCTCGATTGCGACGCCAAATTTCGAGTCGACGCTGCCGGTTATAATTTTGCGGTGGGTGTGCGGGTCAATGCCGGGCGATATGCGCAGTAGAATCTTCTGCCTTATGCCAAGCTCGCCGGCAATGCGGTCGAGCGCCTCAAGCTCGTCAAAGCCGTCGACGACAAAGGTGCCGACACCGGCTCCGACTGCAAAGCGGATATCGGCGTCGGTTTTGTTGTTGCCGTGGAAATAGGTGCGCTCCATCGGGAATCCGGCTTTGAGTGCGGTGGCTATCTCGCCGGGCGACACCACATCGGCGCCCAGTCCCTCCTCGGCTATAATGCGGTACAACGCGGCGCAGCACAGCGCCTTGCCGGCGTAGAGGGGAAGCGAACCGGCGGGCGCGTATTTGGCGAGCGCCGATTTGTAGACGCGGCAATTTTGACGCACGGTTTCCTCATCGATAAAATATGCGGGAGTGCCGTATTTTTCGGCAAGGCTGACTGCGTCGCGCCCCGCAATAGTGAGATGCCCGTTTTCGTTTATGCCAAGGCAGGGTTGGAT
>JAPXNL010000054.1:10820-13022 GCA_033808535.1 Clostridia bacterium
GAATATCCGCCCGTAGCGGCGGCGAAAGACCACCCGCGTCCGGCTTACTTCATGTCGCGCACGAGATAGCGACCGATACTCGCCATGAGTTTTGAAACGTCAAGCGTCAGCTCATGCGGGAAGTTATGTAAAAAGCCGTCGGCTTCAAAGGTAAAGACTCCGGAATACTCAATTTCTTTGAGCGCGTCGGCAATCTCGCGCCATTTAATCGCTCGTGTAAACGGCATGGCATGCAGGTCACCGATTTTGTCATTGTCATGCACATGCAGCGATTTCAGCCTGTCCCCGCCGAGCGCGCGGATCATCGAGACCGCCGAAAATGCGCCCGCGCCCCTCATTTCGGCGTGGCCGATGTCAAGGCACGCGCAGAAGTACCTGCTGTCGAGCGAATCTATGTAGTCGACAAACTCCGCTTCGGTAGAGCACGCAGCGGGGATGACGCGCCCGTCGGCATGTCCCCACATGTTCTCAAGCGCGACCATAACGCCGAACTTCTCGCAGTACGGCTGCAGTGAGTTGTAAAAATCCAAGTTTATTTTTTTGCGCTCGTCGTATGTCTGACCGTGCGTTATCGGGTGCACGATGATAATCTCCGCGCCGAGTATGCCCGCAATTTCCATCGAGCGCACAATAAGCTCGAAGATTACGGTGTTGTATTCATCATTGTCGGGTCTGTACGAGGGGAACGGGGCGTGTGCCTGATTGAAGCGCAGCCCGTGCGACTCGGCGGTCTCGCGCAGCGAGCGGGCGTAATCGCGGTAATCGGCCCGCGTCATGACTGATGTGGCGGGGTTGATGTCGAACATGGAATAATCGAGCGCGTCCCAGCCGGCTTCCGCCAGCAGCCGTATTCCTTCCTTGTCGCCGAACCTGCGAAAGAAAACTTCGGTCTGAGTCGAAATTTGCAATGTTCTTTACCTGCCTTACCCTAAAAATTTATTTATTTCCGCCCAAAGCTCAGCCCGACCCTCTCCGGTCAGCGACGAAAATGCTATCACCGTCGCGCCTTGCGACCTCATCTCGGCGAGCCGGGCTTCGCGGGCGGTTTTGCTCAGTTTATCTATCTTAGTGGCAGCGTATACAAAAGGGACAGCGGCGGCATTCATCCAGTCGACCATCGCATGGTCATGGACTGTTGCGCCGGCTTTGGCATCGATAAGCTGCACGAAAAATCGCATTCCGCTGTACTGTGAGCGCAAAAACCTGTCGGTCAGCGCCGACCAGTGCGCTTTATCCTCGCGGCTGCGCGCCGCGTATCCGTAACCGGGCAGATCGACAAACCAAAGCTTGCCGTCAATATCGTAGAAGTTTATCGTTATCGTCTTGCCGGGCATTGAGCTTACGCGCGCCAGCGACTTGCGCCCGAGAAGGGTGTTGATAAGCGAGCTTTTGCCCACGTTGGAGCGCCCTGAAAAGATGATCTGCGGACGCCCGTCGGTGGGGAACTGATCCTCGCGCCCGGCGGAAATGTGAAGGGATACGTTGTTTAAGTTAAGTTTCATGGCAACGAATGATAAACCTTTATTTTTCTCTGCCTGCATACGGCATACCGAGTCGGCGTTGCAAACCGGATGCCGCGCCGCTATCCGCAGCGGCAGCACCGGCGATAAATGCCGACAAGCTTTACCGGCATTACATACCGGCTTACAGCACCGAAGTGCCGCGACAGTGCAGGCTTGCATCGCGAACCGCTACGGCGTTGCGTGCCGGGGTGCCGGACCGTTATGCTGTAAATCGTACCGCGTTGCAGCCGACAAAACGCCCCGGCGTTGCGTACCGGTGCGCAAAACCGTAGCGCCGTGAAGCCGCACCGGTGTTACGAGCCGCTCTGCTGTGCCGGCGGTTCTCTGTGCACCAGCGCGGTTTTGAGCACCTCTCCGATTTCTCGGCAGGGTGTAAATCTGAGCGCCTCGCGCACGGTCGGGTCTATATCATCAAGGTCGCGTTTGTTGTCCTCCGGTATGCAGACCTCGGTTATGCCGGCTTTATAGGCGGCCATGGTTTTCTCGCGCAGTCCGCCGATGGGCAGCACATGACCGCGCAGCGTTATCTCGCCGGTCATCGCCACGTCGCGGTGCACCGGCACGCCTGAGAGTTCGCTCACCAGCGCTGTCGCGATCGTTATGCCGGCGGACGGGCCGTCTTTCGGAATTGCTCCCTCCGGGACATGGATATGTATGTCCCGGTTCTTGTAAAAGTCTG
>JAPXNL010000055.1:0-12965 GCA_033808535.1 Clostridia bacterium
TTCGGATGAAACGATTATTGTCATGTTTACAGCTGCGGTTTATATTACAACTCACAGGGCTCTGCAGTATTTTCCGCCGCGACAAGGCGCGCGACAGCGCTCGTAAGCCCCAACACCAGCCAGAACATGGCGTATATGCGGTAGTTGTACCAGACGTAATCGGTCATGCCCTGCGCTAAAAACGCGATTATGGCGCACAGGCCGGCGGCGGCGAGCAGATACTGGGAGCGGTCTGTCACAGTGTCTCTTGTGCGGCATGAGAGCACGGAGCGGGTGAAGCTGACCATTGCCAGGAGAAACGCCACCAGCCCGAAAATGCCCAGCTCGATTACAAGCTGCAGGTAAAGGTTGTGGCTGTGGGGGGCGGCCTCGATACCGCCGAGCGAATATTGCGGATATACAGCGGCGAACACGCCCATCCCCGAGCCGAGCCCCGAGAACAGCACGTCGCGCGCCATATCAAGCGAACCCATCCAGATGTGCACGCGATAGGCGGTGGAGGTGTCGGCAAGATTGCCGATGCTGGTGAACCGCGTGACAACAGTGGAGGGCAGCACCAGCGGGAGAAACGGCACCGCAAGCAGCCCGAAGCTGAGCACCATGACCGTCCTGCGGCTGTATATCAAAAAGAATACCAGCAGCGCGAGCATCAGCCCCAGCCACGCGCCGCGCGACCAGGTGTATATAAGGCATAATGCCGAGGTGCCGGTCGCAATCAGCGCCGCGAGCCGCGCGGCAGGCCTGCGTGCAGAAAGCAGCGTGGAAAGCGCAAACGGGAAGGTTAAAATCAGGTATTCGGCAAGGACGTTGGGGTTTGCGAAGGTCGATACAACCCGGCCTTCGATATCTTCAAACATCTCTGCGTCTATCCATGTCAGGGACAGCTGCCCGAAGAAGTTTTCGTATACCCCTATTGCTGCTACCGCGAAAGCCGAGAGCATCAATGCGAAAATGCAGCGCGACGACCATTCGGGCGTGCGTATCAGGTTGACAACCAGAAAATAACCGGCGATAAAGCATACATAGAGGAGCCCCGGTTTCAGGCTCAGCGCGCGGTTAATCGAAAACACGCCGCCGCAGAGGGTGAACAGCATGAAAATCAGCACGGTGACATCGAGCAGCTCGAACCGCAGCACGCGCTTGCCGCGGATGAATTTGAGAAAATAGCATACTGCGGTGACGACAGTCAGCCCTGCAATAATCATTGTGGGCAGGAAAGGCAGTGCGGCGATCAGCGCAAGCACGCCGATTTCGGGCATTGAGAGCAGCATATACGCGGCGATCAGCGCGAATGTGCCGGCAAGCATATAAAGCGGCGAGATGAAATAAGTGGACAGCCCGATTAATATGCCGGCGACAAACGCTACTGTGTTTTTACCCACCGCCGGAGCGTCGTCGCATATGACCTCGCGCCTGAATCCGAGCATGGTTATAAAGATGAACGAACCGAGCCGGCTGACTGCAATTGCCTCGCCGAGCGGCTGCGTTGAAAACATCAGCGGTACGGACACGATAGCGCATGCAGTGCCGATGAAAAGGCTGAGAATGTCCGCGTCGGCGTTGCCAAGCGCAAACCGGGTTATAAGGTACATGATGGCGGTATACATGCCGGCGGAGAACAGCCCGATGCCGTACACCTGCACGGAGATATGCAGGCCCAGCCGTACAATTTTTCTGACGGCGCGCATGACAAGGCTGCGCTCGCACGCGCCGCCAATTGCGCGTTTAACCGGTATTGATATGCCGCGCACCAGTCCAAGCTTTTCGCATACCCATGAAAACAGGCTGAAAGCCGGAGCATCGCCGTCGTAGCTTGTCAGAAATCCGCCGACGGCGCTGCGCGATGCAGCGTTATATACAGCTTTAGAAAACCTGTCCAGCGCGGTCAAAATCGCGCTGCCCGCCAGCGCTCCGCGCAATCCCTTCGATCGCATCAGTTATTGCTCCCGTTTATTCCGGCCGGACTGCCGCCTGTTTTGCGCGGAAGCCCGAAGCCGGTCAGCTTAAGCAGAATGAGATAAAGTATTCCCGCAGGCGCGAACACCGCCACGCAGACTGCGAGGTTTGCCAAATCCCCGCGCTCGTATGGCGAGCCGGGCAAAACGGCGTACACGACTGCCATGACGGCTGCCGCCGCCAAACTGCACAGAAGTGCTACGCCAAGTTTTGCGAAAAACCCGCGCCCGAAAAGTCCCGGTATCCTTTTCGCCGCAAATACGGTCAGCACCGCCGCGGAGGCGTATTGACCCAGCGCGTTTGCCAGCGCCACCATGTTCAGTCCGAATCCGGGCAGCAAAGCCGCGAGAGTGCAGAGGACAATATTAGCCGCTATGCCGGCGATTGCCGCATACATCGACAAAGCCGGCTCCGACCGCGAGTAGAAAACGCGCGAGAGCAGCTCGTTTATCGCAAACGCGGGCACTGCGGCGAGCAGCATTCGCAGCGCGCCCGCGACAATTTCCGCGTCTGCCGGGCTGAACTCGCCCCTCACGAGCAGTACCGCCACGCCCTCGCGCGAGAGGATAAGCGCTCCGAAGATGAACGGCAATGTCAGCGCCCACAGCGCGAGCAGACCGGATGAAACGGACGAGCGGAAACTCTCCGTGTCGCCCTCGCCGGAGCGTTTTGCAAGATTGGGGAAGATGTATTGGCACAGGCTGTATACCAGCGTGCCCGCTATTATGATGTAAATGGTCCAGGAATAGTCAAACGCCGATACGTCGCCGTCCCAGCCGGTAAACGTGGCGAAAAAGGCAGCCGTAAGACTTCCCGCGGGAAGCAGCCACGAGCCTGCCATGATGGCCGGCAGCATTTTCAGCGCGCGCCGAAACGCTTTGTTGCCGAAATCGAGCATCGGGCGGTATTTTGCGCCCGACACGGCGAGCGGCATCGCCAAAGTGAGAAACTGGGCGCACCAGGCGACGAGATATGCGACTGTAAGCCCGTATATGCCGCGCTCGCCCAGCCGGTCATTTAAGAAAATAAAATATAATATTACGCAGAGATTTGATACCGAGCTTATCGCGGCAGGCAGCAGGAAACGCCCCTTTGACTGCATGACGCCGACGAGCGTGTACGCCGCGCCGATGAAAATAATCGACGGGAAGCTGATCCGCAGCAGCGACGACGCCAGCTCCGCGGTCTCATGCGGCAGTCCGGGCGTGAAAAGTGCGATTATCTGCCGCGAAAATATCATTCCGAGCGCCGATAGCGCGCCGGTTAAAAGCAGGATAAAGTTTAAAAATATTCTCGCAAAGTCGCCGCGCTCGCGCTCTTGGCCGTCACCGAAAGAGTTATACACCGGCACGAAGCAGCCGACAATCGCCGCCGAGAACAGGATGTCAAAAAAGCTGTTCGGAATGCGGTACGCGGCGATAAAAGCGTTTGCTTCGCCGGACGTGCCGTAGGCGTGTGCCATGAAAACGCCGCGCAGCATACCGAGCAGCTTTGCAAGCACTGTCGCGGCCATCATCGCGGAAACGGTCAGCGCGGTGCGCCGTCCGGCGGCATTGGATGGCTCTTTCAAAATAGCGCCGTCTTGTTTTTGTTTCATAATATCAGATCAGGGCGTTTTTTTCGCGTCCGTTCGATCGCGCTGTTGCGGCGGAAACGCTCGATTGCCGCATGGTCGCCGCCCTGCAATACCTCGGGCACAGCCCTGCCCCGGAATACGGGCGGCCGCGTGTACTGCGCATACTCGAGAAGTCCTGCCGTGTGGCTTTCAAGCCGGTAACACTCGTCCGACGAAAGCACTCCGGGCACATTCCGCGCAACGGCGTCGACCAGAATGCATGCCGGCAGCTCGCCGCCGGTCACCACATAGTCGCCGATCGAGATTTCCTCGTCCACAAGCTCCTCGATAACGCGCTCGTCAACGCCCTCATAGTGGCCGCACAGGATGATGAGCGCGTCGTATTTTGCAATCCGGGCGGCGGTTTTCTGATTCAGCAGCGCGCCCTGCGGCGACATATACACGGTGCGGACCGACGCCTCTTTCGGCAGCGACGCGGTTATAGCGTCGTGGCAGGCGGCGATCGGCGGGGCAGCCATCAGCATGCCCATCCCGCCGCCGTACGGCGTGTCGTCGACGCGGCGGTGCTTGTCCGTGCTATAGTCGCGGATATTGTGCGCCGTAACGCTTATCGCGCCCGACTTCTGCGCCCTCCCGATGATCGACACCGACAAAACGTATTCGACAAGCTCGGGGAAGAGCGTCATAATTTCAAAACGCATCACGGGTCGAGCAGCCCCTCTATAGGCTTTATATATATGCCGGTTGGGGGGTCGACGCGCTTGACAAACTCCGAAACCACGGGGACAAGCGCCATGCCCCGGCCGGTGTCGATTTCATAAAGCTGCGACGCCGCGCTCTGCTGCACATCGACAAGCGTGCCCAGCCGCTCACCGGTGTCGACGTCGAAAACGTCCAGCCCGATAAGGTCGGATATGAAGTGCGCGCCCTCCTCAAGCGGGAGGTCGTCGCGGTCGGCGTAAACGATTGTATTTTTCAGCTTCGCCGCTTCCTCGAGCGTGTCGATGCCCTCCAGCTTGGCGAGCACGAACCGCCCCTTCATCACGGAGGCAGAGGTTACGGCGCGCGGGAAAAACCCGTCTCCTCGCTTGAAATACAGCGTGTCGAGCCCGGCGAGCACCTCTGGCGAATCGCACCAGTGCTCCAGCTTCACGCGCCCTCCCACACCGTGGGTATTGATTATTTTTCCTGCCTGCAGATACTTTTCCATAAGCTATATTTTATCACCATACACTCCGACAATTATTAATTGCTTGTAAATATTTCACGCCGTCCACACTGCCCCGGGGCGCGTCTTAGCCGGTAAATCGAATTATTAATCAGATGTAAATATTATTGGCTGGTTTTTTAAGTCTATTTACAAATATCACTATTCCATGTATAATGTATGTACAACATATAAGATATTTTGACTAAAACTGCGGTAAAACACTAAATGTTTCGAGCGCCGCTGTGACAATATTAACGCCTGAAAGGATAAAGCAGTAAATGGCCAACCCCGTCTATCCCGTGTATACACGGATTAAAGAGAATATCAGCCAGGTTATCGTCGGCAAAAGCGAGGTCATCGACCTGATGCTTATAGCGCTGTTCTGCCGCGGTCACATGCTGATTGAGGACGTTCCCGGCACGGGTAAAACAATGCTTGTCAAATCCCTTGCCGCATCTGTGGACTGCGAGGCAAAGCGCATACAGTTCACTCCCGACCTGCTTCCCTCGGACATTACCGGCATCAACTACTTCAACATGAAGAAGTCCGAGTTCGAGTTCGTGCCCGGGCCGGTATTTGCCAACATAGTGCTTGCCGACGAGATTAATCGTGCGACGCCGAAAACACAGTCGGGTCTGCTCGAGTGCATGGAGGAAAACCAGGCGACTATCGACGGCGTAACATACAACCTCGCGCGCCCGTTCATGGTAGTCGCGACCCAGAACCCGATCGAGAACATGGGAGTGTTCCCGCTGCCGGAGGCGCAGCTCGACCGCTTCCTTATCAAGACCTCAATGGAATATCCGCTGCACGAAGAGGGCATCGACATACTTGCCCGGTTCAACAACGCCAACCCGCTCTTCGAGCTTGAACCGGTGGCGACAAAGGAAGACATAATAATGTGTCAGGACGAGGTTGTCAAAGTATATGTGCACCGCGACCTGATGGATTATATCGTGCGCATATGCGAGGCGACGCGCACGTACGATAATGTGGCGCTGGGCGTCAGCCCGCGCGGAGCGCTGTCGCTTTTGCGCGTGGCAAAAGGGTTTGCCGCCATTTCCAACCGCGATTTTGTGATACCAGACGACATAAAGCGTGCGGCTATGCCGGTGCTGCCGCACAGGCTTGTCATGACAAGCTCATCCCGCATTAAAAAGAACGCGAGCTTTGAAGTTATTGAAGATGTGCTGAACCGTATAGCCGTTCCGACAGAGGCAGCTCTCGGCTGGTCGTCCGGAAAATAACACGGGACGGCAAAACATAATGAATGACTATATCTTCCTGATCGACGCTGAATGGTTCCGGTGGGTGGTGGCAGGGTTTTTTACCGCCGTATTCCTCCTGCTGGTGTTCTTTACTTCGATGGCGCTGCGAGGCAGAACGATACAAAGGCTGCAGTATTCGCGCGAGTTTTCGGAAAAGGGCGTTTACGAATCAGAGTATGTATATCTGATCGAGACGATATACAACCGCAGTTTCCTGCCGGTGTTTTTCGTCAACGTCGAGGCGTACTTATACAACAGCCTGGAGCTTGAAGGATACAAAAAAGATCCGAAAAAGCCGATGCAGTATTTCACAAGCCGGTTCCACCTGCTGCCGTTTATGAAGATACGCCGGCGCCACCTGATAAAATGCGCAAGGCGCGGCTATTATGCGCTGGAAACCGCCGACATATATTATAACAGAAAGGTTCGTTACTTAAGCGCACCGGCGGAGATCTATGTATATCCGCGCGTGCTGCCGATTGACAGGATAATCAAGCCGACCAGCAACCTGCAGGGCGACAGTATAACCGCGCGCCGCATGATATACGACCCGTTTTCGCTCAACGGAATACGGGACTATATGTTCGGCGACCCGTTCAACAGCATAAACTTCAAGGCGACAGCCCGCTCGGGTGCGATCGGAACCGCCGGCATAAAGGTAAACCAGCGCGATTTCTGCTGCAGCCGCAATCTGCTTGTCTTCCTGAACTTCCAGCTTGATGTCAAATTTCCCGTCCCGACCGCCGAGTATGAGCGCATGATGGAGCTTGGCCTGTCATATGCGTCGGCGCTGATACGCGAGGCGTCGTATAACGGTTATCGCGCGGGATTTGCCGCAAACTGCGTGCTGGTTAGCGGCGAGACCTCGATACGCTATCCGATAGAGAGCGGCGACTTGCATCTGGAAGGGATACTTCGCGAGATGGCGAAAGTGCGCGCCAGTGTGGGCGTGTCGTTTCTGTCATTGCTCGAGGAAGACGTGAAAAGCTGCCTGCACGATACCGAGATATATATACTTACACCGTATGAAACCAATATGATCGATACCTATATACGCAACTTCCAGCTGCTTGGCAATTCGGTCACGCTGATAAAACTGTCCGAGGAGGAATATTAGCCAGTGGGCGAAAAGATTAAGCTTCGCAGCGAGCCGGAAGAAATAACAATTAAAAAGAAGTGGAACCGCAAATACGTAATCCGCACCGCGGTATACGCCTCGGTCGGCACAGTCGCGCTGCAGGTCTACACAAGGCTGGGTTATCACTTCAACCTGCAGACAAACGACGCCATGCGCTACCTGTCGCAGCTTATGTGGCTGGTGATGGCGGTGTGCTATCTGCTGGCGCTGCTGTCGTTCCGCAAAGCGATACCGAAAATAGTGCGCGAATTTGTATTTGGCGGAATGCGGTGGGCGTTCAATAAGCTGGGCGCAAATCTGGCAAAGCTGACCGAGCGCCTTCGCAATATGCTGGGTCTGCAGTCGCGCGGCGCGCGCATCAGGGGTCGCGACGAGAAATTTTTCGAGTTTGACCCAAACGAGAACAGCCTGCTCCGCCGGTTTTTCAACATGCAAAACCGGCTGCGCTGGCGCGACCTGACGGAAAACGCCGATAAAGTGCGGTACCTCTACATTAAATTCATCAACAGGCTTGTTTCGAAGAAAACACTGAAATTCAAACCGGTAATGACTCCCTGCGAGCTGGGCGGCACAGTGTCGCTGCGTGCGGAAGAGGGAGCGGGCATGTTCTGGCTCTATACCGGCGCGCGCTACAGCGGGGGCATTTATCCGATAACCGATGAGGATGTCAAAGCCGCAATGGCAGCGGTGCAAGGCAAAGAGATAAAAGATATCAAAGAGCCGAAGGAACCGAAAAAAAGCAAAAAATAACTCGGAGATTGAAACGGGGCGCCCCGATTTGGGACGCCCCTTGTTATTGTCAGGTTTTTAGTCTTCGTATTTTTCAAAATTTATATATTCGATGAAAACGTCGCCTTCTATCGTGGTCGGGTCAAAGCGAACTTTTTTAATTACACCCTCCCACTTTATACATTCGTCGGTATAAATTTCGATGATATTCCATTCATCGGAGTCGGGGTCCGAGAATGAGAAGTCGTATATGTACTTATAGGATTTGTCCTCACTCATCGCGGATTCGGTATCGGTGGAAAAGAAGAACTGGCAGTTGTAGGATTCGGTCGTGTTGAGAACCTTGATCCTGATGACGTCAATTTCAGTGGCGTCGATGTCGAGCGGCTGGATAGACTCGATAAACGGGTCGCCGCCCGTGCTGGTCAGAATCAACAGACCGTCCTCGGCACGCAGGTCTTTAACCTGGTTTGCCGCTCTCCAGCCGATATCTGCCGGGTCGGTGAAGGTGAAGCTTTTTACAACCGTAAGTTTGGGAGGCTCGGTTTCAGGCTCGGTTTCGGGAGGTGCCGTCGTGGTCGGCGGTGCGGTGGTCTCCTCTGCCGTCGTTACCTCTACAGTTGTCTCTACATCGGCAGTGGTTTCATCCGGTTGGCCTGACGCGCTGTCGCCGGCGCAGGAGAAGAATATGAGCGCGCTCAGGACGAGTGAAACAAAAATAAGTATTTTGCGCATATTTCTTTCCCTTTCGCTGTTAAATTTATATTTCTATTCATACCGGTTAATTTGATGATACACCACATAATGGATGTTGTCAAGCGGTACAAAGCAATATTGTAACATTGCATAACTGCTGCGTAACAGGGAATAAACCGGCGTTTGTCGCCAAAGCCGGACTTATGCGATGAGGGTATGAGGTAAATCAAGAAAGCCGTGGGATGCGGGATTGCCAATTTCGCAGGCAAACACGCCGCTCTGCTCACTGAACCCGGATACAGCAGGATTCAGGGCTTTAAAATATTTAACGGCGCGTCAGTCGGTTTCGATGTCCATCTGACCCATGAGCCTTTTGTTGAACTCGACCGCGGTATTATAGCCCATCTTCTTCTGGCGGTTGTTCATAGCCGCAATCTCGAGTATCACGGCGAGGTTGCGTCCGGGTTTGACCGGTATGGTCGTTGTGGGCACTTTAATGCCGAGTATTTCGGTATAATCCGTATCGATGCCCAGACGGTCGTACATCTTGCCCTGAACCCAGGGCTCGAGGTTGATTATAAGATCGACCTTTTCGGTTAACTTGACGGCACCCATACCGAAAATGCGCCTGACGTCGACGATGCCGATGCCGCGCAGCTCCACATAATGGCGCAGGATTTCAGGCGCGCTGCCCACCAGCGTTTTGGACGACACGCGCTTGATTTCAACCGCGTCGTCCGCAATCAGCCGGTGACCGCGCTTGACAAGCTCGATGGCGGTTTCGCTCTTGCCCACGCCGCTGTCGCCGAGTATGAGGATACCCTCGCCGTATACCTCCACAAACACACCGTGGCGGATCAGGCGGGGCGCAAGGCTGACGTTTAGCGAAGCGATCAGCGCCGCCATAAACTCGGAGGTGTGGCGCGAGGTGCGCAGCAGCGGGATCTCGTATTTTTCGGCAAGCTCGAGCATGATTGGGTTAATGTCAAGCGAGGTAGTGTAAATAATGCAGACCGGCTTGCGCGAAAGAAAAGCCTCGATGCGCTCGCGAAGCTCGGTTTTTGACATGGTTTCCATGTAGTCGTGCTCGCCGTTGCCGATAATCTGTATCCGGCCCGGCTCAAAGTAGCCGAAAAAGCCGCTTAATGCCAGACCGGGGCGGTTTACGTCCGAGCGTGTTATCTGCACATCTACCTCCGGCGGCTGGTAGACAACCTCAAGCTGAAATTCTTCTATAATTGATGAAAGTGGAGCAGTGTATTCCGAATTGATGCTGTCCAAAAGCAGTTCCTCCGTTTGAAATAATGTTTACTGTATGAAACAAGTGATTATAAGCCAATATTGCGGGCGGGAATTTTACGCCCCTGCGCATGAATGCCGCAGAATCGAGCTCAGCCCGCGCAGCGAAATAGTCCCCAAAGCTGCGCCGCGGGCGGTGATTTCCTCCGCGCCGTATTCTACGTATGAAGCGCCTGACGGCACGCCGCCGACATAGTAATGCCCGCTGTCTGGAGTGTAAAGCTCCCAGCCGTTGCGGTCGAGTATGACCTGCACATGCTGCCGTCCGGCAAACGGCAGGGGGATATCCGTGCCGCAAACGCTCACAGTAGCGTCCGGAGCATCGGCGCTTGCGTCAAACTCGGCATAATACGCCACCGCTGCACCGTCGGTGAAAAGCGACTCTATCTCGCGCACCGGCGAGGCGCACAATGTGGGTACACCGCCTATGGTGCGCAGCTCAAGTTCGGCGGGGAAGGTCATCGACATCGAAAACGGGCTGTCATTGAAATTGTGCCATGTCGTGTTCCATGCTATGCGCACGCGGCGGTAGCCGGGCAGTCCGGAAAAGGTCTGCGCGGCATAGCTTTCGCGCCTGCCGCCGAAGAGCCGCTTTGCAGGCCTGTCCGGGACGAAGCGCCCGCCGGTTATGTCGCCGGTAAAATAGTAGTCGGAGGCGCCAGAGAACACCCACTTGCGCTCACTGCCGTCGAGCAGCAAAGGATAAAAATCGGGACATTCGGCATCTCCTGGCAGCGTTAGCCGCTGAAGCTCCGTCCAGTCGAGCAGGTTGTCCGAGCATAAAAGCGCAAACTCGCTGCCCTCAAGGTACAAAGCCATCACGTATTTCTCAAGCTCGTCGCACCAGATCACCTTGGGGTCGCGGTTTTCCCCGGCGATATGACCGATTATGGGGTTGCGCGCATATTTTTTGAAGGTTTTGCCGCCGTCGTCGGAGTAGGCTGTGCACTGTGTAAACGGCTTGCCCGCCGCGGTGTAAAAGAGCAGTATCGGCGGCTGCCCGCATGAGCCGAGCCCCGAGACGTTGCGCTCGTCAAGGACGGCGCTGCCCGAAAACACGGTACCGTGTTCGTCGGGAAACAGCACGTCGCCGTCGTATTCCCAGCGCACAAGGTCGCGTGAGGTCGCGTGCCCCCAGTGCATGTTGCCCCACTCGGTGCCTGCGGGATTGTGCTGGAAGAACATGTGCCAGCGTCCGTATGCGTATATAAGCCCGTTTGGGTCGTTTGTCCAGCCGTGCGCGGCGGAGAAACGGACCTGCGGCCGGTACGGCTGGTCGTATGCATCCTGCGGCAGGGAATCCGCGGTGTCAAAAGAGGGCGTGCTGCCGTCGGGCAATGTGACCGAAAGCTCACGGGCGGAAAATCTTGCAATGTCTATATATGCCGTATATGCGGGCGTGGCAGCGTCATACTTTATATCAAGCTCATACGGCGCCGCGTCCCGTGCGCAGATTGATAGACGCACAGACGGCGCGCGGTTGTTTGCAGGCAGAAGCAGATATCTTTGTGAGACTATCATGGCGGCACCCTGTTTGTGAAATTCAGTTTTATTACAACTTTATTATAGCTTATCTGCCTGTTTGTTTCAATACCGCATACCGAATTCACAAACGGTTAACATAGAAGTTACATATAAACACTTTTCTGTAATCCTAAATGCGATATAATACTATTAAGAAACTGATTATAATATACAAGGAGCCGAGAAAGTGGCTATTCAACGCAATACCATTCAGCGTGCTCTGGTGTTGGATGCCGTGCGGACGCTGAAAAACCATCCGACCCCGAATATGGTCTGCGAGTATGTCCGGAAGCGCAACCCGGCGGTCAGCCGCAGCACCGTATATCGCAACTTAAACCTTCTCTGCGAGGAAGGGCATCTGCTGAGAGTGCAGGTGCCGGACTCAGCCGACCACGTTGACCACAGGAACGAGCACCATTATCACGCGGTCTGCCGCAAGTGCGGGAATGTGTTCGACGTCGAGCTAAAGGCTGACGGTGTACTGACAGAGGATCCGAATTCTCTTTGCAATTCGGTGACCTGCAACGGCTGCAGGGTAGATGACTGCAAGGTGCTGTTCACGGGAATCTGCGACAATTGCGCGGCAGAAGAGTAAATAACAATTCCATTTTATATAAAAAGGAGATAGATAATATGAGTAAACTGAAAGGTACAAGAACCGAAGCCAACCTGATGGCCGCATTTGCGGGTGAATCCCAGGCGCGCAACAAGTATACCTATTATGCTTCACAGGCTAAAAAAGACGGTTATGTACAGATTGCGGCTCTGTTTGAGGAAACCGCAAACAACGAGAAGGAACATGCAAAAATCTGGTTCAAGCTGCTGCACGACGGCATAGGCCCGACAGATGAAAACCTCAAGGACGCGGCAGCGGGTGAGAACTACGAATGGACCGAAATGTATAAGAAATTCGCCGAGGAGGCTCGCGCAGAGGGTTTCAACGACATCGCCTACCTGTTCGAGTCTGTGGCAAAGATCGAGAAGGAGCATGAGGAGAGATACCTCAAGCTGCTTGAGAACATCAAGGGCGACCGCGTATTCAAGCGCGAAGATAAAGTCGTATGGCAGTGCTCCAACTGCGGTCACACAGTGGTCGGCAACGAAGCACCCGAAATGTGCCCCGTCTGCAAGCATCCGAAAGCATTTTTCCAGATTAAAGCGACCAACTATTAAGATTATAGACACATATAATATTATTGTATCCGCTGCCGCAAATACGGCGGCGGATTTTTTTTGTTTTTCTCGTAACAACAACTCCGTACAACCGATATGCAAAAACTGTGGTTGAAAAGATACCGCCGGACGTCATTAGGGCGTTCGGAGGTGTCGCTAACGGTTTGGATTTTGCTTTTCGATGCGCCGCGTTCCACTGCGGCTACTCAGTTGCCCCGAGGGGTAATGGGACCAACGTCATTCGCAAGCGAATGACGTTGAGGGGCGGCGCGGAGTGCGCAATGGTTTCCGGGGCGGCACAACGGCAGGGGGTAGCCGGACGGTATTGCATTCACTTAAAAGTCCGTATATAACTTAAAAAGAATTTCAGTTTAGAGGTTTTTGCGGGGGTGTGGG
>JAPXNL010000056.1:0-12827 GCA_033808535.1 Clostridia bacterium
CCTTCGTGCTGTTTATAATATTGCTTATAAACGCGGCGAGCAGCAGGGCAAAAGAGCTTCCCGTAATAGGCAAATATACTCTTATACAATAAAATATGCGAAGATGCGGCGGGCTGTACCGACAGTCCGCCGTTTTATTCGGATAAGCACGGCTTAATAAACATTTTTGACACAACAACAAAACAGCGCCCGGATTTTATTCCGGGCGCCGAACGGCATTTTTATAAAATTTTATGCGTAAAAGCTGTGATTTCCGATAGCCATTACGAAACTGCGGTTGCGTGCTATCCAGTTTGAAACGGCAATACGCGGATTCATAAAATACAATATAGTCTTTGAAACTGAAAAACCTTCGAGACAGGCTTTTGCTGCTATAATGCTCTCCTCTGACGGTGTGTTGTATATCACCGGCGAGGTGACAGGATGAAACTGTATCGCATAGCGATTGTCAAATACAACGTCATATACGGTATCCGGGAAATCGGGGTGAGCTACCCGGTTTAAAATAACGTCGCCGACTGCTATTTTACCGATCAGCGGCTCGCTTTGGCTTTCAGCGTTTATTATACGCGCCAGCCACAGCAGGTCATTCTGATTATAATACTGTGACGCAGGGGTAATAGGCTTGCCTGTTAACACAAGGTTAACAAGCTTCTCACTTGCATTCCACTCGACATACGCCCCGATGGCGGTGGCAAGCGAACGAACCGGAACGTAGATGGTTTCGTTTATCGCAATGTTTTTATCATAGCGGAAAAGCACGCGTCCGTTTGCGATTATATAGGTTTTGTCAAACGGAACTTCAATGTCAAGAGCCTGCGAATCGCAGTACGCGGTTTTGTTTTCGGAATTCCACGATATTACAGCGCCCGGAACTGCTTCCATACAAAATATACGGAACGGGACGTATGTAACACCGTTTATGAGAATCGGAATCAGCTTCCGGTTCACGTTGCCGTTGAAGGCGATTTTAAGAGTCTTGCCATCCGTTGCTCCCAGAACCTGTGCGTCTTCTGACGCTGCGGGAGCCGGGGTAGTCGTCGTGGTTTCTGTTGCAACCGGTGTCTGTGTTGCGGCGGGTGTCTCGGGTTCCGCCAGTATTATAGGTGCGGCGGGTTCTTCATATTGCCCGCCTTCGTCGGAAATCTCGTTTGGGTCGGGGAGAATTATTTCAGTTTGAGCGCCGTTAATCTCATTCTCACCCGGGAGCAGCGGTGCAGCTTGTACGCAGACTCCTGACACAAATGTCAGAGTCAGTACTATGCAGATCGCTGACAGAATTTTCTTCATAACTGTTGGTTTGGTGGACGGCAGTCAGTCAAAACCACGCGCTGATGCGGCGCAGAAAGGCTGACAGACGCCCTGTTACCTCCGTAATTAGTTTTGCGCAGAGAGGAATACCACCTTCCATCCAGGCAAAACGATTATAACACCCGTGTATTAATGAATATGCTGTATATTGTAAACAGTCTGTTAATACAGCGATTTTTAAAGGCTTGTCCATAATTTTATATGGCATATTGCATAAAAAATCTATGACGTTTTTCATTTATTGTCATCTTTGGTTTGTTTTGCCTGCTTCAATTGTATAATTTACATGCGTAAAATTTCGATTAAAACATGTTCTACAAATGCAAAAGTACGTCGGATGCGACAGCATCCGACGTACTATTCTATTTTGCAACCGTCTTCGCTATCCGGGTGAAGGTGCAAATTTTCTACGTCCCGGACAGCGCGATGTCAGCTTATCATATGGCGGATGATCTTCCTTGACGTTGTCTTGGGGAACGGTTCGTCACGCAACTCGTACTTGCGTATCTGACGGAATCCGGGCAGAGTCTTGTTGAGGGCGGTTATCTGATCCTTGAGGGCAGCATCAACCGCCTCTTTGTCATTTAAACCTATTGACTGTGCATATTCGTAGTCAGGGTAAATAATTGCGGTAATCTGAATTGTCTCGCCGTCCTCGGCGCGCCTGCCCACAACCGCGCATTCTGCTATCAGGCGGATTTTCTCAAGGTGTTCCTCAATTTCCTCCGGATATACGTTCTTGCCGTTTTCAAGCACTATCACATTCTTCTTTCGGCCGGTGATATAGAGGAATTTGTCCTCGTCTATATACCCGTAGTCGCCGGTATAGAACCAGCCGTCGACGATCGCCTGCGCGGTAAGCTCGGGAGCCTTGTAATAACCGAGCATGACGTTTGAGCCGCGCACCAGTATCTCGCCTATCGGAAGTCCGCCGGAGGTGTCCTCAACGTCGATGATAACCTCCAGTCCGGGGATGGGGAGACCGACGGAGCGGTCTTTCTTCCAGTTGAATGGGCATACCGATATCAGCGGCGCGCACTCCGTAATGCCGTATCCCTGCGTAAGATTGATGCCGAACGACTCGAAATGCCCGATCATATCCGGGTTGAGCGGCGCTCCGCCGCAGACAATGCGGGTCAGCCTGCCGCCGAAGGTTGCCATAATCTCGGAAAACAGCGTTTTGCGCAGGTCAACGCCGGCAACACGCAGCGTGTCGGATACCTTTGCAGCCATCTCGAGCTTTTTGTCGGCACCCTTTTTGCGCGCCGTATCCATTATTTTTTTATATATGGTGTTGACAAAAAGCGGCACCAGGATGACAATGGTCGGTTTATAGTACTGGAAGTTGCGAACCACGTTTTTCAAGCTGTCGTTTATGCACACCGTGCAGCCGACAAGCAGCGGGGTAAGTATACCGCAGGTCATCTCGTATGTATGGTGAATAGGCAGCACCGAGAGCATCACGTCGTCGGCTGTCACGTCTATCATTCGATAGCTGCCGTTGATGGCGGTCGCAATATTGCGGTGTGAGAGCATGACGCCCTTGCTCGTACCTGTGGTTCCGGAAGTAAACAATATCGCGCACATGGCGTCGGGGTCAATGGTGATGTTTTTATATGTATTGTCGCCGCCTTCGATGAGCGAACGCCCGTATCCCACAAACTCCCTGAACGGTACAAATTGCCGCTCCGCCGGCTTGTCGCAGGCTGCATATTCGCCAAACCCGCATTCGGGAAGCACTCCGAAAAAGCGCACGTCCGGCATTTTGTCAATGCGTTTTTCAAGCTCTTTTCTTACCGTCGGAGAGCACATCACACAGCGCGACTCCGAACGGTTGATGAAGTTGCAGATCTCGTCCGGCGTAAGCTCGCGGTCGAGAGGTACTATCACATTTCCGCCGTTGACCGCCGCCAGATATGTAGCAATCCATTCCGGCGAAGTTTCGCCGATTACGGCAATGGAGGTGCCGATTTTCATGCCGAGCGCGTGAAATGCGGTTGCAAGCCGCTCCGTCATTTTATAAAGCCCGGCAAATGAAAGCGAGAAATCCTCGCCGTCGCGCTTGAAGCGCAAAAACGCCTTTTCACCGTGAATTTTAGCACTGCCGTCCAAAAGTTCGCGCAGGTCTGAGATGACACGGTCGCGTTCGGGCGGATATGACCGCCCCATAATCTGGTTTATGTATTCTTTAATATGAAAAAAACTTATCAGATCTCCAAAGCTTTTTGCCATATCAGTTCCTCCGAAGATAATCTGATTATATTATAATTACTTTTACAAAAAATTCAACTGACTCTGATAATATTTTTAATATTAATACCATGCCGCATGAAAAAATTACATATTTAAATTGCCTGCTCTTGTAAAAACGATGTCATAATGATATAATAAACGTATAAAATCGTCGTTCCGGACAGTGGGAACGGCATTTGATTTAAATTTATATAATTTTATCGGAAAATCGGAGAGAATAAATGATTAATCTGCCGTCCGTTTTTTCATCCGGCGCATTATTTCAGTGTGGTACGAGGTTTGAGATACCCGGCACCGCCGCGCCGGATTCTGTTGTCACGGCTGTACTTTCCAGGCGAGGGGGAGACTCGCGCCGGTATGAAACCAAAGCGGACAACAGCGGTTGTTTCAGACTGACGCTTGAGGCGCCGGCTGCATCGTTTGACACCTATGACCTTATCGTGGCAGACTCCGAAGGAGAAACAAAGATAAGCGACATTCTCTTCGGCGAGCTGTGGATAGCATCCGGGCAGTCCAACATGGAGATGCCCAACATCTTTATGCGTGACCGCGCGGAGCTTTATGCCCGCATGGCAGGCAAAAAGATCCGCATATTCGCGCAGGACTGGCTCGGCGGACTGACGCCGGACGGAAAATTCCCGTTTGACGAAGCCCGCGATCTCGCCGGCAGGTGGATTACTGCCGACGATACTGCGGCGCTTGACGGAGTATCGGCCTGCGCGT
This sequence comes from Clostridia bacterium, assembly GCA_033808535.1. Taxonomy (GTDB): domain Bacteria; phylum Bacillota; class Clostridia; order Oscillospirales; family CAG-272; genus DTU078. Next base: position 4,288 of record JAPXNL010000056.1, read on the forward strand.
CGGCGGCGGTGACAAAGCTGTACGATCTGCTTGCCAAAAGCGGTGCAGAGGTTCCGGTCGGATTTCTAAACGTCTCCGTTGGCGCGACGACCATCGAGACATGGCTGCCCCGCGAGGCTGTCATGGACGGTGGCGAGGTCGAGCGCTACATAACCAAAATCGGGCGGCTGCCGACCGAAGAAAAGTTTAATACCCATGGCGGGGCTAACTTCACCCAGCCCTGCGCGCTCTTTAACCTGAAGGTTGCGCCGCTGTCCGGTATCCGCGCGCGCGGCACGCTGTGGTATCAGGGCGAGTCAAACGTCGTCTCCCGTGAAAGCGGCTCGTTTTACCTTGCCGCATTGCGCGCCTATCACACCGCGTATCAGGCGCGTTTCGCACCCGACGGCAAGGTGTTCCAGATGATATGCTCACAGATTTTTCCATGGCTCTACAGTCAGGACGAGTGCACGTTCGGTTATCTCAACCAGGCGTTCATCGACGCCGCCGATGCGGAGCCTGATAAATTCGGCGTGGTGACTGTGTACGACCTGCCGCCCGTCTGGACGTTCGGCATGCAGAACCACCCGATTCACCCGACAAACAAATATGAAATCGGCGATCGCATGGGTATGCTTGCATTTAACCGCTGCCACGGCGGGCAGGGACTGCGCTCCACGGTCACCATGAAGTCGTTTGCGTGCGGCCGCGGCAGGTTGACCGTGCGCTTCGACACAGGCAACCGTCCGCTTGCATGCCCCGAGGCCGAGCCGCGCGGGTTTTACATCGCTGACAAAAGCGGGCTTTACGTCGAGGCAAACGCCAAGATACGCGGCTCATCGGTTGTGCTTTCGCACCCGCACGTCAAAAAACCGGTGCATGCGGCGTACATGGTGTCGTGCCTTGAGATGTCAGGGCGGGTTTACTGCGGCGGGCTGCCTGTCGCGCCTTTTATGACCGACCGCGAAGGTGCGGTGCATATCGAGCCGAAGCCATGGATTCACACAGGCTGTGACAGCGTATTTGTAGTGGCGCATGTTGATGCCGACCACCGGAAAATTGACGCGTATCCGCGCCCGACGTGGATTCCGTCGCCCGGCACGCAGATTTGCCGCGATACGGTTTTCCCGCGTACCGGCGGCGCATTGCGCGTTATCGCAGGCGAGGACGGTATCGCCGAAGTCAGCGCTCCGTCATATGTCGCAAACCGGCTGGATATGTATAATTATTGCGGCATGGAATTTAATATTATTGGAAATAAACAAGCGAAAATCAAAGTCGGGTTTGAGTACGGAGATACAGAAACGCTTTGGTTTGACGCCGTGCCGCAGAACAGCTCCGACCCTGACGGCGAAGGTTTTGGCGTCGCCTTTGAGCTGCCGCAAAAACTCTGTGAGCGCGTAATCTTTTCATTCGATCTCTCAGACTGTTTTATCAAAGCGGTCAGCGTGGAAAAGATTGTGCTGATTCCGAAATCGTAACCGTGTTTATAAAGCAACACAGATAAGGAGGATGCGCCGTGAAATTGCTGCTTGCCGAGGACGAGCGCGAGCTCTCTGCCGCGCTGTGCGCCATATTGCGGCACAACAACTATTCGGTCGATGCGGTATACAATGGCGAAGATGCGCTTGACTATGCCTCGAGCGGCGATTATGACGGCGTGATCCTTGATATTATGATGCCCCGCCGCGACGGCATTTCTGTGCTGACCGAGCTGCGCAAGCGCGGCATTGATGTGCCTGTTCTGCTGCTCACCGCAAAAAGCGATATTTCCGACCGCATTTCAGGGCTTGACGCGGGCGCCGACGACTATCTGACAAAGCCTTTCGATACCGGCGAGCTGCTGGCGCGCGTGCGAGCGATGACGCGGCGACGCGGGCAGTTTTCACCGAACGAGCTGACCTGCGGCAACATACGACTCAACCGCGAGACGCTTGAGCTTTCCGTCGAGGGCGGCGGATCATACCGGCTGGGCAACCGCGAGTTTCAAATGCTTGAGATGCTGATGTCCAGCCCGCAGCGCGTCGTTTCCACCGAGCAGTTTATGTCGCATATCTGGGGATATGACTCAGACGCGGAAATAGGCGTGGTCTGGGTTAATATCTCGCACCTGCGCAAAAAACTGGCTGCGCTCGGCGCGGATGTGGAAATCAAGGTGCAGCGCGGCGTGGGCTATTCGCTTGAGAAAAAGGTATGACGGGCGTGCTGGCGGATGATTAAAAAGTTGCAGCGAAAATTTATATTCATCGCGACTTTGTCGGTTTTTTTCGTGATGCTCGTTATCATCGGCGGAATAAATATAGCCAACTTTTTCTCGACAAACGCGCAAATCGATATGCTGCTCGCTTTACTTGCCGAAAACGACGGCAGGTTCCCCGCTTACGATGAAGATGACGATGATGACCGGGAGCATGGCGAAAATGCGGGTGAGTTGGCGTGGCTGAGCGAGGAAAGCCGGTTCATGACCCGTTATTTCCTTGCTCGTGTCGACGGAACGGGCAAGATATTTCAGCTTGACACCGGGCACATCGCCGCGCTCACCTCGTCAGGTGCACAGAAGCTTGCCCTGAAGGTTCTGGAGAGCGGGCGCGAAACCGGTTACTTTGGCGTCTATAAATTTCTTGTATCAAAACAGTCTTACGGAAAACTGATAGTGTTTCTCGACTGTCGCGACCGGCTTTCTGCCATGGGACGTTTGCTTGGAGCGTCAATTGCGATCGGCGCAGGCGGACTTGTGGTCGTATTCGTGCTTATTTCGTTTTTTTCGCGCTATGCGGTGAAGCCTGTCGCAGAAAGCATCGAAAAGCAGCGGCGGTTTGTCACAGACGCAAGCCACGAGCTTAAAACACCGCTGGCGATTATATCGGCAAATGTCGAGGTACTCGGCTACAACTGCGGCAAAAACGAGTGGCTGGACAGCATCCGTAACCAGACAAAGCGGCTGAGCGGGCTGATCGACGACCTTCTGCTGCTCTCAAAACTCGACGAGGAAAGCGTATCTGCGCCCGTTTCGGTGTTTTCGTTCAGCGCAGCGGCAGACGAAGTCGCAGAGCCATATAAAGCCGTCGCGCTGGCGCACGAGCTGACGTTTGATATAGTGATACGACCCGGCATCGGCTGCCGCGGAGACGAGGCTGGCGTGCGCCGCCTGATCTCTGTGCTGCTTGACAATGCGTTCAAGTACACGGGCAGAGGGGGGCGCGTCGCCGTGTCGCTCACCCGCCGGGGTCGCTGGGCAGAGCTTGAGGTATTCAACACCACTGACAATACGGACAAGCCGGGCGATGTGCCGCTTGACAGGCTGTTCGACCGTTTTTACCGCTCCGACACCTCGCGTTCGCGCGAAACAGGCGGTTACGGGCTGGGGCTGTCGATTGCAAAATCGATTGCCGAATCCAACCGCGGCGCGATTGCGGCAAGGCGCCGCGGTATGGGAATCGTGTTCACCGTCACCCTGCCGTATGCGTCATTGAATAAGCCTGCAAATAAATAAAATAACGCAGCTGTAATTTTTATAAAGTACGAAAATCAGACTGGCAGAAAGGGAGATACTATGAGCAGCACAGAAAATACCGAGCGCCGCACATATACAAACCCGCTTCTTGACGGATACGCAGATCCGGGCGTATTGTACTGGCAGGGAAAATATTATCTGTATTCTACAAGCCCCAGAAATACAAATTACGAAGTGTTTGTCTCGGACAACCTTGTCGACTGGCAGAATGCCGGCGTGTGCCTTGAGTCGGCATGGGGGCTCAAGCGATGGTATTGGGCGCCTGAGGTTATGGAGCACGGCGGAAAGTTTTACATGATTGCCTCCATTGACGAGCATCTGGGCATAGCCGTTGCCGACTCGCCGCTGGGACCGTTTGTGCCGCAGCCGGACTGGCTGTTCGAGCGCAGCATTGACGGCCACTGGTTTGTCGACTCGGACGGTTCGGTTTATATCTATTACGTTTCGTGGCGCGAAGGCCGTCCGTACGGCATCTATGGCATGCGCATGTGCGACGATATTGTCACCCCCGATTATTCCACCGAAAAGCGCGTGCTGCATCCGACCGAGAACTGGGAAAAGCACCACGGCGAGATAACGGAAGGCCCGTACATGGTGAAGCACAACGGGCTTTATTACCTTACATATTCCGGCTCGGGATACACAGCGCAGGAGTATGCGGTGGGTTATGCGATATCCGATTCGCCGCTCGGCAATTTTGAAAAGTACGAACATAACCCGGTTTTGAAAGCAGGCAACGGACTCTACGGCACAGGTCACCACTCTTTTGCCCCGTCGCCCGACGGCAGCGAGTGGTTCATTGTCTATCATGTGCACCGCGACCGAGAGCATGTCCAGCTGCGGCGCATATGCATCGACCGCGCACGATTTGTACCCTGCGAAGGCGGGCCGGACAGGCTTGAAGTGATTGGCCCGACCTCGACGCCTCAGCCCGTTCCCGGCAAGTGATGAAATCAAAGCCGGCTGGACAAGCTGGTATTTCGCGGCATGTTTTTGTGACGGCAGGCTGAATTTTATGTGAAAATTGATCAAAGCAAGTCCTTTTATAGCCAGCGTTCAGGATTTATTTATATTTTGGTGATATACTCGTCAATATGCAAAGCGATATTGACTATATAAATAGGTAGTTTTTTAGCAATTTTATAATAAATATCAAAATTGGAGTCACCGAATGCAGACGCAAATGATAAACATCGACCATCTGGTGAAGCGTTACGGCAACAAGTATGCGGTAAACGACGTCAGCTTCACGGTGGGCGAGGGCGAAATCGTCGGGTTTCTCGGACCGAACGGCGCCGGCAAGTCCACGACGATGAATATTCTCACGGGATACCTGTCCTATACTTCCGGAACCGTCGAGGTCGGCGGACTCGACATTATCGACAACGCCTTCGAGGTCAAGCGCATGATAGGCTATCTGCCCGAACAGCCGCCGCTGTATGCGGATATGACCGTCGAGGATTACCTGAACTTTGTCTACGATCTGAAAAAATGCACCTTCAACCGCCAGAAGCACATCATGGAGATCTGCGAGGTCGTGCGTATCGCCGACGTTTATAAGCGCGTCATCGGCAACCTGTCGAAGGGCTACCGCCAGCGTGTCGGCATTGCGCAGGCACTGGTGGGCAACCCGAAAGTGATTATACTCGACGAACCTACAATCGGTCTTGACCCGCGCCAGATCATCGAGGTGCGAAACCTCATCCGCACGCTGGGGCTCGACCATACGGTGATACTCAGCACGCACATCCTGTCGGAGGTTCAGGCGGTCTGCGACCGCGTGCTGATTATCAACCGCGGCAGGCTCGTCGCCGACAAACGCACCGAGGATATCGCATCCGCTGTTGAGGGCAACCGCCGGCTGAACGCCAAGATCTGCGGCTCACAGAAAGAAGTGCTTGCCCTTCTGCGCTCGCAGCAGGGCGTGATATCCGTTGAGGCGATCGGCCAGCACGACGCCGACAGCGTAACATATCTGATCGAAAGCGAGGCCGGCGTTGACATACGCAAACCGCTGTTCTCGCTGCTGGCGAAAAACAATATGCCGCTTATCGGGCTTGAGACGGTCGGCGCAGGGCTCGAGGACGTTTTCCTGTCCCTCGTCGATGCAAAGGAACCGGCGAAATCAAAGAAAAAAATCGTCAGCAAACGCAGTTCCGCGGAGGGTACAAGATAAATGATAGCGATTTTCAAGCGTGAGATGCGCTCGTATTTCACATCGGCCATAGGATATGTTTTCATAGCGGTGTTTCTTGCGGTCAGCGGGTTCATTTTCTCGCTGACGACACTCCAGGCAGGCATTGACAGCGATGTGGCAGCCTACTTCACAATGCTTCTGTTTGCGTTTATAGTGGTTATCCCGCTTCTGACGATGAGAATGTTCAGCGAGGAACGGCGCAGCCGGACGGAGCAGCTGCTTTTGACCTCTCCTGTCAGCCTGTTCGGCATGGTTTTCGGCAAATTCCTTGCCGCGTATACAATGTTTGCATGCACATACCTCGCATCGTGCCTCAACTTCTATGCTTTATACAAATTCGGCACACCCAATACGGCACAGCTGATAGGTTATTCGATTGCTATCCTGCTGATCGGAGCGGCGTTTGTTTCGGTCGGAATATTCATCTCGTCGCTGACCGAAAACCAGATAATCGCTGCAATCGGAACGATTGCGGTTATACTGATTTTCCTGCTTGCCGGCTTTCTCAACCAGTATATAGATGTATACGCCATCCGCGCGGTGCTCGACTGGATTTCAGTTTACAGCCGCTTCGGGAATTTCACTTTCGGCGTATTCGATTTCAATGCCGTCCTGTACTATTTTTCGATCAGCGGTGTGTTTATGTTCCTGACGGTGCGCATATACGAAAAGCGCCGCTGGGAGTAAGCCGCGGCGGCAAATACTGAGTGGGAGAATAAAGTATGAATAGTCAAACTCAAAACGCCGCATCGTCGGCTGCATATATTCCGGGCGCACATAAAAAGCGTTCGTTCTGGAAAAACCCGAAATTCAAGTTCGGAGCCGTCGCGACCGCGCTGACGATATCATTTGTGGCGCTGGTCGTCATAATAAACGTCATCTTTTCGGCACTTGCCACAAGCTATATGTGGTATGTCGACATGACCAAAGAGCAGTTATATAACATCTCCGACGCCTCCAGAGAGCTGCTCGACCCGTACAGGGACAAGGAAGACCTCAATATACGCATTATATTCTGCATGGACCCGGATAAGCTTGAAGAGGCGATCGAGCCGAGGCTTGTGCACAACATGGCCAAGCAGTTCGAGCGCGAATTCGATTTTATCACAATCGATTATATCGACGTAGTCAAGCATCCGTCGCTTGCCGATCCTTACAAGCCAACCGCCGAAACAAACGTCAAAACTACTGACGTTATAATCGAAAACGGCAGCGACTACCGCAAGTTCAGCATTGAAGCCTTCTATACCTTCAGCAAAAACACGGGCAAAGTTTTCGCGTTGAACGCAGAATTCAAAATCACCTCCGCGATACTCCAGATGGTTGGCGACAAGCCTATCGCTTACTTTACCATCGGACACGGTGAATCCGTCGAAGGCACAAAGATTTACGAGATGTTCCAGGACGCGGGATTTGACGTGCGCCAGATCGACCTGTCAAAAGAAGATATGGACAGCTCTGCGAAGGTCATTGTTATAAATAATCCGCGCACCGACTTTCTGGGCTTCAAAGACTCGGTAAACGAGATTGAGAAAATTGACAAACTGCTCGACAACTACGGCAACCTGATGGTATTCGTCGACGCGACCATCCGCGAGCTGCCCGAGCTTGAGGAGTTCCTCGCCGAATGGGGCGTGGCGTTCAACCGCTCGCTGGTTCGCGATTACTCCAACTCCCTGTCGGTCGACGGCACCGAGATTGTCGCCGAGTATACCAGAGAGGGGCTTGGCTCGTCGCTGACAAAGACGCTGTGGGCGCTTGAGACACCACCGAAAGCCATTGTCAATTATGCGCGTCCCATCACATTGCTCTATGAAACAAAAGACTCGCGCGACACCTCGGTTATACTGCAAACCTCATCCAAAAAAACCGCCACAGCCACCGATTTAGACGCTCCTGCAGGGGACGAGGGAGTGCCGGGCGTATATAACCTGCTGACAATCAGCCGCGAAACCCGCATGGTAGACAATATTCCGATATACAACTATGTCATGGTCGGCGGCACATATTCGTTCACCGACGACAAGTATATCGGCAGTCCGTCATACGGCAACGGTGAGATTATCTACGCCGCGATGAAGGCGTTCGGTAAAGAGACCGTTCCGATTGATATTGATTTTAAGCCGTTTGACGAAACCAAGCTTGATATTACAACGGCGGAGGCAAACACCTGGTCAGGTCTTGTAACACTTTTCCTGCCGATCTGCACGTTCACAGCGGGCACCATCGTGTACCTTAGGAGACGCCATTTATGATTAAACGCCAGATTCGTACAATCATTATCTGCGCGGTGGTGTTTGTGGTCGGCGTAATCGCCTATTTTGCCGTCGTTAAACCGCTCATAGCATCGCTTGTCTCCGACGACGAAGTTCCCGTCCTGCTCGAAGGCGAGGTACTGGGCACAAACAACCGCATCCTGATGATGGAACACCTTGAAAAAGCCGACATGCAATCGATAGAGGTACACAACTCCTATGGCACGTACACCATGTACCGCGGCGACGACGAGGAGTTCTACATCAAGGGGCATGAGGGTGCGCCGTATAGTCTAGAAGCACTTTCAAGCCTTGTGGTCAGCTCCGGTTATACACTGTCCATCGAACGCGTCGGCTATGACCTCACCGACGAGGAAATGAGCGAATACGGCCTGGGGCCTAACGACGACTATGCATGGTATAAAATCACAAAGCGCGACGGCACGACGCACACCGTGCATATCGGCGATAAAATCCCCACCGGCGGCGGGTATTATGCTGCGTATGAGGGCCGCAACGCCGTTTATGTGCTCGACACCTCACTTTCCAAAACGCTGCTTGCCGATGTCACAGCTATAATCACGCCGATTCTTTC
>JAPXNL010000057.1:0-12708 GCA_033808535.1 Clostridia bacterium
GAATAACATCGCGTGCGCCGGGCGATTTATACGCTTTTATAAACCCGCTATGTACGCGTATGGGTGACTTTGTATTGCCGTAGGGGATTGTCATCTTATCGAACATCATGTTGGTTTTCCAGTCGCGCGGCGAGTCGGAGCCGCGGAAGGTAATATGCAGTGTCTTGCCGCACCTGCGCAGAAAGCATTGCGCATCGGTCTCCGGATCGGAGATTACCTGCAGCACGCCCCTGCAGTAGATTGGCTGAATGTCACGGTATGCAAGTCCCGCCAGTTCCATCGCATACAATATATCAGCACTCCTCAAACTGTCACCCCCTCGCTCCATCATATGAAGCAGGAGGTTGTCCGGTTTTTGCCGGGCGGGTTGAATAAACGGTGCTGTGGTGCTATAATATATAATATAAAAAAGGAAAAAGGGGTGTTATTATGGCGGATAAAAAGAAGTGCCTTGTCGTTGTCGATTATCAGTGCGATTTTGTATCCGGTACGCTCGGTTTTCCGGGTGCCGATCTGCTCGCACCGCGCATTGCGGAAAAGATTAAAATGTACCGTGCAGAGGACGGGGAAGTCATATTCACGTTTGACACGCACGGCGAAGACTATGCCGACTCGCAGGAGGGCAAAAATCTCCCGATAACGCACTGTATAAGCGGAACGCCGGGTCACAGCCTTTTCGGCGATATAGCCGACCTGATATCCGATTCGGACCCGAGATTTTACAAGGGCACCTTCGGCTCCGACGGGTTGTATATGTACCTGAAGGAGCATCCGTTTTCGCAAATCGAGCTGGTCGGTCTGGTGTCAAACATCTGCGTGCTCGCCAATGCAGTGCTGGCAAAAACCGCGCAGCCGGAAACACCGGTAATCGTGGATGCAGCCTGCACTGCCTCCCATGATGCGCACCTGCACGCAGCCGCGCTTGATGTTATGGAAGGCTTGCAGGTTAATGTCATCAACCGATGACGAAAAAATAAGCCGCTGATACGGTATACGCGGCAAAAATGTTGTCTGAAATTCGTTTTTCCCCTTGACTCTCTGCATGTTTTGTGCTATAATAAACACTGCTTGAAATGGCACGCATCCCGTTCGGGATGCCGTCTGGGTGTGGCGCAGTTGGTAGCGCGCTACCTTGGGGTGGTAGAGGCCGCTGGTTCAAATCCAGTCACTCAGACCAGATAAAAACACCTGTTTTGATAGAATGACTGTCAAAACAGGTGTTTTTTTATACGATTCGATTATTTGCCTAAAAAGATTAAATCAGAATCCGCAACTGGTTTTATGATTCTGCAAAGCCTTTACTATTAATGTGTCCAGAAAGATTCGTAAATATTGCAGACTATAAATATTTGTTAATACTGAAATAATAATTACATTAATAGTCACAAAAAATCAATCTCAATAATATTTTTTTTATTTAATATTGACATCACTTTTATTTTATGCTATAACATACGATGTATAAACGATTTAGTAACTCAGGGGAAGGATGGACAATTTAAAATGAAAAAGCTTATCGGCGCATCGGTTATCCTTTGCATGCTTATTTCTGCAATGACATTAGGTGCGTTTGCCGCTCCGACTATGTTGTGGGATTTCGGCGAAGGCACAGGAATCGAAGACTACATGGGTATGAATTCAGCCCCTAATGCCCTGACTTGGGAAGCCAAGGAATTCTACCACATATTCACGGCAAACGGCGGCGACCCTTACGTTTCGATTGATATGTCCGCGGATGACGTAAGCCAGATCGTGTGGGTGAAGGCTCGCGTGTTGAACAAGAGCTACGCATCTGCCATCGAGCTTTTCGGCGCCACCGACGGACGCAGCCTGGCAGGACCTGAATGCACGCATATTAACATTACTCCGAATAAGAATGAGTGGGAAACGGTTATCACATACATACCCGACGCCAACGTTGAGACGGTAAACAAATATAAAGCCGTTGCGCCGCTCACTGAAACATATTGGCAAGGCCCGGTTAACTGGATCCGCCTTGACCCGATGTGGAGCGAAAACCCTGATGGCCTGGATACCGGCGGCGATATGGCCCCCGACGAGGAGATTTACATCGACTACATAGCATTCTTTGCAACCGAGGAAGAAGCTAAGGCATACATGAGCCCCGAGGAAAAAGCCGAAGCTGATGCATCGGCAGCCGCCGAGGCTGAAGCAACAGCGGCTGATACTCCGGCTGAACCTGCCGCCGAGGCGCCCGCAGATTCACCCGTTGAGGAAGTTGTCGCTCCCCAGACAGCGGATCTGATTTCTGCCGTGTTCGCAGCTGCTGTGTTTGCAGCCGGTGTGACATACGAACTGCTCAGAAAACGCAAATAAGATAATCAAATAAAAATAAAAGAAGCAGGGTGGTGAGTTATCGCTCTGCTTCTTTTTGTTTATGTGGGGGGAGTTTTTCAAAATACTTTTCACACCTCCCCGTAAAGGTACTACTTCGAAGTATAAGCCATGCCGTTAGCGATACCGCCGGACATCACTAGCGGTGTCCGGCGGTATCGCCACCCGTTGGTGTCTTGTACCTACCTATAAGATGATTTTGTTTCCATAGCCGAAAAAAGCGATCGATGCGACATATCGCACATCGACCGCTTTTGCCGCTCAATTTACCTTTCACCGCGCGTCTTGCGAAGCTCGTTGAGCTCATCGATAAATGTTTCGGCGTCTTTGAAGGAACGGTAGACACTTGCAAACCGAACGTATGAAACATCGTCGAGGTTGCGCAGCTTGTCCATAACAAGACGCCCGATCTCTTCCGAATGGAACTCCGTTTTAAGCGTGCTCTTAAGCTCGGTCTCGATTTCATTGATGATATTATTGAGTTGAGCTGTTGTAACGGGGCGTTTGTAGCAAGCCTTAAGCAAACCGGTTAAAATCTTGTTGCGGTCGAACAGCTCGATGGAGCCGTCTTTTTTAATAACAACCAGAGGTGCGGTATTGCCGAACTCATAATTTTCATAAGTAGTGAAGCGTGTCTTGCACTTCAGGCACTCGCGGCGGCGGCGAATGCCGGAGCTGGCTGTCGGACGCGAATCGACAACTTTGCTTTCCAAATGACCGCAGCTTGGACATTTCATAGACAAGACTCCTTATTATCTGGTGTTTTTTTTACACAATGTAATTTATTCCATTATATTATAAAACTTCCGTTTTGTAAATACTTTTGGAAAAAATCTTTAATTTAATTTTTTTTGTCGTATTGTCTGTTTTTATGTGATAATATGCTAATACAAAAAGGTGCGCGGTCTTTTTTATTCGCGCACCCGTTATATTGCCAGAGTTATTTTAAAGTCCGGCGGCTTGTGCCTGAAGCCGCATTTCCGCAAGCGCTTCGCGCATTGTCGGCTCGTACTCGCCCTGAACGTGACCTTCGAGTGACAGCCGACCTGAGTAACCTGCCTTGGCGAGGTTCGAGAAAAACGCCGGGTAGTCCGCGCCGTCGCCGTGAACGGGCATAACGCGGCCTTTAGGGTTTGCGATATGAGCGTGGACGATGAGATCGCCGAACTCTGCAAATTTGGTCATATCCTCGCCCTCGACAGCGATATGAAAGAAGTCGGTCATGACCTTTATGTTATCGCATCCCGACGCGCGCGCGACCGACACAGACTGTTCGGTGAGGTTGAGCGTCGGCGACTCCGGTTTTTGCAGACCTTCCAGCGCCACAGTCAATCTGAATTCTGCGGCTACTGGGGAGATAACCTCCGCGCAGACAACCGCAAGCTGTTCGTAGACGTTTTTCACGTCATATCCCCGGTCGGTCGGGTAGTTGCGCACGCCGCCTGCACCCATAACAAGTATTTTGTTGCCCATAAAGCGCGTGCGCTCGACGACGTCGTAAAATTGCTCGCGGGCACGCTTGAGGTCTTCTGCCGACTGCTCGCCGGCAGGGTTGTATTCGCCGGGGAAGGCATAGGCTGAAACCTCGCAGCGCAGACCGGTTTCATCCAGCGCGGTGAGATATGCGTCGATCTTTGCCTTGTCACCGGCTTTAACCACGCCATAAGGTTCCCAGAGGTGAGTTTCCACATAATCGAAGCCGAGTTTCGCCAGGATCCTGACCGCATCGGGGTTCATCCCTACACATGCGCCGATTCTCATTATTCATACCTCGCAATCGTTTGTATTTGTGTATTTTATTATATTTTAGTGTCAGGCAGCAGCCGGTAACGAATGATCGGTTCTCTGAAAATAAAATATCGCCCTGGAATAACAAAAAAATATGCGAGATAATTGCCCTTATGCCGTTAACCTGCGCGGTAAATCAGTGAGAGATGAATCTCAGCCGCGCATTATTTCGCAATTTATTTATGGTTCATTGTGATGGATTCAGATAATAAGTCTATACATCGCAGCCGGCAGGGTTTGCGGAAAGACGCTCCGCCTCCTCGTACAGTTCAAGGAGCCTTGCCTCCAGCGCCTGCTGCTCCTCGTAGAGCTCCGCAAGCCGGACATGATCGGTTGCCGCGTCACCGTTTATTTCGCGGCTGATCTCGTCGAGCCGCGACTCGACACGCCCGGTCTCCTCGGCGTTGAGCCGTGCCCGGCGCTCAAGCCGGCGCTGCTCCGATTGCTTCTGCTTTGCGGAGAGAAACTCCTCCTTTGCGCGTGTGACGACCTCTGCGCGCTCCTGTTCCGCAGGCTGCAGGTATTTGGCTTTATATTCGCGGTATTCCTCCCAGCCGCCGTGATAGTTGTATATCGAAAGCGGCGTCGGCACCCCGAAATCGAGCACGCGGGTTGCCAGCTTTTTTATCAGATACCGGTCGTGCGAAACCACTATAATCGTCCCGTCGAACTGCTCAAGCGCGCTTTCAAGCGCTTCGCGCGAGGGGATATCCAGGTGGTTTGTCGGCTCGTCGAGGATAAGCAGGTTCATTTTCGACAGGATCAGCTTGGCAAGCGTCAGCCTTGCGCGTTCACCGCCGCTGAGCGCCGAAATCTGCTTGCCGACATCGTCGCTTTTGAACAGGAAAAGCGCCAAAGCCGACCGCAGCTGAGTCTGCGTCAGATCCGGATATGTGTCCCACAGCTCGTCGAACACGGTTTTTGAGTCGTCAAGCTGCTGGTTTTCCTGATCATAATAGCCGACCGTAACATTGTTGCCGTATTCGACCTCGCCCGAGTCGGGCCGGTCTTTTTTTGCAAGCAGCCTGACAAGAGTGGACTTTCCGCAGCCGTTAGGCCCGGTGATGAACACGCGCTCGCGCTTTTTGATGGTCAGCGTGATATTTCGAAAGAGCGGCTTGTCCGGATAGCCGCGCGATATATTGCGCAGGTATAGCACCTCGTTGCCGCTCTCGCCGGATTTCTGAAACTGCAGCCGCACCGATTCAGGCAAAGCGTCGGGACGCTCCACGCGCTCCATCTTGTCCAGCAGCTTCTGACGGCTCTCGGCGGCGATAATGTTGCGCTCGCGCCCCCAGCGCCGCTGCTGTTCGATATACGCCTCGATGCGCGCGATTTCACGCTGCTGATTTTTGTAGTGCTTCTCCTGTTCGGCGCGGTCGGCTGCCTTTTTCTCGCGCGCGGCGGTATAGTTGCCGTCGTACAGCTTGCCATGGGTGTTTTCGATTTCAAGTATCTTTGTCGCGACGCTGTCAAGAAAATAGCGGTCGTGCGAGATGACAAGCACCGTTTTGCGGCAGGACTTAAGGTAGTCCTCAAGCCAGTACATCGCGTCGGTGTCGAGGTGGTTTGTCGGCTCGTCGAGCAGCAGGATGTCGTCGTTGCGTAACAGCAGGCATGCGAGCGCCAGCCGTGTTTTCTGTCCGCCGGACAGCGACGACACCGGCAGCTCCCAGAACCTCTCATCGAATCCGAGGTTTACGAGGATACCCTTGGTGCGTCCGCGGAACTCAAAGCCGCCGGCTCGCGTGAATTTGTCGAGCAGGGAAGCGTATCGCGTGGCAAGCTGCACCGCGTCGCCGTCCGTATCACTGCCCGGTGAGCCTGCCGGCGAGGCTTTCTCGATGGCAAGCCGCAGCCGCTCAAGCTCTGCCTCGTCTTCGAGCAGCCCGGTAAATGCCGAAAGCGCCGCGCTCATCAGAGTTGCGTCGGGCTCAAAATCTGGGATCTGTGAAAGCGAACCGACGGTCAGACCGCGCGCGATGTAAACGTCGCCTGCCGGCTCGTTGGGCGGAGGCGGATCGGGGGTATACTCGTCGGTGATAAGCTTAAACAGCGAGGTTTTACCCGCGCCGTTGACGCCGATTATGCCCAGCCGCTCGCCTTCATTTAGCGAAAATGAGATTTTTTCAAGTACCGTTACCGGACCGAATGAAAGGCTCAGGTTGTCGCAGGAAATTGCATACATAGGATTTTTCGGTTCCGGGTGCATTCAGGCACCCGGAACGCCATAGCTCCGAAGGATAAAATATTAATAACAAGATAAACGCGGGCTCGCTGACGGCGCGCCCGCGAAAGCGCTCCGCATTCGGCGGAACGCAGTTAGTTGAGTATTTGCATCAGGACGAAACTTTTTCCCAAACGCGGTTGAGTTCACTCTGCATAAGCAGCAGGGAAACCACTGCCAGCCCGAAAATCGGCAGGATTAGTGCGACGGTGGAAATGTCGTTTGGCATGTTGACGCCCGCGCGCTGCTGCATTTGATAAATCAGCTTTGAATACTTGTAGCACCAGTAGATAAGATACAGGCCGCAGGTGATAATGGTAAGCAGAAGCTCAAGGCCGGGGCTTATTGACTGATCGCCGGTGAATTGTCTGACTTCGTCGGATATCTGGTAGATAATTACCCATGTGTAAATGCCGCATGTAATGATGCTAAGAATCAGCACTAATACCGGATTCCTGATTTTCTGGCTGTACTGCATCGGGGAGTTCCTCCGTTTATGTAAAAAATTTTAAAAAGTCCTTATGTAAATATCTTTCGCGAAGCAGATATGAGTGTGTTGCAACTCACTGCCCGGCATCGTCTCCGCAGCTGCATCCACAGTCGTCTTCGCCGCACTCACAGCTGCAGTCATCTTCACCGGCTGCGTCATCGCAGCAGCATGAGCAATTTGCGTCATCGCAGCAGTCGCTGTCGCCGGTCTCGCAGCAGGCATCATCGCAGCAGTCGCAGGCATCATCGCAGCAGTCGCAGGCATCATCGCAGCAGTCACAGGCATCGTCGCCGCAGTCGCAGCAGCAGTCGCAGCTTTCGTCCGTATTTTCAGGCTCGGGCTGCTTTGCGCCGCAGCGCGGGCAAAACGCCATGTCCAGCCCGATCACCGAGCGGCAGGACGCGCAGATGCGCTCATTTTTCAGCTTTGCAAGCTCGTCTTCGATCCGCGTGATCTCTTCTTTAACATTGTCAATCTTCGGGATCAGCTCGTCATAACTTTCGCCGGAGGGAGCGGTGCCCTTCAGCTCGTCATATTTAAGCCGGCCAAGTTTTGCAAAAAGCGTGTCAAGCCGCGCCTTTAACATAGCCAGCTTGTATTTCAGCTTTGCAATTTTGGTTATCCTGGTGGCTTCGCGTGCTGTATAATCGGCGGCTTCGGATACCGTTTTTGATATGGTGTCCCAAAATTCCATTACTGTGATACCTCCGGTTATAAAATTTGGTATAATACACTTTTATATTAACAAAAAGTCCATACAAATTCATTATATAGCAATCTGAAAATATTGTCAATACAAATTGAAAAATAACCGATCTGGCTTTATACCGCACCGGTTTTGGCAAATGCACGGAAAGTTTTAAAATTCTTTATTTGATGCAGTTAGGAGCTATATTGAAAATATCAGTAAAAGTCATTGACAAAACGTGAAGTGGTCGTTATAATATATCTTGACAAATTACACAAACCGCGCGGCTTGCCGCTTTTTGGTTTGAATATTTATGGTTTGTTCCGGTGCGGCTGTTTCGGCGCGGGTCGGCTGGCAGTTGGCCGCCGTAAAGATAGACGAGACTTCGGCATATATCCGGTCTCCGCACTTTCCCGACGTCCGGGATGCCACCGTTACAGGAGGAATTTTTTTTGCCTGACCGATTGTGGGGTCAACTTCTGCTCCAGTTGGTTCTTATCTCTGTCAACGCATTTTTTGCATCTACGGAAATGGCAGTTATATCGCTCAACGACAAAAAGCTGAAAAAGCTTGCGGAGGGAGGCGATAAAAAAGCACTGCGCCTGATGGAGATGGTGGAGCGCCCTGACAATTTTCTTTCCACAATCCAGGTTGGAATAACGCTGGCAGGATATCTGGGCAGCGCGTTTGCGGCTGATAATTTTGCCGAACCGCTGCGCGACTGGCTGGTTATCGACTTGGGCTTTAAACTCTTGAGCCCGAATGTGATAAAAGCCGTCGCCGTTATTCTGATAACGCTGATACTTTCGTTTTTTACTCTGGTGCTCGGAGAGCTGGTGCCAAAGCGCATCGCCATGAAGCGCGCGGAGGTTGTCGCAAGCGCGGCAGTCGGCGTGATCCGCTTTACGGCGGCAATAATGAAGCCCGTGGTCTGGCTGCTTTCCGTGGCAACAAACGGACTGTTGCGCCTGCTCGGCTTTGACCCGCACGACGACGAGGAAGAAGTCACCGAGGAAGAGATCCGCCTGATGGTCGATGCGGGTGAGGAGAAGGGCGCAATCGAGCCGGGCGAAAAAGAGCTTATCGAGAACGTTTTCGAGTTCAACAACCTCACCGCGGCAGACGTCATGACCCACCGCACGGAAATGACCGCTTTGTGGATCGGCGACACGGAGGAAGAGATCGTTCAGACGATCATTGAAAGCGGATTTTCCCGGTTCCCTGTATATGACAGGGATATTGACGACATCATAGGTATTCTTTCGACGCGCAAGTTCTTCCTTAACTTGTACGCAAAAGACAAGAAGCCGCTGCGGGAACTGTTATACACGCCGTATTTTGTGCCCGAAACGGTGCGGGCCGACACAATGTTTCGCGATATGCAGCAGAAAAAGATACATATCGCGATTGTGCTCGACGAATACGGCGGAACGTCCGGTCTTGTCACGATGGAGGACCTGCTCGAAACAATCGTCGGTAATATATATGACGAATCCGACCCGCAGATATCTGCAGACGATATAATTGTTCTCGGCGACGGCGAGTGGCGTGTCATGGGTTCGGTCGAGCTTGAACGGCTTGAGGAAGAACTGGGCATCAACATCATTCTCGAAAACGAGGATGACGAGGACATCGAAACTGTCGGCGGACTGATTTTCAGCCGCCTGACTGCCATTCCCGATGACGGGCCGTGCAATGAAATCGTCACAGTCGGCAACCTCGAGTTTACGCTCGAATCTGTTGAGGATCACCGCGTTGCGTGGGCAAAAATCCGGGTTATCGAGCCCGTCGAAGTTGATTCTGAAGATAAGCAGTCCGAATCTGACAAGTAAAATAAAAAATACGCACCCTAAATCATAATACGATATGTGCGCCGGAGCAAAACACTCCGGCGCTGTTTTTGTTATGTGTGATTAAGTACCCGGCACTCACTGTGCCTCCTGCTGCTTTATGCTTGTAAATCAATTTTGCTTGCCGGAGCAGCTTCATGGAAAAACGAATTTTGCCACTTATGACATTAAAAATTGTTGAACATATTAAAATATTACAAATACAAAGTTTTATTCTTATCGGTTTTACTTGATTTTTTTGTAGTTATGTTTTATAATATTGCATTGACAGGCTTTGTGTAAAAGCACACATGTCTGTCGAATATCGGCAAAACACTTTTTTAAACGAGGGGAAACCGAAATGACGAAAACAGATTCCGCGCAGGGCGCGGCGGGGGTGCGGTATGGACGATAAAAGACCGGACCCGAAAACCACAGGTGAAATCATGACGGGCAGCGGTGCGAGTGACAACGGCACCGGGCGTGAAAATATTGCCGCTAAAACAACACCGGCTGAACAGGCGCCGCAGCAGGCTGCTTTAATCCGCGGTGTTCGCAGAATCTCGGACGCGGTAGCGCTTGGCATATTTGTGTTTCTTGTTTTCCTGCCGATAACGCTGCTGGCGGCTACCGGCCGCACAAGTTCGCCGCTTTCCTTCGAGTCGGCAGCGCAGATGCCCGAAGCGACATGGAAAAACTATCTTGACGGCAAACTGACCGGAGGATTTCAGGACTGGTTTTCAAAAAGCTGGCCGCTGCGTTCAACGCTTGTGCTGGCCTATAACCAGTTTGTCTACGATGTGGAAAACCTCGGTGCTTCAGATGTTTTTGAAGATGTTGAGGAGCCCGTTGATACAACGCCGGCTGAAACATCCGGATCCGGAGAAACGCAGGAGCCGCAGCCTCAGGAAGGCCCCGAGATACTCGAATTCAATCCAATGTATGCCGAAATCAACCGCCTGCGCATGGAGCAGGAGATGATAGAGCCGACAGGTTATAAGGGTACAGATCAGGTTATCATCGGCAAATCAGGCTACCTGTATGAAAACGGCTATATAAATGAGTATCTGGGATATTCAAGAATGTACCGGCAGGTGACCCGCGAGACGATCGACGAACAGGTCAGGATGCTGGAATACATACAGGAAAAGCTGGCGGAGCGCGGAACCGCTTTCGTGCTGGTGTTCACGCCCAGCAAGGCATCGCAGTACCCGGACGCCATACCCGATTGGTATAAGGCTGCCAACAGCGCACCTGAAAATTATGTGCGCCCGTACACTATGATGATCGAGCGGCTGAAGGAAAGCACCGTCAACTATGTTGACTCCGCGACCGTATACAGGGAAGTCGGCCTTCAGGATACTTTCCCGAAAACCGGTATCCACTGGAACAAGCTCGCGGCTTTTGAAACCATGAAAGCCATTATAGCGAGTTTCGAAAAGCAGACGGGCAGAACAATCCGTCACCTTGCAGCCGATACGGTTAAAAAATCGAAAAATCCGCCCGGTTTCGGCAACCCGGAGCAGGATATATTCGGGCTTGTCTACAGCTCGCGTCCCAACGCCAAAAAGATCGTGGACGACTATTACTACTGGCCTGATGTTTATGTTGAAAACGAAGGTGCTGAACGGATAAACATATTTATTCAGGGCGGCAGCTTCACTCACGATTTCAACACATATTTCCCGATGTTCAAGATATCGAGAAAACTGCGCAGTGTATACTACAACAATGATCCAAAGCTGTTTGCCAGCGACGCGACGGTTGACAAGCAGTGGAATAATTATCTGAGCAACACAGATCTGGTCATATTTGAGTGTAACGAGCAGTTTGTGCGGGGATTCGGCGGCAATGCTCCCAGATGGGCGCAAGCCGACAAGATCGGTTATGATATCGGGCCTCGTATTTATGAATCGCTGTATAATTATCTGCAGCGCAACAGCTGATAAGGTGACGATATGATATTTTCATCAACACTATTTCTATTCATTTTCCTGCCTGCGACGCTGCTGGTATATTACATAATACCTTCAAAATATCTGAAGGCACGCAACATCGCGCTGCTGTGCGCGTCGCTTGTGTTCTATGCCTGGGGTGAGCCGAAAAACATCATCCTTATGCTGCTTTCGATTGTCTGCAACTATCTCTTTGGCATACTGATGGGGAAATTTGCGGAAAATCAGGGCAAAAAGAGACTGGTTCTTGTTCTGGCGGTGGTCTTCAACCTCGGACTGCTCGGGTATTTCAAGTACTGGAACCTGTTCACATTCGGCATGCTGTGGAAGGTCGCACTGCCGATAGGCATCAGCTTTTACACCTTCCAGATTATGTCGTATGTTATCGACGTATACCGCGGCGAGGTGGCGGTGCAGCGCAGCCCTTTCAAGCTGGGACTCTACTTAACGCTGTTCCCGCAGCTTATCGCCGGCCCTATAGTGCGTTACGCCGACGTTGAGATAGCGCTCTCGGAGCGTACGACAGATCTGAAAAAGTTTGCGAGCGGTGTCAGACGCTTTATAGTCGGTGTCTCCAAAAAAGTGCTGATCGCAAACGTCGTCGCGCTTACCGCCGACAATATATTTGCAATGGATACAATAGATCGCCCTGCCGCGACTGCGTGGCTCGGCGTGATATGCTACGCCCTGCAGATTTACTTCGACTTCTCCGGTTACAGCGACATGGCGATCGGTCTGGGCCGCATGTTCGGCTTTGAATTCCTTGAAAACTTCGACTATCCGTATATCTCCAGCTCGGTGCGCGAGTTCTGGCGCCGGTGGCATATGTCGCTTTCGACATGGTTCCGCGATTACCTTTACATCCCGCTGGGCGGAAACCGCCGCGGCACGGCCCGCACATACATCAACCTGATGATTGTGTTTGCCTGCACGGGCTTCTGGCACGGCGCGTCATGGAGCTTCTTGATCTGGGGTCTTTACCACGGTGTGTTCCTTGTCGCAGAGCGCGTAGGGTTCGGTCGTGTTCTCGACCGCCTGCCGAAGTTTGTCGGACAAATATACACGCTGCTTGCCGTACTGTTCGGGTGGGTTCTGTTCCGTGCGGATACATTAGGCGCAGCGTTAACCTATATGGGCGATATGCTCAACTTCGCGGATTTCGGACTGGCAAACGCCGTGTCCCAGCTTGACAACCTCAAGAGTATAACAATTATAGCCGGTATCATCGGCAGCACTCCGATAATCGCAGCCGCCAAAAAACTGCTTGAAAAGCGCGGCGAACCCGGTGAAGCGACAGTCTCTGTTCTGTCAACTGCGGCGTGCGCTGTGCTGTTCTGCTTCGCGATTGTCTGCCTGACCGGCTCGGACTATAACCC
>JAPXNL010000058.1:0-12538 GCA_033808535.1 Clostridia bacterium
GCATAATACCATACCCGCGATATAGCGCGGGGTTCAACCTGCCTTCCAAATAAATCAATAAAACCTGAGCACCGAAACCACGCGCCCGAGAATATAAACGTCGTCGACGATTATCGGCGCCATTGCGGAGTTTTCGGGCTGCAGACGGAACCTGCCGTCCTCTCGGTAAAAGGTTTTTACCGTCGCCTCGTCACCCACAAGCGCGACTACAATATCGCCGTTTTCCGCAACATTTTCCTTTCTGACGATAATAATATCACCCTCAAGAATGCCCGCCTCTATCATGCTCTCGCCCCGCACGCGCAAAGCGAACAGCTGGTTTGCCTGATAGCTGCGGTTCATAACGGGAAAATCTATATACCCCTCGTGGTTTTCGATTGCAAGGATAGGCATGCCTGCGGCTATCTTGCCGAGTATCGGCACGCGCACAGTCCGCTGGGGTTCAGCCAGAATGTTATCGATGCGCAGCGTGCGCGACTTGCCCGATTCTTTCTGTATGTATCCCTTGCGCTCGAGTTTGGCAAGATACGAATGGACCGTCGATGTGCTTTTAATCCGCAGCGCGTTTTGTATATCGCGGACAGACGGCGAATAGCCCTTGCGGCGGATTACGTCCGTTATATATTCGTATATGGCTTTTTCTTTTTCCTTCAGCTCCTGCACGGCCCGCCCCCCGTTTCAAAACAAATGTTTGCAAGCGATGCAACTATTATAACATGACCCCGGCGTGTTTGCAAACCTATGTTCACTGTTTGGCATGAGCAAGTTGTAAAATAATTGTAAACATCTCAGAAGCGCAAAACAGGCGTCGCCGCCGCATATATATGTGCAAAAGGGAGTTTTGACCGGGAGGGTTTATACATTGTCGTTTATTTTTTCATATAACAGAGTATTCAGCTGGGCAGAGGTCGCAGCGGCGACTGATTTGCTTGGTGAGCGGTATAAGGATTTGCTGCGCGTGAGCACTCTCAGCCGCAGCGTGCTGAACAGGGATATAAAACTTATAACCTTCGGGCGGGGGCACCGACGCGTGCTGTTTGTAGGCACTCACCACGGCATGGAGCACATCACCGCTAACCTGCTGCTGATGCTTACAGAGCGCCTGTGCGCCGCCGTCGAGCGCGGTACCCGGCTGGGCAGAGCGGCAGCTGAGTACATATTTGCGACACGCACGGTCGATATCGTCCCGATGCTCAATCCCGACGGAGCGGCAATAGCGCAGAGCGGCGTTTTCTGGCAGGCGAACGCGCGGGGCGTGGATCTCAACCACAACTACAACGCCGGGTTTGCCGAATACAAGCGCATGGAGAAGGACGCCGGGATTACCTGCGGCTGCGCAACGCGCTATTCGGGCGAATACCCCGAAAGCGAGCCTGAGACAGAGGCGCTGTGCACATATATCCGCGCCACTGAGCCCGACGTTGTGATATGCCTGCACACTCAGGGCGGCGAGATATACTTCGGCTACGACGACATCGTGCCGCGTGGTACCGCGTGTCTTGCGGGACGCATGGCGCGGCGCAGCGGCTACGTTCTGTCGGAGCCGACGGGCATGGCGTCGCACGGCGGCTGCAAGGACTGGTTCACGCTCGAGTTTGACAAGCCCGGAATAACAATAGAATGCGGGCACGGTACAAATCCCCTTCCGCCCGAGCTTGCCACCGCCATCTACCGCGAGATCGAAGCCGCACTGCTCGAAGCGCTGCTGTAAGGCGCTCGGCATGAGTGCCGCACGGCGGCTGTTAACGTGGGATGTATCCAGTTTTGAACTGAAGCATATATGCGCATATCAGCAAACAACTCAACAGCCGCAGGATTATCGCCAAAACATTTCGCCCGTCCGCAATCAAAACGGACGGGCGTTGTTCCGGTATTATGTTTTTTCAACCGTCGCTGTTCTCTTTAAGATACGATGACAGCTCCGGCTCTGTCACATAGTCGCTGTAAAACCCGTCGCACAAGCCGTATGAAAGCATGGTGCCCATCGTGGTTATGCGGTTTACGGTATGAACATACACATGCAGTCCGTAGGAATGCAGCAGTTCAGTAACACCGGCGTCAGCCGTCGATGACGGCATCGTCACAACGGCGATGCCGTTTTCCGCGCAAAACCTGCCGATGGCATTGTAGTCGCGCTCCGCAAGCTGGTACACGGTGAATATGTAGTGTTTGAACGGGTAAATCTCGCGCACAACCTCGTACATCGGCATGTTGTATATCTGCACTATGACCCTGTCGAGCCGCGAGTCAGAGTCAAACGCCTGGCACAGTCGCTCAAACTGTGTGCGGATCGTGCCCTCGTCCGTGGATTTTGTGTCGGTTACAAGCCACACATCGTCGTGCTCCGCCATGAATTTTGCTATATCGTCAATAGTGGCGGGGGTATAAATGCCCATTATAGGCGTTGACACGAACATATCGAGGTCCATCACCGGGTTTTCCGGCTTCTGCTGCTCGAGCGTGTAGTACGAATCGTCGGCAAAGTCGTGGCGGGCGACAAGGAAACCGTCGGAGGTGAGCGTAAGGTCAACCTCAAACACGCGCTGTCCCCGGGAGTAGGTCTGCACAAGCGCTTCAAGAGAGTTAGACTCGCAGCGGCCGTCGACACTGCCCAGCGCGTGCGCGACTATAGCGCTATCCTCATACCATGCCTCTGCTCCTTCCGGGGCAATATAGACAACAGACTGCAGCATATCGTCGCCGGCTGTGCCCGCCAGTGTTTCGGCTGCGCCGTCGGTGCGGAGCGCGGCACTCGTGCATGAGGAGGTGAGGAGGACGGAGGACGCGACAATGCACAGGGCAAGCAGTAATGCCGTTCGCGTCCTCCCCGTCGAATCCGCTAAAGCCACGCGCAGGTAATTTGCGGCGCGTTTAACACACGAAGACAGTTTCATGCTCTGTCAGAGCTGGCCTGATTCGTCGAGATTGGCCTTTGCGTGCCGCTTGATCTTTTTGGTCGTCGTCTTCTCGAAGTCCTCGCGGCGTATCACAAATTTGCGTATACGCTTAAATGACGGCAGCGACAGGTTAAGCTCGTTAATCATTGCCACAAAAATCGATTTCACCGCGTCGCGGTATTCTGTCGCATTTATATCGGTTGTCGAAATGCCCTTTGCTTCGACCTCTGCGTTGACCAGCGCATAATCGGGGTATATTATCGCCTTTATGATCGTTTCGCCTGCGGCCGATTTTTCGCCTATGACCATGGAATCGAGCACGCGCGCGTCGCGGCCAAGGTAATATTCAATCTCCTCGGGGAAAATATTTTTGCCGTTTTCAGTGACAATAACGTTTTTCTTGCGCCCGGTGATAAACAGGAAGCCCTCGCTGTCTATATACCCAAGGTCGCCGGTATAAAACCAGCCGTCGCGGATTATTTCGGAAGTCTCCTCGGGCATATTGTAATAGCCGAGCATTATATTATCGCCCTTGTATTTGATTTCGCCTATGCCGTCCTCATCAGGCTCATCGATGGCAAGCTGTGTGTCGGGCGGCGCGAGACCTGCTGATGCATCCTTATAGAATGTGTCGCGGTTGACCGCCGCAAGCGGCGCGCATTCGGTCAGACCGTAACCCTGCAGCGCCAAAAATCCCATGTCGCGCAGTCCTGCAAGCACCTTCGGGTCAATCGCGGCTCCTCCCGATATGAGCAGACGCAGGTGTCCGCCGAACGTTTTATGGATTTCGGCAAACAGCTTGCGAGAGAGGTCAATGCCTATTTTCTTCATAGCATTGTTGAGCTTGATAGCGCGGCGCAGTGTGGCGGCGCGTCCGCTTTTCTCCGCGTTCTGCCAGATTTTCTTATACATTGTTTCAAGCAGCAGCGGCACGGCAAGCATTATGGTCGCGCCGGAATCCTGAAGGTCGCGCGTGATTGTGCTCAGCTTCTCGCAGTAAGCTATTGTAGCTCCGCGGTACAGAGGGCACAAAAACCCGCATGTGCATTCATAGGTATGGTGCAGCGGCAGCACGGACAGGAAGGTGTCCTCCGGCTGGAGGTTTATCATCTTGCACATCGCCATAAGGTCAAACGCGATGTTATGGTGCGAGAGCATGACGCCCTTTGCAACGCCCGTCGTGCCGGAGGTAAAGAGCAGCACCGACATCTTGAACGGGTCGATGGGCAGCTCGTCATAGGCGGTCACTCCGCTCTCAAGCTTGGCTGCACCATCTTCAATGACGGCACGCAGCTCGCTGAATGCGATTTTGCGGACGCCCTCGATTTCCTTTACCTTTGCCGCAACCGAATCCGCGTAGAGTAATGTGTCGGTAAGCGACAGCGTTACGATATTTTTGATGTCATCGGGCGTAGCCTCCCGGTCGATAGGTACAACGACGCCCAGCCCGCAGATAACCGCCATATACGAAACTGCCCACATATAGCAATTTTCACCGATAACCGCAATACGCCGCTCGGGGCGTGCGGCGTCGTACAGCGCTGTACCCAGACCGCGCACGTCGCGGAAGTATTCATTGTATGTCACCGGGTCGTACTTGCCGTTCCGTTTTTCTAAAAATGCATTCTGGCTTCCGTACAGGCTTACGCTGGTACGGATCATGTCACGGATGTCTGAAATTGGCCGTACGTTGTAGTTTACAAATTTCATCTATCTGTTCCCCCGATTAAAAAATATATACAGGTTAAAGCACAGTGATAAAAGCAGCACCAGCGACGCCGCCGTCGCATATATAGCGCGCCTGCGCCTGATGCGCCCCGCGACACTTGCAAATCCGCCGACTCCAAGCCGTCCAGTGCGGCCTGACAGGCGTTTTTCACGTGCCGCGGCTTTCACCGAGCGGTAAAAATCAGTGCAGTCGCCGCATTCCGAGAGATGTGCGCAAACGAACCTGCGGGTTTGCTCGCTTGCGACGCCGTCGGCGTAAAGCGGGATCAGGTCGCGCACAACCTCGCAGTCAACTTCCTCGCCGGCGGAGACAAAACGGCGTCCGCGCGAGAAAAGCCCTGCAGCCGCATTAATAATATTCCCGACCGGACTCATTTTCATAATTGCTTTTTTCAAATTAACGCAACCTCCGTTGCATTTAGCAATATATTTCATATTCAGCGCTCCAGATACCCCGATCTTCTGAGGTCAGTTTCAAGCTGCCGTTTGGCGCGGTGAAAAATTACCTTTGCCGAGTTTTCAGTTATGCCCAATAGCTCTGCGATAGCCGAAAACGGAAGATCCGCATACACGCGCAGCACCGTCACGTCGCGGTATTTATCGCCCAGATTCATCACCGCGCGCATGACAGCTTCACGCAGTTCCCGCTTTTCGGTAATGTGTTCGGGCCGCTCGTCAGAATCGGCGAGCATCCCGTCAAGCTCGGATATATCACAGCGCAGATACTCCCGCTTATGTTTGCGCAAATACTTGAAGTATGTGTTTTTTGCGATCGCGGCAAGCCATGTGAACAGCTCGCACGAGCCGTTATACCGGTGCAGCGATTTCCACGCCTGATAGAATGTCTCCTGAGTCAGCTCCTCGGCAAGCGAGGCGCTGCCGCACAGCTTGTATAAAAAGCCGCATATACCGGAGGAATACTCGTTGTATATGCGTTCGAACTCGCTTTTCACGCGCCCCACTCCGTTTCGTTGTAATTTAATACCTCACCAGGGTAAATTGGTTACATTTAAATATTCAGCGATTTTAGTCCGGATTTAACATTATTCGCTGCTGCCGCCGTCTGCAATCGGCTGTGCAAATAAGCCATAATCAGCCGCCGCTAAAACATTATGCCCGCGTCAGGCGGCGCTGCGGCGACAATATACAGAACAGCTCTCGTAACAAACAGCGCCCGCCGTCTGAGGTGCCGCTGCCGGAAGCGTTTAACAATGATTTTGCACCGGCTATCCGTCAATGCACAGTAAATGGCACCGAAAAGCCAAAAGTATTATTACATAAATCCGGTTTTTCATACAGGTGTAGCTGCCGGATTTGGTTTATCATCAGAAATATAACGGTATTATATCATCCGAAAAACTTCCCGTCAATAAAAATAGCTCTATATTATTGCCTGTTTCGTTGACAGCGGCTTCTCGCCGTGCTATACTGTTCACAAATTAAGGCTAGTCCGACATAATACCTAACTGGAGGAGCTGACTGCCATGCTTGAACGTGAATCGTTTATCTCCCCCGACCGGATGTACGGGATATATCAGATCATTCACGGCGGCGTCGCCGCCTCGCCGTCGTCAGGCGCTGATATAACCGGCCAGGGGAAGCCGCCATCCTGGGATCCCGACGCTGTCGACAGGCGCCGCGACCGCTTCGAACGCTGCGGATTTGCGGGCGTTGTGGGCAACATCCCCTACGGCGACAACTACCCGGGCGACGAGACCGAGTGGCTTGCAACTGAGGCGGGCATACGCGGATACATTAAACGCGGCATGAAGGTCTGGATATACGACGAAAAAGGCTACCCGTCGGGCACCGCCGGCGGCGTGGTGACAGAGCAGAACCCCGAATTTGTAGCCAAGGGGCTATACTGCTACGAATACTGGCGTGAGATATCCGGGCCGTCCAAATACCGCGCCGACACGCCCGGCGACAGGCTTGTCTGCGCATTGCTTTTGCCGCTCGACGGCGGCGAGCCGGTTGACGTCACGCACTTTCTCGACGAGGGCGGCACGCTGAGGCTTGAGGTGCCGCACGGCCGCTATCATCTGCTCATGATGAGCGAGCGCAGACTGTTCGACGGCACGCACGCCGCCGAGAGCTATTCCGAGCCGCGCAATTATATAAGCCTGTCCGACCGCGCCGCAGTCGAAGAATTTATAAAAGTCACGCACGAAAAGTATGCCAAGTATCTCGGCGACGAGTTCGGACATGGCATTCCCGCGTTTTTCACCGACGAGCCGTCGCTTATCTCGTGGAACATCCGCACGGGTGTCTATCCCATCCTGCCGTGGCACAAGTCTTATCCCAAAGCGTTTGAAGAAAAATACGGCTATTCGTTCTTCCTTGCCGCTGCTACGGTCATAACCGGGCGCGGGCCGGACAAAACCAGGCGCCGCTGCGATTTCTGGGAATTTATCGGCGACACCGTGGCAGAGGGATTTTTCGGTACCATTCAGGACTGGTGCCGCAGGCACAACATAAAATCCTCGGGTCACATGCTCGCGGAAGAGCGGCTGCAGGCGCATGTCTATTCATACGGCTCCATGTACAAGTGCGCGCGCCTGATGGACTGGCCGGGCATCGACCAGCTCAACACCGAGCCGGGCGCGCTTATGAATCAGGACCTGATACCCATAGCGCGGTTTTTGGCCTCCTTTGCCGATGTGTACGGCGACGGCGAGTCGTTTACGGAGTTTTCCGACCACGTCACGCGCATGGCAGGCAGGACAGCCGACAAGCGCTGGACATACGCCTCGGTCGGCTGGCACATTGCGCAGGGCATCAACAATTTCACAAGCTATTACTCTTTTGACGGCTGGACCGAGGATGAGCTGCGCGAGGTCAACCTCTACACAACGCGCTGTGGTCAGACCATGCGCAGAGGCAGCCGCGTCTCGACTGTCGCCGTCCTGTATCCGGAGGCGGCGATCTGGAATGCCTACACGCCCTCGACTGCGTCGAACGCCATCGACCACAACCCGCACACGCTGCGCATCGACGGGATTTTCGCCCGCACATCGTGGGAGCTGCTGAAAAACCATGTCGACTTCGACTACCTCGACGAGGATGCGCTGGGCGAGAGCGAAATCGAAGACGGCAGGCTCCGCTTCCGCGGACGCGAGTATTCATGCATCGTCCTGCCCGGCGCGGATGTGCTGCGCCGCGCGACTGCCGATAAGCTGGCGCTCGCATCAAAAGCCGGCGTCGGAATAGTCTGCGTCGGCTGCTATCCCGAAATTGCGCGAGAGGACGGCGGAGCGCTTGATTTTGCAGGCCTTTTCGAGCGCACACCTGCTCTGTGCGAGGCTGACGGCTCCTGCTCGCCAGTTGGACTTATCGAAACCGGGCTGATAAAGCCGAACATTATCGTTTCGGGCAACGGAGCAAGGAATGTGCTTACACATGTGCGGCGCGACGGCGGCACGACGCTGGTGTTTGCCTGCAACATGGGCTTCGAGCCTTTTGCCGGTGAGGTAACCGCACATGGCACAGCGGCTGAGATTGCAGACCCGCTCTCGGGCGATATTACGGCTGCTGAGGGACGAACAAGCGGCTCTGATTACACAGTACCGCTGAATCTGGAGCCTTGCATGTCAAAGATAATTGCTTTTAAATAAAGGAAGGCGATAATTATGAGCGACAAAATCGGTTATGCGGTAGTAGGACTCGGTATCGGGCGTGCGCACGCGGACGGCGTGCTGTCCTCCGAACGGGGCAAACTCGTCGCAGTCTGCGATATCGACGAAAAAAGGCTGGGCAAATTCAAGTCCGAGCACCCCGACGTCGAAGCATACCCTGACTTTACCGAGATGCTGCGCGACGACAGGATTCAGGTTGTAAGCATCTGCGTGCCCAGCGGCTTGCACGCGAAGCTCGCGGTGCAGGCTATGGAGGCGGGCAAGCATGTGCTCGTCGAAAAGCCTATCGACATCACCGTCGAAGCGGCGGCAAAAATCGAGGAAGCGAGAGTCCGCACCGGACTCAAAGCCGGAGTTATTCACCAGAACAGGTTCAACGCCTGTATGGAGCCGCTGCGCGAGGCATTGGACGCCGGAAGGCTCGGCAGGCTGATACTCGGCACCTTTGCGGTGAAATGGTTCCGCGACCAGAAGTATTACGATGCCGGAGGCTGGCGCGGCACATGGGAGATGGACGGCGGCGGCTCGCTTATGAATCAGGCTGTGCATACGGTGGACATTATGCAGTGGCTGATGGGCGAAGTGGACACTGTGACCTCATATGCAGGCATTCACAACCACCATATCGACACTGAGGATTTAACCGCATCGATTATAAAGTTCAAGAGCGGCGCTGTCGCAACGTTTGTCAGCACGACCTGCGCCTATCCCGGCATCTCGACCGACATTCAGCTTTACGGAACCGGCGGCTCGGTCGAAATCGACGGCGACAAGCTGAAGCTGTGGAAGCTTACCGACGCCGATGAGCTTGAAGAGGAGGAGATGCTCGATATGTACGGCGGTGGAGGAGGCTCGCCCTCAGCCGATCCGGGCAAAGTGCGCGGCCATGCGTTCCAGGTGCACGACATGATCGACGCCGTATACTATGACCGCGACCCGGTTATCCCCCCTCGTGAAGCGATCAAGTCTGTTGCCATTGTAAACGCCGTATACGAATCGGCGCGCACCGGAAAACCTGTTGCGCCTAAATATATTTAACGCATTGACAGACAATCGCAGTCAAACAAAAAAGCAATTACACTGCCGTAAAGTCAAAGTCTATCGAAAGGCTTACCTTAACACCAGATATGTGATGAAAACCGGCGCGGAGATTACTCAGCGCCGAAGACTGTTTTACTTTGTATCTGCGAAACCGGTATTAATCCCTGTCATCCTTAAAATAGCGTTTCTCAATAGTTTAAAGCAGTCTGTTTAGTCTGTTAAACATGACAAGAAGAGGATAATGCAATGAAACTGACTTCGCGCGAGCGTATAATGCGCATATTTCAAAATAAAGAAATTGACCGCCCCGCTTTGAAGCTGTGGGGTGCGGGGCTGAGCACTTATGTGCTTCATCCTGCGTATCGCCCCGTCCGGGATCTTGCGGCTGAGATAACCGACTTATTTATTGGGAGCGGCGGCCCCTTTAATATCTACTGCGGCACGAAATGGGACGGCCAGATCGAGGTTTACGATAAAGATACGGAAAAGCCGACATGGAAAGACAGGCATACAGTCTTTCATACTCCGAAAGGCGATTTACACAGCATTGACCGCATTTCCACCGTGGGAGAACCGGCATATACCATCGAGCACATAATCAAAGAGCCTGAGGATCTGGACAAACTGCTGTCGATGGAGTATGAGCCGTTTGATTTCAGTCCCGAAGGGTTTTTCCGAGCACAGGCGGAGGTTGGCGACCGCGGCGTGGTATTGTTCGGCCTCGATCACGCCGCATATGCCCTGCAGCGGTTGACCGGGTCCGAGACCTTTGCGTATTTCAGCGTGGACTGCAGGGATAAGCTTCACGAAGTCATTTCCGTATACGCCGGGCGGCTCAGAGATTACACCAGAAAAGTCCTGTCGGCGGGAGTCGTGGCCCCATTCCAGTGGGTCGGCCCCGAACTGTTCATTCCGCCGCTGCTGTCGCCCGCAGACTTCATGGATTTTGTATATCAATACGACAAGCCAATCTGCGACGATATACACAATGCGGGAGGGTACGTCTGGGTGCACTGCCACGGCAAAGTCGCAAACTTTATCGAGCATTTTATAAACATGGGCGTGGATATATTAAACCCGCTCGAACCTCCCAAAAACGGCGATATTGATCTGGAAGCCGCCGTCCATAAATACTCAAACCGCATCGGTTGGGAGGGAAACATTGAAATTCAGGATATCCTTCAGGCTACGCCCGAGCGGCTGAAAGAGCTCATTGATAACTGCGTGGCTGCCGGCAACAAGAGCGGACGCTTTATATTATGTCCGTCCGCCGGATATATGGAATACCCCTTCCCGGAGCAGCGATATATAGATAATCTGATGCTATATCTGCAGTACGGATATGAATGTGTAGAGCGGTGCAGAATCAATTGAATCAGCCGTGCTGTTTGCAAAGTAGTAAAAATCTCGAAAAAACAAAGAACCTGCCGTCGGCATCCGGCGAGCAGGTTCTTTTCTATTCCGTTTGCCGGCAGAGAGATAGCGCATCCTCCTGCGCTTTATCGACCGGCGATTTTGCCCAGTATTTCAATGCCTCTGACTATATCCTCATCCGAGGGTGTGGAGTAGTTGAGCCTGATAGCATTTATATGCTTTGTCTGGTCGCACTGGAACGCGCTGCCTGGCACGACAAACACCTTTTCCGCCGCAGCGTCTTTGACAAACCTGTCGACCGGCAGCCGCTCGGGCAATGAACACCACAAAAACAGACCGCCCTCCGGCTTTGTCCATTTGATGTCGCCGGGCAGCTCGCGCGCCATCGTGTCGAGCATAAGCCCGCACTTGTGTTTGTACAGCTTTCGAATGCTCTCTATATGCCCGTCCATGTCAAATTCCGTCATGAAGCGGTGGGCGACAAGCTGGAAGAATATATTGGTGTGTACGTCCTCCACCTGCTTTGCCACAACGATTTTTGACGCAACCGCCTCCGGCGCGCAGACGAATCCCACGCGCATGCCCGCCGACAGGATCTTTGAAAACGAGCCGCAGTAAACGACTATACCGTCGGTATCCATGCTCTTTATAGTCGGCACGTCGTCCCCCGAAAAACGCAGCTCGCCGTATGGGTTGTCCTCTATAATAAGCGCGCCGTACTCTCTCGCAAGCTCATATATTCTGCGCCGCTTTTCAAGTGAGGTCGTTATGCCGCACGGGTTATGGAAGGTCGGAATCGTGTAAATCAGCTTTGCGCGCGGATTTGACTTCAGCGCGTCCTCGAGCGCGTCGGTATTCATGCCGTCGTCATCCATCGGCACGCCCGCCAGATTCAGTCCGAGCGACCGGAATGCGTTGAGCGCGCCGATAAAACTCGGCTCCTCCGCTATGACAGTGTCGCCCTCGTCGCACATTACCTTGGCGGTCAGCTCAATCCCCTGCTGTCCGCCGGATACAATCAGCGTCGTGTCGCCGTCTCCGCCGGTGTTGAATTTGTCACGCAGGCGCGCTGCCACCGCCTCGCGCAGAGGTGTATAGCCTTCGGTCACGCTGTACTGCAGCGCAAGCCGCGAGCTGTTTGCCATTATATCGGCTGCGGTTCGGCTGATAAATTCAACCGGGAACGACTCGGGTGCGGGATTGCCCGCGGAAAATGCTATCGAGCCGGGCTGCCCGAGACTTTTGAATATTTCACGTATGGCGGAGGGTTTGAGTTCCGCCATCTTTTTTGAAAATCTGTAATCTGCCATGGTATCAGGTAGCCGCAGTACCGCCGCAATATTTGCGGGACTCTGCGGCACATTCCTTTCATTTGTTTTGCCGCGCATAAATATGCATTTGTCGCATACAGAATATTTTACCACAAAACAGCGTATAATTTCAAGAGATTTACATTGTCGGTATTGAATATTAAATAAAATTGTGTTACAATATCCGGTGTATTCCGGGGGACAGCTTAAATTCTTCGGGAAAATAAAAAAGCGCGGCTTCGGGGCGAAAATTTTTGTGCTGTTGCCGCAATGCAGAGGTGTGTTAAATGGAGCATTATAACGACGCTGCGCCGAAAAAAGGCTTTACGTTCTGGAAGCTGGTAAAATGGGTGCTGGCACTTGTCACCTTTGCGATCTACCTGCTCCTCACGATGCGCGCCTGCGCAATGGATGGGCTGAAGGATACATCGAAGACACGCGCTTTGCTCCGCAATGAAACATTGCTTGCGGCTTATGCCAAATCGCCCGACTCGCTGACCGTTTTAGCCGGTCCGGAAGACAGCATATCCACGACTGACGGCAGGCTGACAGT
>JAPXNL010000059.1:0-12515 GCA_033808535.1 Clostridia bacterium
TTTCGGAACGCTGCGGGATATGATGGGTCTTGAAAACCTGTGCATAATGTTTTATGACGATCCATCACTTGTACACGAGATTATGGACTACCTTACGGATCTCTGGCTGCAAATCTATACGGAGGCGGTTAACCGGGCGCATATCGACATTATACATATATGGGAGGATATGTCCGGGAAGTCCGGCTCCCTGATATCGCCGGATATGATACGCGAGTTTATGAGCCCGAATTATAAGCGAATCAAGGAATTCGCCGATAAAAACGGCATCCCCGTAATTTCGCTTGATACTGACGGTATCTGCGACGAACTTATAGATGTGTTCTCCGAAGCCGGAATAAACCTGATGCTGCCGTTTGAGGTTGCGGCAGGAAATGATATTGTATCCCTGCGGCGCCGTTTCCCCGATATGGCGATGCTTGGCGGCATAGACAAACTGGAGCTTGAAAAAGGGAAAGAAGCTATCGACCGTCAACTTGACTTAATCGAACCGCTGCTTATGGAAAGCGGTTATATACCTGCTCTGGACCACCTGATTCATCCCGGCATAAGTTACGAAAACTACCTGTATTTCAAGAGTGCGTTATGGGATAAAATCAACACCGCAGCTGCTAAAAAACAATCCAATTCAAATACATAAAAGGGAGATTTGAAATGCTTAAATTCAGAAAAAGACTTATTGACAACGTAACGTTCGAAGCTGCTTCCGCTTTCGACGTGGACGGCGACGGTATACCGGACATCGTCTGCGGCGGATATTGGTACAAAGGGCCGGACTTCACGCAGAAATATTTTATCTGTGATGTTCCGCCCGAAGGGGAATATTACGACGACTTTTCCGATTATCCGCTCGACGTAAACGGCGACGGAAAGCCCGACATCATCACCGGCGGCTGGTGGGGCAAGCGTATCCGCTGGCGCGAGAACAACGGCACCGGCGAGTGGCCTGTTCATGAGCTTGATGAGTGCGGATGCATTGAAACCATTCGCTTTTATGATCTTGACAACTGCGGTACTGTCGAAATCGTGCCAAACACGCCCGGCGAACCTCAGTGTTTTTACAAGCTCGAAAACGGCGAGCTGGTCAAATATATCATCGGCTCTGCGCCGTCAGGGCACGGTATGGGCGCAGGTGACATAGACGGCGACGGAAAGCTCGAGATCCTGCTCTCAAACGGATATCTAAAGCAGAAAACCACGCCGTATGAACCGTGGGACTTCGTCCCTGCCTACAACTGCGAGTGCGCGGCAAGCGTGCCGATACTCGCTTATGACGTAAACGGCGACGGGCTCTGTGACGTGATATACGGTAACGGGCATGGCTACGGCCTGTTCTGGCTGGAGCAAAAAGCCGACGGTTCGTTTGAGCGGCATGTCATCGACGGCGCGGCGGCGCAATATCATGATATGTGGCTCGTCGACCTTGACGGCGACGGAGAGCCCGAGCTTGTCACCGGCAAGCGCTACCGCGCGCATTGCGGCAACGACTTCGGCGACAACGACCCGGTTGGACTGTACTATTATAAGATTGTCAATTCCACATTTATCCGCCACGTCATAGACTTCGGAGATGCAGGCGAAGCGTCCGGTGCGGGTATCTATATGTGGATTGCTGACATAAACGGCGACGGCAGGCTTGATATAGTCGCCCCCGGCAAAGAGGGACTGTATCTGTTTGAAAACCTTGGCGGCTGACAGCGTCGAGGGCATTCACGATGCCGGCCATCAAAACCGCAAATTCCGGTGACATTATGCATCCCCTTAATCTTACGGTACATATTTTTATAAATTAAATACAGGAGGTATTGCTATGAAAGTCGCAATAATCGGCGCGGGCAGTATTATTTTCTGCAAGACCCTGATGCTCGATATTATGAGCGTCCCCGACCTCGGTCACGTTACTTTCGCACTTATGGCTCCATCGACCTCCCGCACGCAGTATGTCAAAGCGTTTGCCGACCGTGTAATCGCCAAAAACAACGTCGATGCCGATGTGTATGTGACCACCGACCGCCGCGATGCGCTTGACGGTGCGGATTATGTGATCTGCACTCTCCAGATCGGCGGAGTAAAGGCCTACGAATATGACGTGGAAATTCCGCTGAAATACGGCGTCGACCAATGTATCGGCGACACTCTGGGTCCCGGCGGCATATTCCGCGCGCTGCGCTCCATACCGGTGATGCGTGAGATTGCGGCTGATATGCGCGAGTTTTGCCCGAACGCTCTGATGCTCAACTATGTCAACCCCATGGCAATGGTTTGCTGGGGGCTTGATGGCACCGGCATCAAATACGTCGGGTTGTGCCATGGCGTGCAAACCACTCTTGACCTTATATCCGGCTATGTAGACGTACCGAAATCGGAGATCGACTACGAGTGCGCAGGTATCAACCACATGGGGTGGTTTCTTAAACTCGAACATAAAAAACGCGACCTTTACCCGCTGCTTAGAGCACGATTCGAGAAGCCCGAATACTACGCCAACGAGAAGGTACGAGGCGAAACGCTGCGTCACTTCGGATATTTTATGACCGAATCCACCGGTCACCTTTCGGAATATCTCCCGTATTTCCGTAAAAATGAACTTGGCCTGAATACATACTGCGACGAGCCGGATTTCGGAGGCGAAACCGGAGCGTATCTGAAGTGGTGCAAATTTATTGCCGATAAGTATGCCGGGAAAGACGTGCTTGCGGACGAAAGCGATATACTGCCGCCGCGCAGCGTTGAATATGGTTCGTATATAATCGAGGCGATCGAAACCAACCGGCTGTTCCGGTTCAACGGAAATCTGCGCAATAACGGCATGATAACAAACCTGCCGTATGACTGCTGCGCGGAAATGACTGTATTCGCCGACGGTTCGGGACTCCACCAGTGTTTCGTCGGAGATCTTCCCCCGCAGTGCGCGGCATTGAATCTGACAAATATCAACGTCCAGCGCCTTGCGGTAAAAGCGGCGATAGAGGGCGACACTGAGGCTGTGGTACAAGCCTGTGCGCTCGACCCGCTCACAGCGGCTAAGCTGACGTTGCGCGAGATCCGCGAGATGGCATCAGAGATGCTTGCAGCCGAAGCAGAGTGGCTGCCTCAGTTCTCGGGCAAAAAGATTGAGCCCAAGCCGACAATCCACATACCCGCCGACACGGTCAGAGCAAAAGTGCCGGTTGACCCGGCGCTGGCAATCAATGCCCGGTTCAGTCAGCTCTGATAAGGATTGCGTGAGTAAATTTACACCAAACAATAACGGATAACCTGTGAATCTAAAACACTGAAAGTAACTTATATCCACTATTATAGGAGATTTTATATGGTAAAAATTGTGTTCTTTGGCGTTGGAAGCATGGGTCAGATGGCGCATCTTAAAAATTACGTCCTGCTTCCCGACGTAAGCGTCGTCGCTGTAGTCGAAGCGCGCCGCAAACTCGCCGACAAGGTAGCAGCCCGTTATGGTATACCGAACGTGTTCTATGACATCGACTCGTTCCGCGCGTCGGGCATAGAATTCGACGGGATTGTATCCGCGCAGCAATATCGCAATATGGTAAACGTCGTGCCGAAGCTGCTGGTTTTCGGCAAGCCGCTGTTTACCGAAAAGCCGCTCGCGCTTTCGGTCGAAGTGGCAAAGCAGCTTGCTGCCGAAGCCGACAAAAATCAAACCACACATATGGTGGGCTACCATAAACGCAGCGACCCGGCAACGGAATATGCAAAAAAACTTGCCGACAGCTGGAAAGCGTCGGGCGAATTCGGACGGTTGCGCTACATTCGAGTGACCATGCCTGCCGGCGACTGGGTAGCAGGCGGATTTGACGGCATGATAATGACTGATGATCCGTATCCGCCGATTCAGGGTGAGCCGAACGTAAAATACTGGGATAACGATGCATACAACGCCGAATATGACTCGTTCGTAAACTATTACATTCATCAGGTTAACGCGCTGCGGTTCCTTCTCGGCGAGGACTATTCTGTAAAATACGCCGACAAATCGGGTATAACGATGACTGCGGAGAGTGAATCAGGCGTACCCGCGGTGATCGAAATGTCGCCCTGGACAACTTCGCTCGATTGGCAGGAGGAATACTTAATTGCATTTGAAAAAGGCTGGATAAAGCTGGAGTTGCCTGCACCGCTTGCCTCTAACCGGGCGGGTAAAGTCACCGTGTTTGAGGATAACGGTAAAAAGGACGCACCTGTTACATGGTCTCCTACCCTGCCGCACGTCCACGCAATGAAGAATCAGGCTGCCAATTTCGTGAAATTTATCAAAGGGGAGCGCCCCGTCCCTTGCGATTCACACGAAGCGGTGAAAGATTTAAAAATCGCAAAAGATTATATAGACCTGCTGCATAGATAACATTTTGCAACCGGAATCGGCATAAACGAATTACAAAGCAATTAACGCAGTAAAAACAAGGCACATGTTTAATATGTGCCTTGTTTTTTTATTGGTTTTTTATGCTCTAAAGAAGACAGTCGACTATCCTGCAATTGTCAAAAAGCTTACGGCATCCCAAATGGGCAGGCAACTATTATGCTCACAAAAGGGAGTTTTTGTAATCCAATTTACACCAATCATCGGCATATAAATATTTTTGAAAAAACAACTAGATACCAGCCGGAATAAGATGCGAGTTCTACGATTTCTTCATCAAGTTGATTTATATCATTTATGACTTCATAAATATACCCATCATATTCAAACTCGATTTCATCATTTTCAGTTTCAAAAATGACAGGTCTTGAAACTGTGTCAAATGCCGGATGAGGCTGCTCTTTATCCATTTTCCAGTTAATCTTTTTACCGTTTGATGAAACATATATAATATTAAAATTTTCGTTGAGGTAAAAAACATTACTTGAAAGGCTTTGAATTTTTCCTTTTACATGGATGTAATGCTTCTTTGGATTTATATCAACTGTTAAATAGTATTTCATAAATTAAATATTTTCAACATTTCAGCATCAACATAGCAACATAATTTACCCATATAAGTTAAGCACCATTTTAATACAAAAAAGCCTTGATTAACAAGGCTTTTATACGTTTTTATTTTTTATCACATGGCAACCTTTATATTGGATAATTAAGTACTGCAGAGCTGCATAATTTCTAATATATCACTGGCACTTTTCCGGCATTTCCGTCATGCGCAGCCTCGCGCAGCCGTATGGGATAAAGCGCTTTTTCACTGCCAGACCTGTGGGCTTACGCGATGACGGCTCGACTGCGCACACGCCGTATTCAAGCTTCCAGTCGAGAGGATACATGTCCGTTTCGATTGTCACCGGCGGTTTTGAGTGTGAGAACGGGATGTCAGAAACTTCGTTTTCATATACCTCAAATCCACTGCCTGCAAAGCCGAATCCCCACTCCGAGTCGGTATACAGTTCATAGTCGCAGTAGGGGAATTTGCGCTCGACGCCGTGTCTGGTGTATTCAATCGGCTTCCACTCTTCGTTCAGCTCAAGCGAATAGAGCAGCGGTCCCCTCCATAAACACGCCATGCCGCGCGGACGCTTCGCAAGCGAGCACTGGAAATCAAGTTTGACTTCTATACGGCTGCAGGCAGACCACTTGTGCTTGATACGACAGAATTCTCCGCATTTAACCGGCTCGCCGTCAATATAAGCTGCCGCGGCTGTCCCGGGTATGCGGATCGAAAATTCAAACTCGACCGGTTTTTCGGCGTCTATCGTATATATAAGTACGTTTTTGAACGGGTAGTCCGTTTTGAGCCTGCATTTTACCATGGTGCCGCCGATTTCGATATGCGCCTCCGACGGAACGGGTATGACCGAAGCGAGCCCGTCCGGAGTGCGCATGAAAGCCGACAGCGCGAATTTCGGCCAGCCTTGATTAAAGTTTGCTGTGCAGCAGCCGTAGTTCGGTTCGAGACCGAACAGGTGAGATTCACCGGAATTGGTGCGGAACACCACATGTCCGTCGGGAAGCCTTGAGCACTGTACCTGATTTGTCAGCTGGTCATACTGATGGGTCCACATATCTTCGCTGATGGTTGCGGGGAGAGCGTTGAACGCCAGCCGCTCGAGCCTGTCGCCCCAGTAGGGGTCGCCGGTAATAGCGAGCAGCTGCTCGTAGGAATACATTGCTTCGACCACACCGCAAAGCTCTGTTCCCTGCACGGGACTGTCGCCTGAAACACATTCGTCGCCGGTGAAATGGCCACAGGCCATGCCGTGATACTTGTCAAGCGTCTCGACTGCGAGTCTTGCGAAGCTGCCGGAGTCTCCGCCATGGATCCGGCTTGTAAGCGCACCGGCTTTCAGGCACATCGAAAGGTTTACGATATGTGTGAGGTATGTCCAACGCCGCTGCGGGATCATATCTCTGTAATGCTCGAATATTTTCTGGTAGTCAATGCCCTGCACCTCAAGCTTCTGCGCAAAGTCGAGCAGCCATTCTTCGCCGGTTTTCTCATAAAGCCAGAAAATCGGTATCAGCGCTTCAAACCATCGCGAGGCACCCCAGTTGAAGAGCGTGCGGGAGTTGATATGGTCGTTGAAATTGCGCAGAGCCGCGGTGAGCGCCGGTACAATACGTTCGTCGCCGGAACATTCGGCATATACCACCATGACTTTGGCAATCAGAATAAGCGCCCACATATCATAGCCGCCGCGCTCCTCGGGCGCACATGGGCATATCCAGCCATCCTTCTGCTGACGGCTCAGTATAGCATCCATATACTTCGCCGCGCGATTCTGCATATCTTTGTCATCAAGCAAATACGCGAGCGGTATAAAGCCGTCAAGCCAATAGGGGACCCGCTCCCAGCCTTCTTTGTCGCCGCCGACCCACCGGCTGTCGCGTACATCCGGCCACATTTTATCAAGATTTCCGGACAGTCCGTTTGCCTGTATTTCGAGCTGCCGCCTTAGCCAGCCGAGCGGTTTTATATCGCGCGGCGGCAAAAATTCCATTGCGTTAGGTTTCAGCATTTTCGATTCTCCTTCTATGTATTTAAAATAATACTCGACTTTCATACCGTATTCTTCGAACAGTTCGCCCAGTCATTGGGCGTTTTCACGTGCGCTATTGTATATTCGGTTACATTATATCAGATAAAAGGACCGATTGCACTACTTTTTGTAGACTTCGCAGCTGTTTTAATCTGCCCTGCTCCAACATTTATTATAAAACCTAAATATAGTACCATCGGGATTTTTCCATAAAAATACCGAACACCTATCCTGATACACAGTTGTATCAAAATAAGTGTTGAAATTTAGCAACACATACCTAATTGATATAATAACGTTGCATTGCTATATGTAAAATTTTAATTATTATCATTCTTCATTTTGAACGGACGATGAATCAATGTTAATACCGTCATCGCTTTTTTCGGCTTCTTTTTTAAAATCAAAACTTTTAATTCTCTTAATTAAATCATAAAGCGCATTGCTTCCACGACTTATAATTAATCCTGTTATTATGTATTCTAATATTTTATTTAAATTTTCAAATTGCTTGCTGTCAAAAAACGTTATATTAATATTGAAAAATTCCATAATGCTTACTTCGGTAAAAATAGATAAACATATACCTAATATAATAGCCAATAATCTCGCATACAATTTTTTTTGAAATGCTATTACATAATGATTTGTCTCAGTTTTCTTAGATTGCTTTTTATCTTTATATTGCATATACACCCAAAAAATATCATTATAAATATATTTGATACCATTTACAAGACACTCTACTAAAAAAGCAAGAACAACAGCTGATGTTAAATTAGTCATAAAATAATAATTCCTTTGAAAATATAATAAATTAATATGTTCAAGCTATCGGGTAGAATATAATTTGATTTTTATACCAATTATTTCTATATTTTCTATTATTAATATATTATAACATATTACAGCACACATAGCAAGATATGAATAATTATTAAAAACTGATTTTTTAGATTTATGATGTTATAACGCATTAATATCTCACAGATGACCCACTATAAACATCGCCGACACATAGTTTGACCTTTTCTTGTCAATTATCTTGTGTCGGCTGAGTTTGAATAAGGTTAATAATAGTTATGATATATTGTCATTTATACAAAAAAGGACGGAGAACCTTAAACGATCTCCATCCTTTTTATTTTTTGTCAGCTTTATCAATTCCATTCAGCAGAGAAAGCGGCGTTGAAATCGCGGCCTCCCCAGGCGTCTTTGATGGTTACTACAATGCAGTTTTCGCCTTCTTTAAGCAACCCGGCAATCGTGGCGGTATCGAGTTCATAATGGGTCATGCCACCATTC
Organism: Clostridia bacterium; assembly: GCA_033808535.1. Lineage (GTDB taxonomy): Bacteria > Bacillota > Clostridia > Oscillospirales > CAG-272 > DTU078. The sequence goes on from JAPXNL010000059.1 coordinate 8,293, forward strand.
CAGTCCTGTACAACGCACTCTCCGTCGTCGGTATAGATTTCAATGCCATTGAGGTAGACGTGAATGGCGTTGTCGTATAGGCAATACCAGTCGAAATAGTCTGCTGTCTTAAGCTTTTCTAAATCGGTGACAGTAAACGATTTATAGAGAATCAGACCATGGTTGCTGCCGGTCCAGCCGATGTCGTTCATCACGGCGCTGAACGGTGCATTTGCGGTTGGCCAGGACGAAAGCAGCGCGGTATCGGTTGTGAAATTCGGGTTATCGGCGATAAACTTCGCCATCATGTCATCGGCTTCAGCGTAAAATCCGCCGGCTGCACCGCCATCGATTACGCCGTTACCGTCAGTATACGGACAGGCAAAAACCTGGTAATGCCACTCGGTGCCCTGATCAAAGAACAAAGTCGATGCTTTAGTGGATGATTTTTCGTATTCAAGGTACATATCAAGCTCGCGTCCGCCCCAGCAGTTTTTAATAGAGACAGCTATGTAGTTGGTGCCCTGTACGAGAAAATCTTTAAGCGTGAGCGACTGATTATCGATGTTATATTTGATCGGGTCATAATCGCCCCAAACGGAGCTGCCGCGATGTCCCAGCTTTCCATGAGTTTGGTGTCTTTATACCACTCAGGATTCTCAGCGATGAACGCCGCCATTTCATCGGTTGCCGGGTCGAAATAGCCGTTTGCCTCACCGCCGCCGACTACCCCGGCTCCGTCTGTATACGGGCAGACAAATGTGATGTAATGATATTCGGAATATTCCTCGAATATGTAGCCGCTGTTGCAAGTAAGGATTGGGGAACCAAGCGTTATATGTGTATGAAACATCTTGAGGATGTGGATGCTTCACAAATAACTGCTGGCTAACTGATTTCTACCAAGCGGGATATGAAATTGCGAAAAAATCTTGACGGTACCCTTTTTTTTTCGAAGAACAAAAATTAGGCAATTTCTTTTTTATGTGAAGCTTTCAGCGTCAAAAAACCGGCTTTGGGTACTCATGTTTATTTATAGCACGCCGGGAATATCAGGACAGACATTCTTTCACTGCTGCATTTCGTCAACTTTCTGGAGTGCTTTTTCTATTGTCTTTTCTACGATTTTCTGGCTCGATTTTACACGTGACGCAAAGCTGGGATTATTCTGTACAACAGGGTCAACGAACAAATTCCTTACGGTTTCATACCAAACGGTATCTCCAAGGTCAATAATACGGTTTTTCTGAATCAGTTCGAGCATCTCGAGTGATTCCTGATCGCGTATGTATTTATTTTTTATAGCTACCTCATAAATTGCGGGGATCACATAGTTTTTGGTCTCAACGGCAAGTGCCTCAAGTATAATGCTGGTACGCTCAAGGTCGGGCGCACAATATGGCGCAATGTTCAGCCATCCGTCCGCAAGTCTGGTATAATAGCTTTTCTGTTCTTCACTACCTTTCGGAATGGGAACTATGCCGAAGTCATCATCCATGTCACGGAAATAAGACGCCGCAGCAAATCCGTGGACAATAAACATTCCCTCTCCGTTAGAAAATGCGGTAAATCCCTTAAAGCGATTTGCTTCATCGAACCCAAGACCCAAAAAAGAGTCGTATGCCATGCCTTCCGTATTCCAATACTCGCATACCTTGGTCATAAGTAAATAGATATTTTCGTTTTCGTATCCCGCAAAGTACGGGATATCGTCTTCGTCTTTTTCGATTGTTCTGAGTCCCGCACCGATCCACATGCACGGCAGCGACATATCGTATTCACCCAATATGCCGAACCTGTCGACGCCGAACGCATATTTGCCGTCATTGTCAATATCGATTATTGCATTTTTGGCGTAATTCCAGAACGCATCGATTGTCCATAGTCCGTTTTCAACAAGCTCATACGGAGAGGTTAGACCCATATCCTGTACTATTTCTTTGTTAAAGAACACACACATCATGCCCGTGAAAGCGTTGATGCATTCATCGCTGTATGCAAGAAGCGGCTTCCCTTTGATTGTAAGCGCCTCATTTACCCATTTTATGTACCAATCCTGCGACATATCGATATAGGGCAGATTTTCAGGCAAGGCGGCATATCCGTCCAAAGCAAAGCTGAATGCGTCGCGCATTATAAGCCGGCACACATCAAAATCATCGCTTGCTGCCAATGTGCTCTTGCGAAAAGTATCCGTTTGAGCCATATATGTAGGAACAATCGTTTGCAGGAAACCGATATTATATTTTTCATCGATTATCCTGTTGCGTTTATAATACGAGTCGTTGACCACTTCACCGGTTTCTTCTGCAACATCGGTAGGAAAATCCTCGACAGTGACTGCCCGGAAAACATACCCCCCATAATCTTTTTTAGGCAGATAATCAGCCTGATACACGAAAACGGTCGTTTCATCTTCGGATTCCGCTTTTAAAGTATTGTCTTTCGGCGAAGCGTCGGTCTGTTCGCCTGTGCTTGCGCAGCCTATACAGGATATCAACAAGAGAATAGCCAGAAACAAACTTGCGAGTTTCGTTTTCATATCATTATCTCCTGTAATTAAAATTTTTATATGAATTCGATCTTCCCGGTATAAGCGTTTGTTATGATATTTGCCTCCTCTTTGGTTTGCAGCCGTTTCCCGTTGAAATAAACGCCGTCTATTACAATATTATCGAATTTATGGTTTTCGTCCGCGCTGGTAAAAGAAATTGCCGGTACGGAAATCCCTTCGTCAGCGTACACATAAATGTCTTTATACTTGACATCGCGAATGTTTCCGAGTATCCCGTCATCGGTCCACATATTGCAATACATCCAACCGCATATCAGGGCGGGCACCGAAGGCACATCCTCGGGTGCGTATACCATATCGTCGGACGACTGATAAACGCATGCCCGTATGTCGGCAGAATACTCAACACGTATATTCTCATATAGCACATCGTGAATTACAGCGCGGTCTCCGCTCTGTATGCGCAATCCGCCTCCGACGTTTTGTATTATATCGATGTCGCGGAAAGTGATATTCTGGTACTCGTCCGCCACCGTTTCGGCGCCGAACTCGAGTGCGCCGCCCCAGTCACACCAAACGACGCAGCGTTCGATAAGGTAATTCTCCATGTTTATATGCTCGTAATGAAGCTGTATTATGCTGCCGTCGTGAGCAATATTATGGACACGAAGACCCTTCAGCACAATTACATCGTCGAAGTTTCTCAAAAAGCAGTCCGATACATGGACATTACGGGAGTTAACAAAGTCAAAACCGTCGGTGTTATACCGCCACATGCCGATCGTCTTTACATTGTGTATATCTACCCACTCACAGTTCGCGGCGGTGATCGACCACCAGTTGGAATCCTTTAAAATTATGCCGTCAACGGTAACATTTCTGCAGCGTATAAAGTTCATAAGACCGTCGGTTTCCCAAATCAGCGGGTCGTGCCGCTCTAGCTCGCCGCAGTCGATAACTCCGCGACCTATGATTTTAACGTTTTCCGCATCTTCTGCTTTTACAGCAGCATAAACCACCGCACCTGAATCGACATACATTGTCTGGTTGCTTTTTAGCTTGATCCTGCCGACATGATGCACGCCGGGACCGAAATAGTAATCGGCTTTGTATTTGTCCATATACTGCGCTGCGGGGTCGGCAAAAATGTGAAGATTGTTATGCCTGCCATCCAGCTCAAGTGAAAACTGTCCGGGCCTGTCTATCGTAAACTCGATTTTATTGCGGCTTATCCTAGGCTTTATTCCGCGAGACAGCGGTCGTATGACTACGTTCTTAAATTCTTTTGTTGCTGTGACCTCAACGGTGACGGGCAAGGACATTTCAAATAACGTAAATGCGGCAAGCTCCGTCTGGTCAAGCGGTCTTTGACTGCCGGGCCAAACGCGGTTGAACGGCATGGCCGAAACCCTGCATTCATAGCAGGGCGCATCAATTCCGTCAACCTTAACGGTATAATAATCGGATGATTTCACACCGTCCGGAACTGGCGCGACCTTTGCGCGCTCAAGCGCTCCCGACCGCAGAACCTCCCGAAATATTATTTCCGCGATCGCCTGCATTCCCTTGTCCGAAGGATGAGCGGCAACACCCGAATGCTCAAACTGCCCTATAGCCTGAAACTCCCCGGACTGCACCATCTCAAGAGATATAAAACTTGCGCCGTACTCGAATGCGGCTTCGCGCAGAATTTTATCTCCCTCATCATTTTTCCAGAAGCTACCTGTGC
>JAPXNL010000060.1:0-12185 GCA_033808535.1 Clostridia bacterium
CAACAGTACTGTCGACTGGGCAGCCGTAAAAGCCGGCGGAATTGATTTTGCAATAATACGCGCGGGCTACGGACAACTGGAGGACCGCAATTTCAAATCCAACATGGAAGGTGCGGCACAAGTCGGTCTGCCCGTCGGTATTTACTATTTTTCATACGCCATAAACACCGTTAAAGCTGCGGAAGAAGCGGCGCACTGCTGCACGCTTATAAAGCCCTATAAAATCGAGCTGCCGGTGTTCTTTGATTTTGAATATGACAGCGAGACATTCGGACAAAAAAAGGGCGTGACCTATACAAAGGCGCTACGCACGGCGATCTGCAAGGCTTTCTGCGAGCGCGTGCGTGCCGGAGGATATACTCCCGGCATATACACGAACGTCGATTATATCACAAACCGCCTCAACTGGCAGGAGCTGACCGTCTACCCGCTTTGGCTTGCGCAGTGGCCGCTCGGAGCGAACCGCAGCATCAGTTATGATGAGATAAGCGGGTCGTCGGTCAACACAAGCTACGGCAAGCCAATGATCTGGCAGATAGGATACGGGAAAGTGAGCGGCATCAGAACCGAAACCGACCTCAACTACTGCTTTTTGCCCATGCCCAGGCTGCCGGTACCGGCTGAGGCCACTGCAGCCTTTTTGCCCGGCGACAAAGTGCGCGTTATAAACACTAAATCGGTCGGCGTCAAGCGCGCAAAGCTTTATAACAGCGACAAAACCTTCGTCGTATACAGAAATGAGTATGATGTCATAAGTGTATCCGGAAAGCGCGTCGTTATCGGCGTAGGGAAAACAGTCACCGCGGCAGTGAACGCAGATGACCTGCGGAAAATCTGATAAAAACAGCTCCACCGCATCGTGTGGAAGCATCCGCTCACTGCTCGGCATGCTGCGTTTTTCCATAAAGGCGGTAATTTTCTCTTTTATCTGTGTAGTTTATTTACTGCCGTTATGACAGTTATAATCGTTCAGCAAGGCCGCAGCCCCGATATACTGATCACCGAGTTTTTCTCTTATTTTAAAATTGAAGGCAGCATACTCGGTGTACTCAAAATCGTGGAAACGATTATAGAACTTATCGACCGCAGGTTTTGCAGCAAGGCGGCTGAGCACACGGCTCATCCGTCCGGCACTGAATGCTGCAGCCCGGCAGAATCTCAAAAACCGGACAATAAAATATAAAGAAGCAATAAAAGATGCTCGAATTTATAATAAATAATATTTATTTTATCGTTGCCGCCATAGCCGCGGTGATAGCCTGCATATGGCTTGCGCGCCGCGGACAGGTCGCAAAAATCAAAGAGATAATCCTCGCGCTCTGCGTTGATGCCGAGCTGACATACGGCAGCGGCACCGGCCAGATCAAAAAATCGTCGGTGCTCGAGGCTTTGTACAGTCTTTTGCCGTCGTGGGCCAAACTGCTTTTCCCGATATCCGAGCTGGAGCATTACATCGAGGAAGGCAAGCAGCACATGGACGCGCTCGCCGAGAGTAACGAAAAAGTCAAGGCGCTGCTTGCCGGCATGAAACCCGTTGCCGCAAGCAACGTCATAACCACCTTGAAAAGCAGCATAAAATAGCCTATACATTTTTTGGCTTAGTACCTGATAATTTCAACGTGAGTCCCACCGTTAATGCCACCGTTAGTCCCCACGTTAGTCCCCATGTTAGTCCCACTCTAGTCCCACTCTAGTCCCACTTTTTATTGTCCATTTTCGGCTAAAAATGCCTATAAATCAGCCATAAGTTACCGATTTTCAACTCAACATCCGCATCGATACACAAACAAAAAACAAGCGTGATAGGCTATTTTTCAGCCTATCACGCTTATCGTTTATCTGGTGCTCCTGCGGAGAGTCGAACTCCGGACACCTTGATTAAAAGTCAAGTGCTCTACCGACTGAGCTACAGGGGCAAACAAATCCCGCCCGGTTTTGGTGGGCGGGATTATTAACTCATTTAGGGTATTCCGCTTTTTCCAAAACGCTTTGATATTATACCACGCAGAATGCGATTTGTCAAGCTTTTTTAACGCTTAATCGCATAAATTATCTGCCGCGCAGTATAATTTTATTCGCCAAAGCTTATCTGTTAAAGCTGTCGGTTTTTCTGGTTTTCTTGAGAATGTTTATTATATCGTCAAAATCGCTGTCGGATATGCCGGAATCGGATTCTGCCGGCTCTTCATTGGCTTCAGGCTGCTCGGGCTTAGCCGGACCGCGCTGCTGAGAGGCTTCGGGAGCCTTGCCTGCCGATTTGTCTGTCTTTTTCTCATCTGCTGGTATGGTCTTTTTATCGGGCGCACCGCCGCAGCCGGTGGCGATAACCGTAACCTTCATTGTATCCTCGAGAGTGTTGTCAAACACGGCACCCCATATAATCGTCGCGGCAGGATCCGCTTCGTTTGTGATAAGCGTGGTGGCTATATCCGTCTCTTCCAGTCCGATATCGGGAGAAGCCGTGATATTGACTATAATGCCGCGGGCTCCGGAAATCGTGGTTTCAAGCAGCGGGCTCGAAATCGCCATCTTTGCTGCCTCCTCGGCTTTTTCCTTGCCCTTGCCGGTACCGACGCCCATATGCGCCGCGCCCGCGTTCTTCATAACCGCAGTGACGTCGGCAAAGTCGAGGTTGACAAGTCCCGTGCCGTTTATAAGGTCGGAGATGCTCTGCACGCCGTGCCGTAACACATTATCGGCTTCGGCGAAAGCGTTTGCCAACGTTATTTTTCCATTCGAAATTTGTTTCAGCCGCTCGTTGGGTATGACAATCAGCGAGTCAACGCATTCGCTCAGCTTGTCAATACCCGCTTCAGCGATTTCCATGCGCTTGCGTCCTTCAAACGCAAAAGGCTTTGTAACGACGCCGACAGTGAGTATGCCCATATCGCGCGCGAGTTTGGCTATAATGGGCGCGGCGCCGGTTCCGGTTCCGCCTCCCATACCGGTTGTAATAAAAACCATATCCGCGCCTTTAAGTGCGTTGGTAATGTCTTCCTGGCTTTCCTCAGCGGCGCGCATGCCAACTTCCGGGTTAGCGCCGGCTCCGTGACCCTTTGTAATCTTCTCGCCGATCGGAATTTTAAGCGCGGCAGCAGATTGCAACAGTACCTGCTTGTCCGTATTTATTGCGATGAATTCAACCCCGCGGATGTTAGATTCTATCATTCGATTGATGGCGTTGTTGCCGCCGCCACCTATGCCTACAACTTTAATGTTAACGCCGCTTTCGTAATTTTCCTCAAGCTCGAAAGACATTTTATATTTCCTCCTGATATCGTTTCGTCAAGTTATATAACTATCAATTATATAATAATATTTTTTCGCGGATTTTGCAATAGTTTTAGTACAATAAATATAATATATTTTATTTTTCGCCCTGAAATAACCTTTTCTCTGATAAAATGCCGTTTATCGGCATTACAGTATTTACATCACGGAATTTTAAAAAGCTCGTCCTCCAGCGTCACAACCGCGCTGTCGGTATATTCCACGTTTATCTGCGCTATCTCGTCATTTTGCAGCGACGTTTCGATTATTGCGCGCGCAAAATCGAGTTTCATCTTCATTTCATCGCGCCCGCCCAGCAGGATTCTGTATTTCCCGCCCCCGCAGATGAGCTTGATATTGAACTTGTCCGACATATCTATATAGTCAATGGTGTCGTACAGCTTCCACAGTCTGATCTCTGTCATAAGGTTGTCGACGAATTTCAGATTGACAGCCCGGCGGAACGCAATCTCGCTGCCGACCACGCAATACCGCACCTCCGGCACGGCAATAAACTTGATGCCGGGTGAAGCCTGTGTCAGCTCGTCCTTGCTGTCCACGCGATCAAGCACACGGAAGTCGGAGGACATCGAAAAATACTCGCCTGCAAGCTCGATATAATACTCCGCCGTGTCCTCTTTGACCTCGATGACGAGTGTGGACGGCAGCCGGCGGTATATTTTGACCGAGTTGACGTATGTACATGCGCGCCTGATGCGCGCGGATACGGTGCTGCCGGATACGGAGTAGAGATTCTGACCGAGCTGTACACCCGAGATCGCAACCAGCTCGTCTGCGCTGCAGGTAACGTTGCCTCTGACCTCGATTGTCTGGATTTTGAAAAAAAGCGCCGCGCAGATAATCAAAAACAAAAGGCATAAGACCGCAGTGATCAGTATATAAAAGATCCGGCGTATGACCGCCCTGCGGATATTTTTTGTTTTTAAGCGCAGAAACGAATTCCGGTTTATTATCTCCGCATTTGTCATACGTTTAATTATATCATACCGGATTTGAATTTACAAGTTTTTTTAACTCCTCATATATGCGCAAATCAGCGTTTTTTATGGCAAATCTGCTAAAGTTCGCCTTCATCGAAGCCATCTTCTGGCGGTCGTTTATTATCGATTCAACAATGCGCGTAAAAACGCCCGGCGCCAGCTCGCTTTCCTGCAGCATTACCGCCGCGCCCGCATCGGCGAGCACCTTCGCGTTTTTATACTGGTGATTGTCGGTCACGTTCGGCGAGGGGATTATCAGCGCGGGCTTGCCGAGGAGTGCAAGCTCGGATATTGTAATCGCACCCGCACGGTTTATTACGAGATCAGCCGCCGCCATGCGCAGCGGCATGTCGTATATATATTCCACAAGTTGCGCGTTCGGAACCGCGTCCAGCCCGTACTCTTTAAACTTCGCACTCGCCGCTTCGTACTCGATTGCGCCCGATGCGTGCAGATGCAGCACGTCGCGGTGGACGGCGACATAGTCACGCATGAAGGCAAGCACCTCGTCGTTTATCCGCTCGGCGCCCATGCTGCCCCCGCAGGACAGGATGAAAGTGCGGTATTTCCCGGTGATGCCCAGCTTATCGCGCGCAGTTTTGTAGTCAAGCGACGAGAAATCTCCGCGCAGGGGATTGCCGACGCGAATCACCTTTTCGGGGCGGCGGAGGTGTTTTGCCGTTTCCTCGAAGTTGGTAAATATCACGTCGGTATATCGCTCGAGCATTTTCACCGCCACGCCGGGCAGCGCGTTCGACTCGTGCAGCGCGGTCGTTATTCCCATACCCGCCGCTGCACGTATAACCGGCCAGCACACAAAACCGCCCGTGCCGACCGCGACATCGGGCTTAAAGTCCAGGATGATTTTTTTAGCCTTGCCGGGCGAGGTGAGCGCCAGCCAAAGCGTTTTCAGATTGGATAGCGACAGGCTGCGGCGCAGTCCCTGGATTTCCACATGCTCCAGCCTGTAACCCGCAGCCGGCACGAGCTTGTTTTCAATTCCCCGCTCTGTTCCGACAAACAGCACCTCCGAGTCAGGCTCCATGCGCATAACAGTGTCTGCAATTGCGATTGCGGGATTTGTGTGACCGCCGGTGCCGCCGCCGGTTAATATAACTCTCATTTCACCTCTCCGTGATGTTGAGCTTTTTTAATAATATCCGTTGGCTGCGCTACTTTTCCTGGTATGAGTATCGCGATATGCACATCACAATGCCCATTTCGCCCATCAGCATGGCAAGCGACGTGCCGCCGTAGCTGAAGAACGGCAGCGATATTCCGGTATTGGGTATCAGGTTTGTGACAACCATCATATTAAGTGTCGCCTGTATCGCTATCTGGGCAACTATGCCCAGCACGACCAGTGACGAGAAGGTGTCCGGCGCTCTCAGCGATATAACAAGGCCGCGCCAGACGAACAACGCGAAAAGTATAATGACAGCCAGCGCCCCGACAAAGCCCAGCTCCTCGCAGACTATCGAAAATATAAAGTCGTTCTGCGGCTGCGACACAAATAGATGCTTCTGTCGGCTGTAACCCAGCCCGACGCCGAAAATTCCGCCCGAGCCGACCGCGTTGAGCCCCTGCAATGTCTGCCAGATTTCATTGTCGGCGGCATAATTTTCGGGGTGCAGGAATGTGTCGATGCGCAGCTTGGCATAATCGGTGAACAGAATCGCAGGTACTAATCCTGCCATCATGGTGCCGCCGCCAACAAAGAACCAGAATTTCCGTGCGCCGCCTGCAAAGATGACCGTCATGCCTATCAAAAACATTATTATCGTGCCGGAAAAGTGGAACTCCAGCGCGACGAGCAGGCAGGCAAGCACTGTAAAACCGAACGGGATGAAAAACCCGTGCCATGATGAGCGCCAGAAATTGCTGTAATCGGTAACCTCGACTTCATGGTTTGATATGTACTTTGCAATCATTAAAACCAGCGCCAGCTTCATCAGCTCCGACGGCTGGAACCGGATGACTCCCGGTATTTCAAACCAGCGCTCCGCGGTACCGGAACTGGAGCCGAACCCCGTGAACAGCACCGCGACAAGCAGTATAAGCGCAATTATATAAACAAAGGTAGTTACTTTTTTCAGCCAGCGGTAGTCGAACAAAATCGCGGCAACCATGCCGATCGAACCCACGGCAATAAAAATAAGCTGGCGTTTTATAAAGTAGTAGCTGTCGCCGAATTTGTTTAACGCATACGGAAAGCTGGAGCTGAAAACCATTATCGAGCCGAAGCATATCAGCAGGATAATGATGAGCAGCATGGGTCTGTCGACGCCGCCGCGCAGCCGGATTATATCCTCCGGCTTGACGCCCGACGGCGTTTTTTTGTTCTGCGCCTCGACAAGCGGCGCAACAGCACCGACGCTCAATGCTCCTCCCGGTTGATTTGCGGGAGCATTTTTATATGCCTCCTCGCCCGCACCCTGACGCCTGTTGGCTATCACACGGCGGGGAGCACTGCGACGCACTGTCTTATCACCGGAGGCTTTTTTTGCCCCGCCAGACGTTCCCGCAGACGGCATGTCGCCGCGGTTTTTACCCGCAGACTGCGCATTACCGGGTGCCCCTGTCTTTGCGACGTCCGGACGGGGTATGCTGCCGTCCCTGCGAGCCGCAGCGCCGGCTGTTTTTCCGTTATTCACTTTCGGCTCGCCTCCCATGCTCTTTCCTGAAATTTAAAATCCAAACCACGATACAAAACATGCCAGCGCCGTTATCAGCGTAAACACTCCGTCAACTTTGAGTTCGCTCCAGCCGCACATCTCAAAATGGTGATGTATCGGAGACATTTTAAACACGCGTTTTCCGGTCAGCTTGAAACTTGCGACCTGTATCATCACCGAAAGGCTCTCGACGACGTACATAATGCCCGCCAGAAGTATTATCAGCGGGTTGTCAAGCATAAACGCCAGCCCCAACAGCATGCCGCCTAAAAACAGTGAGCCGGTGTCGCCCATAAACACCTTTGCAGGCGGGAAGTTGTATACCAAAAATCCCAGACACGCACCGATTACCAGTGCAGACACAAACGCCGACTGGAAGTTGCCCAAGTAAAAAGATACCGCAGCGAAAAATGCGCCGACAACAACGGTTTCGCACGACACCAACCCGTCCACACCGTCGGCGAGATTAACGCTGTTGACTATACCCGTGATGACAAGCAGCGCGATTACATAATAAAACGGGCCGAGCTCAAGGAATATGCCCACAAACGGTATATACAGCGAGGTGGTCAGATTGCACGTCATTATCATGCCGAACAGGTACAGCCCCGCCACCACAAGCTGGAGAAAATATTTCTGGCTGGCGCGCAGCCCCTCGTTGCGCTTGTGAGAGAACTTAACCATGTCGTCAAACACGCCGATCGCACCGTTGCAAAGCGCCAGCCCGAGCGTCAGCAGCAGCGGCGAGCCGGCCTCAAACCCTTCGTCCATCACCATCAGCGTCACCGTGACCGCTGAGGTTATGACGGTGGCGGCTATGAAGGCAAGCCCGCCCATAGTCGGCGTGCCTTCCTTCGACTTGTGCCAGCGCGGGCCGATGTCAAGTATCTTCTGCCCCAGCTTCAGGCTTTTTAACACAGGGATGAGAAAACGCAGTATCAGTGCGGTCAGTACAAAAGTTAATACAAGACTCACAGAGAAAATTACAGGTTCCATATATTGCGTCCCAGTTTATTGTTTTATGTATCTGCTACGGTATCTTACCGTGATATTTATACGCTGTGATACTTTTAATCCTTGTCACTTGCGCTATGTGCGCATTGCTGAGCGCTGCCACGGGCTTCGGCAGCTTTAGCAGATATGCCGGCATCGCCGGTTTACCAAGCGAGGATGTAAAAACACAGGGTCGTCAGGACTCGTGCTCAGGTGTGCCGGCGACATCGGTTTGGCAAGCGAGGATGTGCATATCCGTCAGGATTCACTTTCAGGCGTGCTGTTGCTGCCCATGTTTTTTGCAAGCCAGTCGGCTACAACCTCGCGCTCATCGAAATGCCGCTTGCCGGACGCGGTGATCTCGTAATCTTCGTGCCCCTTGCCGGCAAGAATAATCAAATCGCCCTCGCGCGCACTGGACAATGCGTAGTGGATCGCCTCGGCGCGGTTTTCGATTACTGCGTGCGGGCGCTCGCGGTCAAATCCTTTCAGAATCTGCGCGATTATATCCGCCGGCTTCTCCGAGCGGCTGTTGTCGGAGGTTATCACCGAGAAGTCAGCCAGTGCAGACGCCACCCGTCCCATAACCGGTCGTTTATATGGGTCGCGGTCGCCGCCGCAACCGAACAGCACCGTCAACCTGCCGCCGGGCTTTATCACGCCCCGCGCCGCGCGCAGGATATTTTCCAGTGCGTCGGGCGTGTGTGCATAGTCGATGAAAACGTCAAACCCGGTGCCGGGCGTGGGCACGCGCTCGAACCGCCCTTTTACACTTGAAAACTCCGCAATGACACGCGCCGTGTATTCGGACGGTATGCCCGACTCCAGCGCCGTCACAGCCGCCGCGAGCGTGTTTGCCACATTGAACGATCCGCACAGCGGCGTGAAAATCTCAAACTTTATTCCCGATCCTTCAATAGTGTACGATGTTCCTTCGGTGCCGTGCATCTCAATGTCCACCGCCCGGTAATCAGCCGCCCCGCCGGACGGTGAGTAGCTTATAATCGGGCATGTGGCAGCTGCCGCAAGCCGCGCGAAATACGGGTCGTCGGCATTTGCGATACCCAGCCGCGCCATCCGGAACAGCTTTGTCTTTGCCTCGAAATAGGCATCCATTGTGCCGTGGAAATCCAGATGCTCGGGCGACAGGTTTGTGAACACCGCAAGCTCCGGCGTCAGCGCGTCGAGCTTGCCAAGCGCCAAAGCGTGGGAGGATGCCTCCATAACGACGTTTTCGCAGCCTTCGCTTACAAACGACGAAAGCAGCGGGTAGAGTTCCTCCGGATCGGGAGTTGTAAGCGTGCCGGTGAGCGTTCCAATCACTCGCGTATCTTCAAACCGGCAGGCAAGCTCAACTTCGTCCGATTCCCCGGCAGCCTGATACAGCTTTTGCAGCAGGCTGACAGTGGTGGTTTTGCCGTTTGTCCCTGTCACCGCGGTGATCCACAGCTTTGACGCAGGGTCACCGCAAAAGTTATTCCATATCTTTGCACATGCCGAACGGGTATCATCAACCAAAACATACGGTGTCCCGGGCGGCATCGCGTCGGCGTTCTCGCATATTACCATCGCCGCGCCGCGCTCCATCGCCTCGGACACATGAGCGTGACCGTCTTCGCGAAGCCCGCGCAGGCAGATGAAAAGGCAACCCTTAGTCGCGCGCCGCGAGTCGCTGCATACAGCGGTTATGTCCCTCTCAAGCGCGAAACCCGCAAGCGACGCACCGTGAACCTCGATACCGAAAAGCAGTCTTGCCAGCTTCAAACAAATCACTCCCGGACGTAAAAATCGGTTATAACTTTTAACGTCCGTGTGCGGCAGGCGCCGGATCTGTACCGGCGCCCCCGCCGTGATTTTATTGTCAGTTCTCCTGGCTGTCGAGATAGCGCAGCGTGACCGTCACCACGGTGCCCGGTGCGACGACCTCGCCGGCTGCCGGACTCTGTGCGACGACAACCGCCCCGCTGGCGATGTCGTAGTTGGTTGTTCCGTCAATCAGTATATTCAGCCCGCTGTTCAATAATGTGCGGTTGCAGTTTGTAGCGTTCATTCCTGTGACATTGGGAACGGTTACGTTAGTCTTCGGCGTTTCGCCTCCGCAGTAGAGTATTACCTTGCCTGTATCCTTGTTAATCGACTCGCCGTATGCAGGCATCTGATATGTGACGGTATCGCCGTCGCCTCTGACCTCGACATCAAGACCCAGCGCGTTGACTTTCGTCTTCGCCTCTGACACCGGCTTGCCTACGTAGTCGCCCACCGTGACGGCTATGCGCGCCAGATCTTCTTCGGAATAATTGCGCTCAACGCCGAGATAGGGCAGCGCTTCGTTTAAAAATGACGATACATACGGAGCGGCAACGACGCTGCCGTATACTGTTTCGCTCTGCGGCTGGTCGACGACGATGAGCACCGCAATCTGCGGGTCGTCGGCAGGCGCGTACGCGACGCATGAGCTGACGCGCAGATATGAGTTGCCGCTTTCGTCGAGTATATCGCGGACCTCGGAGGTACCGGTCTTTGCCGCAACTTTGTAGCCCGGAACATAAGCGTTCTTTGCGCCTCCGGTGCCCGATACGCCGCGCTCGAGAATTCCGCTCAGCTCCTTGCACACTGCTTCGCTGACAACCTGACGCTTTACCAACGCATCGCGCGACATCAGCACGTTGCCGTCGTCGTCGATCAGCTTTTCAACCACATACGGCGTCACAAGATAGCCGCCGTTGGCAACTGTTGATATGCCTACGAGCTGCATAAGCGGCGTGACCTTAAAGGTCTGGCCAAACGAATACACGGCAAGCTCGACCTGGTTGAATCCGGCAAATGAGTGGTAATAGGAGTTTGCTTCTCCGGGCAGGTCGATGCCGGTCTTCTCCGTATAGCCGAACGCCTTGAAATATTCGTAGAATTTATCCTTGCCAAGCCTTGCGGCGATCTGCATAAGCGCCGGGTTGCATGACTGCTGCAGACCCTGCTCAAACGTAAGCGAGCCGTGGCCTATGCGCCGCCAGCAGTGGATGGGCCTTGAATACCCTTCCACGAAAAATGAGCCTGAGCAGGAGAAATGGTCTGTTATCTTGACGACATTTTCCTCCAGAGCTGAGGCGGCGGTGATGACTTTAAACGTCGAACCGGGCTCGTAAAGTTCAGATACCGCCTTGTTCTTCCACATCGAATAAAGCAAAGTGTTGTACAATGCCTTGTATTCGTTTGAGCCGGGAGCATAGCCGCTTTCGTTCAGCTTAATCTGGAACTCTTCGGTCAGCGTGTACGGGTCGTTGAGGTCAAACGACGGGTATGTCGCCATGGCAAGAATGGCACCGTTTTTGGGATTTATCGCGATGCCGGTGGCGCGGTTCAGCGGGTTTGAATCGTGGTAGGTTTTCTCCAGCTCTTTCTCGAGCATGCTCTGGAGCGTGAGGTCGATTGTTGTAACCAGGTTTGCGCCGTTCGATGCGTCTATGTAGGTGTCGTATTTATACGGCATGCTGAGACCGCTTGCGTTGCGCGCTGTCAGATAGCGCCCTGATGTGCCCGAAAGATAGTCGTTGTATTCAAGCTCGAGTCCCAGAAGTCCTCCGTCGGTTCCTACAAGCCCGATAACATGCGCCGCAAGCGAGTTGTACGGGTAATAGCGCGAGGTGGCCGCCTCAAGGTGGACCTGCTTGTGAAGGTTGTGTTCGGTGATAAATTCCAGAACCCTGTCGGCGTCCTCCTCGGAGACATTCTTTTTGATAGTCTCGTCTGCGCGTCCCTTTCGCCCGGCACGATAGATAACCTCGTCGTAATCGACGCCAAGCAGTTCGACTAACCCTGTTGCGATAAGTCTTGCCTGCGCGTCGTCGACTATGTCGCGCGGCGAGATAAACACGCGGTACACGGTGTAGTTTGTCGCAAGCTGTACCATGTTCCTGTCATAGATTATGCCGCGCTTTGCGGTTAGTGTAGTTTCACGCTGTATATTGTCGAGCACCTTTGCCTGGTATTTGTCGTACTCGACTATCTGCAGATTAAACAGCCTTAATATGATTGCCGTCCATGCCGCTATACATATAAGTCCGATTACCGTCGCGCGCATGGCGATCTTTTTGTTTATGCCGCGCACATTGCGCATTCCGCCTGCAGCGGACGATTGACTGTTCGAGCCGGGATTTGCGGGCTTGGGCGGAGCACTTCTGTAACCGCCGCTGTCGCGGTTTCCCGCTCCGTTATTTTTATCTTTCGACGGTTTAATACTATCTACCTT
>JAPXNL010000061.1:0-11916 GCA_033808535.1 Clostridia bacterium
CTATGTCCGGGTTTACATACACATCACCGGCAAAAACAAGGTTATGCTCGACGAGCTTGCTGTCGGGACGGAGGACGAGCTGGGTATAACGCCCGCTGCCGTTGAGACCTCCGCGCCGGTTAAATTGCCCGCAGAAGTCTACGGCGAGGGTGGTGCAGTCGCCGCAGCACTGGCAGCTGCCGGTGCTGCTGAAACGGCCCAATCCGACGCAGAGGCACCTCAAACCGAAACAAATGCAGCCGGCGATACGGAGTCCGGAGCTGAAGCCAAAGACGCAGACGGCACTGAAACTGCACAAGTGAATTATACCGCCGCAGCTGCGATTGCAGGCGCGATTGTAGTGTGCTGCGCGGTCGCGATAGCTGTTGTTGTTTACATTGTAAAGCGCGGCAAAAAATAAACCTTCAATCCGCAATCAGCCGATCGGACGAGCTGCCGATTTGAAAATGCAGAACTTCCGGCTGACATAAGAATACATAAACGGAGATTTTATGATCGGAACAAAACTTCAATACACTCCGGGGTGCGCCGCCGCGCGTCTCCGCTGCTTAGCGGCGGCGCTTCTCGCGGCGCTGCTGCTTTTTTCCGCTTTCATTCTGCCGGTAAGCGCGGAAAATTACAGCGGCAGTCGGGTAACCTGCATTGCAAGCATAAAGGACGGCGGAAACGCAGAGGCACTTTGGCAGGCGATAAAAAAGCTGTGCCCTGACGCCGTGTTTTTATATAAATATGAGATCGCGCTCGACGGATTTTCATTCGTAGTGGACGAAAACAGCCTTTATAGGCTGCCTTCGTTTGACGCGGCGGAGTTCCGGATTGCCAGAACCTACGACGCGCCGGAGCCGGCGGACAAATTCTCCTCCGTGCTTATCGGTGCCGATACCGAAACACTTGCCAAATATCGCGGCGAGGGCATGGCTATAGCGATAATAGACGTCGGGTTCAATGTATACCACGAGATTTTCACGCTTACTGACGAGAGCACGGCGAAAATCACCAGCGAAGCTGTAGATGCCGCTATAGACCGCGGGCTGTCAATATCAAACTGGGTAATCTATGAAAATACCACCCCGTATGTGAACGCTAAAATCCCGTTTGCCTACGATTATTACAGGCAAACCACGCACCTCACAAGTACAGCCGACCATGGCAATCATGTCGCGGCTATTGCGGCGGGCAACGCCGCAGCGGCAACTGACCCAAACGCCACCGACGGTGTCGCACCCGAAGCGCAACTGCTGCTTATGAACATCGGCGACGAAAACGGCGATAACCTAAACGACGCGAACATATACGCTGCGCTTGAGGACGCTATCAGGCTGGGCGCTGACGTTATCAATATAAGTCTGGGCAGAATAGCCGGATTCGGCACCACCGGCATAGGCGAAGAAGGCTACCCGAGGATTATAAAACGGGCCTATGATCTCGGAATCGATGTGGTGTGCTCTGCGGGCAACGAATCGATGCTCGGAATCGGCAGCAACATAGACGCCGAATACGGTATAAATAAACCGCTTGCGGCAGACCCGGACTACAGCGTCATAAGCGATCCGGGCTGTTTCCCGTACGCGCTTGCTGTGGCGGCAAGCGTCAACAGCGAAGTTGTGCTCGACGATTTCATAGAAGCAAGCGACGGCACGAAGATACTGTATAACGCTCCTCCTAACTCGAATTTCGACGCAGAGTTCGGCGGAAAAACACTGCAGTATGAGGTTATACCGGGTCTGGGTGAGATGTCCGATTATGACGGTGTCGATGTAAAAGGCAAAGTGGCGCTGATCAGCCGCGGGACGCTGACCTTTGTGGAAAAGATCAAAAACGCCGAGGCTTCCGGAGCGATCGGCGCGCTTATATACGACAACACCGACTCGATTGAGCTGGTGACCATGGCGGTTGACGACGACTCGATTCCGAGCGCTTTTATCTCGCGCGTCGACGGACTTGCGCTCAAAGCGAAAAAAGAGCGGACCATAAAAGTCTTCACAGACTCGGCTGCAACATTCGCTGCGCCGGACGCGGGCAGGATGGCTGAATATTCAAGCTGGGGCGTGAGCTCGGATATGCGGCTCAAGCCAGATGTCACAGCGCCCGGCTCGTACATATATTCTGCGATATACGACGGGTACGGGACAATGAGCGGCACATCTATGGCTGCGCCGCATGTTGCCGGTGCGCTTGCAGTGATAAAGCAGAATATAAAAACGCTCGACACCTCCGGTCTGACAGATGCCGAGCGGCTGGCACTCCCCCGCGCGCTGCTTATGTCGACCGCGCGTCCGATTACAGACGAGAGCGGTGAAACCTACCTGTCGCCGAGGATTCAGGGCGCGGGCACAATTGATCTTGCCGCAGCCACGACGACGGGTGCTTATATGTATGAGCCTGGCACACTTGAGGCTAAACTCGAGCTTGGGGACAAGCTGGGGGATACATTCAGACTGACATTTGCGGTCAGAAACCTGACGAACCGGTCGCTCGACTATTATATAGAGGCGACTGTGGCGACCGACGAAGCCGAATACATCGAATACGGCGACGGCGGAAACTGGTTTGTGACCGGCAACCCGCAGGCTTTGAAAAAAGCACGGGTTAAGCTTGAAGGAGGGCGCGGCGCCGAACTTAACGCAGCCTCAGACAACTTCAAACGCGCCGAAAGGATACATATACCCGCTGGTGAAATCGCCGCATTCACGCTAAACGTGACGCTTGACGCAGAAGAAATGGCGGCGCTTGACGATATTTTCACTTCCGGCTGGTATATAGACGGTTTCGTGAAGCTGACAGCCCAAAACTCGGGCGGCTGCGACCTGTCGGTGCCCTACATGGGCTTTAAGGGCAACTGGTCTGCGGTTAATGCCTTTGACATGAACGGGGAATTTTACAGTGACTTTCTCTGCACAGGCATTATGAGCGGGATATTTACAATTTATGACCTCGGGATAAATCCATTCAGCATGGATTCCGTCTCCAGCCGTGACAGATACATAATATCTATAAACGGCGACGACATGAGCGATTTTATCGGCGTCAGGCTCAGCCTGCTTCGCAACTGCAAGGATGCAGTATATACAATTACAAATTCCGATGGCGAGATTGTCGCGGAGGGATCGCTCGGAAAGCTGCAAAAAGCATTTTACGACAGCGAATCATCGGCGCTGCAATACTCGTATTTCAATATTCTTTGGGATGGCACCGCATCCGACAATATTCGCTATCGCTACCCCGACGGAACCTACACTATAACGATTGAAGTGACCACAGAGGGCGGCGGGAAGCAGCTGCGCGAGTTTACGTTTATATCCGACACTGCAAAACCAGCGCTCGACAAATATTCGTTCACCGAAAGGGACGGCAGGGTTTACCTGAATATTACTGCAAGCGACAACACATATCTGTCGTCGGTCTGCGTGTACGAAGCGGCTGCGGTTGAAGGAGAGTCCCCCGGCGTACTCAATGAAGCGCGAGCCTATGATGTTTTCACCGACAGCTCAAAGGTTACGGAAGAATTCGACGTGACAGACTATATATCCGACAACGACTGGCTGTATGCGGAAATTGTCGATTACGCTTTTAATGTGATAACCTGCCGGATTCCGACGTCAGATTACAAAGACTGAACGGATTTGATGCTATGAGATTTTATAAAACTATCGCAGCTTTACTCGCATTCGTTATTTTCATATCCCTTATACCGGTAAGCGCTATTGCGATAGCGGCAAACGGCGATAACGCAAAGCGCATAACGGTTTTGGTGCTGTTGGACGACGGTATCCCGCCGTCCGAGGCTGCGGCGAAAATATCCGCTGCCACACCCGGCATGAAAGTCAAGTACATATACAGCACGCTGATAAACGGGATTGCAGCCGAAATTGACGCAGGCGAAAGCGCAATCATCGCCGGTTTTGCCGGAGTGAAAGCTGTGTCTGCCGAAAATGTTTACAACTCTCCTGTCGAAACTCTGGCAGAGGATGAGCTGGATGTTGCCGAAGGCTCGGTGAAAATATCGCTCCGTGCCGATGAGACAGGTGGCGAGGGAACGGTTGTCGCGGTGCTAGACAGCGGTTTTGATGTCAGCCACCCGGCGTTCAGGTTAAGAAAACCGGCCGCTGCGGCGATTAAGAAAGCCGATATAGCGGCAGTGCGGTATAAGCTCAACGCCAGAGCAGCAGCGTTTGTATCGCCGAAGATACCGTTTGCATACGATTACGCCGGCAGCGACACAAACGTTTACTCAACCGAACCCCACGGCACCAGCATGGCCGGTATAATTGCAGGTAATGGTGAGCAGTATGAAGGCGTTGCGCCCGAGGCGCAGCTTCTGCTCATGAAAGTCTTTGACGACAACGACTTGTCAACGGAGTCCGACGTCATCGCGGCGCTCGAGGACGCGGTAATACTCGGCGCTGATGTTATAAATCTGAGTCTGGGCAGTGCTGTCGGCGCGGATAACGGTTATCCGCTCGACCCGGCGCTGGCTGAGGCGCTGGATAATGCCGCGGCGCTCGGCGTCATAGTCAACGGCGCAGCAGGCAACGATGGCCATATAGGACTGCAAAGCGATATAAGCAGCAAACTCGGCCTTGCACTGCCGTCGACAGCGACAATGGATTACGGCACCGTCAGCTCGCCCGCGTCTGTCGGCACGGTAAATGCCGTCGCAAGCAAAAACTCGGATGTGGAATACAAGTATTGCGTGGATTTTGACGGCATAAAGGTTCCGTTTTCGGACACGACCGCAAATTATAAAGAGCTTGGCGGAAAACCGTTTACAGAGCTGCTTGACGGCAAAACATTTAATTACGTCGCCGTACCGGGATTGGGCACAACTGAAGATTGTGCGTTGGTCTGCGACAGCCTGAAGGGCGCGGTGGCGCTTATCAAACGCGGCGAGCTGACCTTTGTTGAAAAGGTGAACAACGCATACGCGTTCGGCGCGGTCGCCGCTGTGGTATGGGACAACATAGAGGATAACCCGTCGCGGGTCGGCATGGAACTGACCGGCGCGCGCATCCCGGCGATTTTTATAGAGTATAAGTATGGCGTGGAGCTTGCCGCAAAAGGCTCGGGCATTATAACAATAACCGACAAGCTGCTTGAAAAGTTCCCGACCACTGACAACGGCAGGATTGCGGATACAAGCTCATGGGGCGTCACTCCGGGTTTTGCGCTGAAACCCGATTTTGCCTCAACAGGAATAAATGTATTTACCATCGCACCGGGCGGAAACTATACGATAGTATCCGGCACATCCGCCGCAAGCGCGTATGCTTCGGGCGAGACCGCGGCGCTTTACTCTATGCTGCGCAAACGCGGCGTAAATGCAGGCGCTGCGGAGATAAGGCGGCGGCTGATGAATGCGGCAGAGCTTTTAGCAGACTCGGAGACCGGGCTTTATTATTCGCCGAGATGCCAGGGCGCAGGAGAGATAAACGCCGCGGCGGCTGCGGCGACCGAGAGTGCGCTTTATAACACGGCGACAGGTCTTGCAAAAGCAGAGTATCCCTCGCTCGGCGGAGTGTCGGTGACACTGGAACTGACGCTTGAAAACAGCTCCAATACCGAGAAAACCTATACGGTTTCCTGCGCGGTGCAGGGGGATGCGTACGAAACATTTGTAAGCGGGGATGAATCGTACACTGCCACCGTTGATTTATGCCGGCCGCGCGCGTTTGAAAATGCGTCCGCGACGCTTGACGGGCGCGAGATAAATATTTACAGCGAGGCGTTTGAGGGCACAGTTTTAACGGTCGGCGCGGGCGAAAGCATACAGCTTAAAATTGATATCGCGCTCGACGAGGAGACTGCCAAAGAGTATGGCAGTGTGTTCGAAAACGGATTTTACCTCGAAGGCTTCGTGCTGGCAAACTCGTCTGACGGAACGGGCGGCGTTTCGCTGCCGTATGTATGCTTTACGGGCGACTGGGATGCCATGCGGATATTCGATGCGACGGTATACGACACCGATGCAGAGCCGTACTATTCCACCTCGTTTTTCTACTCCTTAAGCGAGGATTTTCTGACCGATATTGTACTCGGTCAAAACCGGTTTGCGGATAAAATGGTTTTAGACAAAAACTGCGTGGCTTTTTCACCGGACGGTGACGGTGAGGCTGACATCCTGTGCTTATCGCTCGCGCTCCTGCGCAGTGCGCGGGATATCACCGGAGTGATAACCGACCCGGAGGGCAAAATCGTCGCCGACATGGGCGAACTTGTGTATAAAAGCAAGTCGCTGGCATCGGGCTATTCATTCTCCACGCTTGATTTCATGGTATGGGACGGCTCCGCTGAAGACAATCCGTACTACATATTCCCGGATGGAGCTTATACATTGACAATCAACGCATATCCGGCTTATGAGGGATCGACAGTGCAGACATATGAGTTCCCGTTTGTGCTGGACACGGTCGACCCGGTGGTGAAATCCATGAAGATTGCCGTGGATCCCGACGGTACGGAAGTGCTTGAGTTAATAGTGTCGGACGAAACTGCGCTTCAGGGTGCGTTATTATACCTCGATCACGACATGTTTTTTTCCAATATATATAGTGTCGATTATACGGAAAACTGTAAAACCACGGATACATACCGGTTTAATATTGACGGCTGGCGAGAAAGCGGCAGAGGATATGCCTATGTTGATATTTACGATTACGCAATGAACAGACTGACGGTGAGAGTGCCGCTTGCAGAACTCGCCGCGGGTACAAAGTAACAAATGAAGCATGTTTATATACACACCGACGGCGCATGTTCGGGCAATCCGGGTCCGGGCGGCTGGGCGGCTATATTGAAATACGGAAAACATGAGCGCGAGCTGTCCGGCGGGGAGCCTCAGACCACAAACAACCGCATGGAACTGACCGCCGCGATAAAAGCGCTTGAAGCGCTGACCGAGCCCTGCCTTGTCACACTGTACAGTGATTCCAAATATCTCATCGACGGGATGACAAAAGGCTGGGCAAAGTCTTGGCGTAAAAACAACTGGATAAAATCAGATAAAAAGCCTGCGCTTAATCCCGACCTGTGGGAAAGGCTGCTCGATTTGTGCGAGCGGCATAAGGTCGAGTTCGTTTGGGTGCGCGGACACGATGGCGATGAATATAACGAGCGCTGCGACAGGCTTGCCGTTTCGCGCCGCAACGAGTTTTCGGCGCAGTGAAGGTCATAGCCGAAGGATAATAAATTTAATAAAATAAATTCCAGGGTAAAATCATGACAACCACAAAAGAAACAATTAAAGCTATTTCAGACGGCAGTTACAACTGTGCACTGTCCGCACTTTACGGGACAGAGCAGGTGACGTCACAGCAAAAACGATGGGCAGGTGTGGCAGAAAACTTTGCAAAGCTCTACGGCAGTGACCGCAGCGTGCGGCTGTTTTCAGTGCCCGGCCGCAGCGAAATATCGGGCAATCACACCGACCACAATCGCGGGCGTGTGCTCGCCGCAGCGGTCAATCTTGACATCATAGCTGTCGCCGCACCAAATTCGGACGGCACGATAAGGCTGAAAAGCGAAGGGTTTGACGAGGACATTGTCGCCATCTCCGATATTGCTCCGGGCCGCTATCCGAAGCTGTCGTCTGCGTCGCTCATCGCCGGAATCTGCGCCGGTTTCACCATGCGCGGCTATAAGACCGGCGGCTTTGACGCATATACGACCTCCGATGTTATAAAAGGCTCCGGACTTTCGTCGTCGGCGGCATTTGAGGTGATGGTCGCGCATATCCTCAACGTGCTGTATAACGACGGGAAAATTTCCGCGCCGGAGCTTGCACAGATCTCGCAATATGCCGAAAACGAATATTTCGGCAAACCCTGCGGCCTGATGGACCAGACTGCTTGCGCGGTAGGCGGCTTTGTCGCCATTGACTTTGAAGTTCCGGGCAAAGCGCAAATCGAAAAATTGTCATTCGACCCTGCCGATGCGGGTTATAGGCTGTTTATCGTCAATACCGGCGGCAGCCACGCGGATTTAAACGAGGACTACGCCTCGATCCCGCGCGAGATGAAGGCTGTGGCGGCAAAATTCGGACGCGACGTGCTGAGGGGCGTCTCGTCGTCAGAACTTGTGGCGAAAATTCCTGAGCTGCGCGCTGAGCTTGGCGACCGCGCGATATTGCGCGCACTGCATTTTATCGCCGAAAACGAGCGGGTCGCCGCACAGACCGACGCGCTCCGCACAGGCAATTTCGGCGCGTTCTTAGACGGTGTGGACGCCTCCGGGCGCTCGAGCTTCGAGTATCTGCAGAACGTATATACTGTCAGCTTGCCGCGCGAACAGGGGCTGTCGCTCGCGCTTGCGCTCACGGACGAGTATTTTGCCGCGCATGGGATTAAGCGCGGATGTGGCGGCTATGCATGCAGGGTGCACGGCGGCGGATTTGCGGGTACAATACAGGTGTTTGTGCCTTCCGCGCAGGCTGACGGATACCGCGCGCATATGGACGGAGTATTCGGCGCGGGCGCCTGCATACCGCTGCGGATAAGAGGTGACGGCGCATCAGAGCTCCGCAGGAGGGATTAGGTTGCAGATAGAAAGCCTTAATATCACCAGTTTCGGCGGGCTTCGCGACCTTTCGCTTGAGTTTTCGGACGGACTGACGGTAATCGAGGGCTCAAACGAGTCTGGTAAGTCAACTGTTGCGGCATTCATCAAGTTCATGCTCTACGGTTTCACGGACAAAAACGAGCGCACACTGCGCATGTCGTGGGACGGCAGAGCAGCCGAAGGCTCAATGATAATACGAAGCGGCGGGCAGCGCTACAGGATCGGGCGCCGCTTCCGTGACGGGCGCGACGATTGCCAGATTGTAGAGCTGACAGGCAACACGCTGTGCCATAAAGGGCGCCAGCCGGGCGAGGTGTTTTTAGGAGTCGGCGCCGAAGTTTTCGCTCACACCGCGTATGTAAACCAAATTGAGGGCGGGCGCGTGAACGGCGAAGCGATTACCGACGCGATCGGCAACATTCTTTTTTCGGCTGACGAAACTCTCAATGTACAGCGCGCAGAAAAACGGCTTGAGGATGAGCGTGTAAGGCTGTGGCATAAAAACAAACACGGCGGAAAGATTTACGAGCTTGAATGTGAGCGCGAGGAGCTGCTCGAACGCCGCAGGGCCGCCTCTGAGGACGCTGCGGCGATAATATCCAAAGAGGGGCAGATCACTGATCTTAAGGCGAAGATAAAGGAAAACGCCGCGAAGATTGAAAAGCTGTCAAAGATTATTGCCGCATGCGAAGCAGGACGCCGTGCCGGACAGCGGTGCATGATAGCAAATCTGCGGGAACGCCTCCGGCGGCTTGATGCAATGCGCGGGGAGCTTGACGCGCAGTACCGGAGCGACGACGGGTTTTTGCCTGATGATATATTCAAATCTCAGCTTGAAGAACTGAAAAGCGGTCTTGATTATATCGACAGGCGGATTGCAGAACTTGACAGGCAGGCTGATTCCGTGCCGGCATCGCCGCATGATATGCCGGAGACGGTTAAGCTGATGCGCAAGCACGGCGGCCGCGATGCGCTGATGAGAAAGTTCGGGGAAGCGCGCACACGCAGGCGTGCACTTATTGCGTTCGGCATATTCTTCGGGGTGCTGTTCATACCAGCGGCTGTTATAGCGGTGTCGCTGTTTCTGCTTGACTACACATATGGTGCGGTTGCGTCGCTGGGCGCGCTTGCGCTGATGTTCGGTCTGGTGATGTGCTTTGTATCGTCGGTGAAATATACGCACACCGTTGACAATCTGCTCGACGAGTTTGGCGCGGACAGAGCGTCCGACTTCAAACGCATTGTCAGTGAGGCAGCTGCGTATACCGAACCGTCGCACAGCGACAGCACCGCAATGCTGCTGGAAGGCGAGCGTGTCAGGCTTAACGCACAGCGTGAGGCGAAGCTCGCCGAGCTGGACCAGTTTGTATCACTCTGGGGTGGACGCTCGTTTGATCAGGCGCTGGCTGACCTTTCCGAGTATACGGCGAAGCTTGCGGAAAGCGAGGCAGAGTACAAAAAAACCGAAGCGGAGCTGTCGGGCGCTATGGCGCAAATCGCCGACGCCGATGAAGACGATGAGGACCCAATGCTGCTCGAGCTGGCGGCACGGCTGCCCGATGATATAAACATCGCGGCGATAAAGCGGGAGCACGATTTCTTAGCAAAAGCTAACGCGTCCATGGCGGCGCGCATGCACGAGCTTGAGCTTGAGCTCGCCGCGCTGAATGCTAAAAATGACTCGCCCGCGATGATTGCAGACCGCATAACAGCGCTCGACTACGAACTTGCAAGATTGAGAAGCCGCTACAACGCAGTAGAGCTTGCTGCAAATACTCTGCGGAGCGCAGCTGAGAATATGCGTGAAAGCCTGTCCCCCTACCTTTCCGAATATGCCGGGAATATGATGGAGGTATTCAGCGGCGGCAGGTACAAATCGATTGCTGTGGCGACCGACCTCTCTCTGTCGTATGATACGGGTACGGGCGCGATTACAAGGCGCGGCATAGAATTCATGAGCGCCGGCACGCAGGATATTGCCTACCTGAGTCTCCGGCTTGCGCTTATAAAGGTTTTGTTCAGAGAGGGGACGCCTCCGCTGATATTCGACGAGAGTTTTACACGGCTTGACAGCGATAGGCTGCGCAACGTGCTGCGGCTGCTTGAAAAAGCTGCCGAAACAGGCATACAAGTGATAATATTAACCGCTCAGCCGCGTGAATACACCGCTCTTACCACATCCGCACGGCGCATAAGGATATAATATACGGAGGGTAGCGCGGGTGATTGCCTATAAGCAAAGCCGGTCAGGAGTTTTTACTCACTGACCGGCTTTGTTTATTTATCGTAATTCAGGCTTGCATATAAAACGAGCCGGCGCGCCATTTTAAGCGCGCCGGCTGTATGTTCAGTTACAAAGCTTGTCCCGCGATATTCTTATTTCTTCTTTCTGAGAATGCCGACTGTTACACAGGCTGCGGCAAACAGGATGGCAGATGCGGCAATGCCGAAATCGGCTGTTGCGGGAGCGATGACCGGTGCGTTTGTTGCATCTTCTGCGGTTTCACCGGCGTCGGTGGCTGCGGCTTCTGCTTGGGCGGCAGCTTCTGCAGCTGCGGCAGCAGCTTCGGCTTCACGGTCGGCAAGCGGCTTGATAAGCACAAACGGGAAGGTGGATGCCTTGCCTTCGCCGACTTCCATACCCTCAGGGCCGAAAGCTACATAGTCAAGCTTGACTTCAACTTCTTCATCGGGAGTATCGAAGAACATGTAAATGCGGAAGTGGTCAAACTGGGTGTAATCGCAGTTGGCAGCAATCATGTAAAGCGGAACTTCGAGATAGTTCCAGCCGGATTCGAGAACGAGGCTGTTTATGTCAACAAAGTCCTCTTCAGCGTCCGGAATATAGGCAGAACCAAACTCGATCTGGCCGCCGCCCATGCTGGGAGCGTAATTATCGATGTTGGAAACATAAATGCCTATGTAAGCGCTGTCATAATTGGAGATGTCCATCGGTTCGCCCCAGGCGTTGTCGAGAACGGCTGTCCAGGGAGAGCCCTTGCCTTTGGTGGAAAGGTTTACAACGTCAGGCTTTTTGGCATTGGGATCGGGTTTTTCCGGAATCGGCCAGTCGGTCTTAACGAGCACGCTCATGTCGTCGGAGCTGTTGCCGACCGCTACATAGTCGAGCGCTGCGCAGTTCATGCCGTCTGTGAACATGTAAAGACGAACATAGTTGAATCTGGTCATGTCGCAGTCGCCTACAAAGTCTGCAAGCGGAATTTCGAACTCGTTCCAGCCGTCTTTCCAGTCGAGCACGAACGGGTTGATGTTGGACTCTTCAACGTCGCAGGTGCCGCCGCTGGTCAGCTCAAGCTGGCCGTTGTTGGTAGCAAATACGTTGTCGGCACTGTCGAGATATAT
>JAPXNL010000062.1:0-11725 GCA_033808535.1 Clostridia bacterium
GCAGCCGAACGCCCATACCAGCCTGCCTGTCGAGAGCACCGCGTCGTAAACTTCGGGCGTGTAACCGCTGGACGGCGTTCCGAACGATGTGCCGACCACTTCGCAGCCGCCGTTTAAAATTTCCATACCTATATAGCGACGGGTGTTATAGATGTACTCGCGCGGAACAATCTCCTTGCCGTTGAACCAGTTCGGATGGCAGAATATCGCAAATCCACCGTCGGCTATCGTGCTGTCAACCGCCGCCTGGTGAGAGGACATTTCAACTTTATCTGTACCTACACAGACCATATGCACCGTAGCCGTCGTATACTCATACGCGCGGACAAGACACATGCCGCAGTCGGTATACGGCGCCGGGTCGGTGTAAAGGTTGTGGTTGGAGATCGCCATAATTGAATATCCGGACGCCTTGTAAAGCTTCAGCACCTCCGGAATCTCATATGCACCGCAGGTGTTAGGGCCTGTTCCTGCATGTGTGTGGAAATTGGCACGGCGCACCACGCCGAAATCCACCCCTGAGTACGGGTTAATAAGCATTTGTTTCACTCCCTGTATATTATTTTTCCGCAATACTCGTGTATTACTTTTTCACAGCAGCTGCGATTTCCTTCAAGCATAACCGGGCAGGGCAGCATAGCCATGTTCTCGAGCAGAAAATCCGCGTCGTCCGCGCTTTCAACTGAAACAAGCGCAAATTCGTCTTCACAGTCGAAAAGTCCGTCGTCTGCCGCAAGCGGGTCGGGAAAATTCTCCGGGTCAATTTCCGCCGTTTGCTTTGCGTTGCAGATAAGGCACGAGCTGTCGGCGGCAGGCAGTTTTTCGGGCGGTGCATAATTGTCGACCGCCGCACGGATTTTCGCTATATAGCGGTCGTCGGTTCCGCAGCAGCCGCCCAGCACATATATGCCGGCTTCAAGGAACTGTGGCGCAAATTCGCCGAAACCCTCGGCGTCAAGGTCAAACACCCTGCCCGCGGGCGTGTCGTGGGGCATGCCGGCGTTAGGCTTTGCTATCAGCGCCACGCCAAGCCCGACCGCATACGGCACGAGCGGCGCAAGAGTTTTAAGCATATCGCCCGGGCCGACCGAGCAGTTGGCGCCGAACGCGCATACGCCCAGCTCCGCAAGCGTCAGCAGCGCGCACAGCATATCGTCGCCCGACATCGTGCGCCCGTTTTTATCGACCGTGAGCGTGACAAACACGGGCTTATCCGAAACGCTTTTTATTCCGACTACAGCGGCGCGCGCCTCGGCAAGGCTTATATTTGTCTCGGGCATGAAAAAATCCACATACCGCTCAAGCGCTTTTGCCTGCTCGGCATATGCAGCGGCAATCTCGTCAAACGAGGCGTCGCCGTACGGGCGCAGAAAATGCCCGGTCGGCGACATGTCGCCGCCGACAAATCCGCATTCCAGCCCGCGTGAAAGCATTGCAAGCGCTGCGTTGCGCTCCTCACAGTCGCAAAGACCGTGCCGCTCGAGCGACGGGCGGTTGCCTCCGAATGTCGGGGCAAGCACGGCATCCGACCCCGCGGCGTAGTATCCGCGCTGTATTGTTTTTATCGTTTCCGGATGTTTTGGTATCCACTCCTCGGGGCAGGCTCCGCTTGGCATGCCTGCGCTCATAAGCGCGGTGCCTGTCGCACCGTCTAGCACAAACGGCAGGGGAAACTCCTTTGGGAAACGGTAAAAAATATCGTGAATATTCATGAAAGTCCCTTTCAACAGGGGGAGCTTGCCGCTCCCCCTGTCCGATAGATTATTTTTTATAGTTTGCTATAAAATCCACCACAGCCTGACGGTCTGCAAAGGGGTTGTTTTCGTCAGTTACAAAGAACATGTATGTGTTTGTGTCACAGCGATCACCGTCTGTAACAATGCACTCGGCGTAGAATACGCGACCGACACCCTCTATCTTCCACTCGAAGTTGCCGTCAAACGACGCGACCTTGTTCTTTTTGGAGTCGAGGATGTTAACCGCAACCTTGCAGTCCTCTCCGCCGCGTGCGTCGTCGCGGGTATCGTCGTGCACAAACGGCGAGCCGCGGAAAACTTCGCCTTCCTTCCACAGCAGCTTATCATAGCGCATGGAGATATGGAAGCTCTTAAACGCGTCGCGGTAGAACCAGTACGCAAATTTAGGCTGCATATAGTAGTCTATGAGGCATGTGCACGAAACATTCGGCCACGGCTCGTTGAACTGCCATATTATCGAGCCGCAGTTGCGCCATGCGCGGCGGCGGTTGGCTTCAACCGCATAACGGATGCCCTCCGCCTGCATATACTGTGATAGCATGACAAACAGCTCGAATTCATCGGGCTTCAGCTCGCCGAAAATCGGTTTCTCGCGGTAGCCGTAGGTGTCCCACCACTCGCCGTGATGCCGCCACACATAGTTTTCCGCAACCGTCGTTACCTTGCGGTTCGCAGGCGACAGAATCGTGCGCAGCGACTCGATGTTCGACATGCCGTCGTTGCCGAATTCGCTGTGCAGCTGGCTGGGCGAGGTGTTGTAGAGCTTGTAATGGTCCTCGACACCCGCATATTTCCACGGCCCGTGGACATCGTGGTTGTCCTCGGGGCGGGAGGGATCTATACCGCCAAGCGGTCCCGACGCGGAGGTGGGGAGCATAAGCCTGTCGGGGTCAAGGCGGTTTGCGATCTCCTTGAGCATCGCAATGTTCTTGTTTTTGTATGACGCCGGTATCCATTTGTCGCTGGGATCAAACAGCTCGTTGCCGCCGCTCCAGTAGGTCAGCGACACATGGTTGCGCTTTTCGCGCACTGCCGTTTCTGCGGTCGCCGCACACAGCTTTAAAAACTCCGGGCGCTCCGACGGCGTGTTGTCGATGCCCGACGACGATTGGATAAACTCCTGCCATACCATGATGCCGTACATATCGCAGAGGTCGTAGAAGTCCTCGCTCTCTATAATGCCGCCGCCCCAAACGCGGATGAGCGTGACGCCCGCGGCTTTCGCGAGCCTCAGCATTTTGTCATAACGCTCGCGTGTTACGGTGCCATACATATGGTCGAGAGGCGTGATGTTTATACCTTTCAGATATATACGTTTGCCGTTGACGCGCACCAGATAGGGCAGCGACTCATCGTCTGCCCCGTCGCAGCGCTCGTAGGACAGTGTGCGCAGTCCGACCTTGGACTCACGCGAATCCGACAGCGCGCCGGATTTGTCGAACAGCTCAACCGTCAGATTGTAAAGCGGCTGATCGCCGTAACCGTTGGGATACCACAGCTTTGGATTTTCAACTG
This sequence comes from Clostridia bacterium, assembly GCA_033808535.1. Taxonomy (GTDB): domain Bacteria; phylum Bacillota; class Clostridia; order Oscillospirales; family CAG-272; genus DTU078. The sequence goes on from JAPXNL010000062.1 coordinate 3,273, forward strand.
CCATCTCGAGTGTGTCGCTAGCGTCGCCCTCGGCGCATGCCACGTGTTCACCGTCGAACTTGAGCTCGGCGCGCAGAGTGCCGCCTTCGCCTCCGATTTCGGCTGCGTATGTGACTTTCCCGTCTATCCAGCGGATATGCGAGGATTCGATTGTCGAGCCGCCGACAGCCTCGAAATAAACACTGTCATATAAGCCGAGGTGTATGAGCCTCGTTCCGAAGTCCCATTTATAGTTAAACCTTGCCTTCTGAGTGAAGGTCTCGCACGTATATCCTATCTGCCCCATTTCGTCGGGCGCGCTCTCGAGCACCACCTGCACGGTGTTTTCGCCGCCGAAATTGACATAGTCGGTCACGTCGAGCTTTACATGCGTATACATGCCCTCGTGCTCGACTTTGGGCATTTTATTAAAGAATATATGCGCCTTGTAGTCTATGCCGCGAAAAACGAGCCTGATTCGCCGTCCGCGCAGCTCCTCGGGAATGACGCAAGTTGTGCGGTACATCCACCAGCGCTGTGAAACCCACTCGCATTTAAGCGAGTTCATCTCGTAATACGGGTCCTCTATAAGACCGGCGCGGAGCAGGTCCATGTGCACGGATCCGGGCACTTTTGCGTCAATGCTGGGGGTTATGCCGCCGTGAATTACACCCGTTTCCACCGAGCGGTTCCATATGGCTGTATATGGCCAGAAACCGGCGAGCTGCCAGTCGGTGAGATATTTGAATATCACTTGTTTTCCCTCCGGTTTAATTTGTCATAATGATATAACACCACCGGCGTAAAGTCAAGTAAATGCATAAATTTTAGTCAAATTTAAATTTAGGCTAAATAATTATTGATTTTTTCACTGTACCGTATTATAATTATATTATTACATAATGCGGAGGACTAATTTATATGCATAAGCTTTTAAAGATTGGAGCGGCAGCTCTGGCTGCACTGTTGGTTGCTGCAGCCGTCGCAGGCTGTTCGTCTGCTCCCCCCAACACCGTATTTTCACTCGACGACCTTCCGGGCAAGACCATAGGTGTTCAGCTCGGCACAACCGGCGATATTTACGCCTCGGATTATGAAGAGCCGGAAGAAGGCACCCCGGCTTCCAAAGTCGAGCGCTATAAAAAGGGATCCGAAGCAGTTATGGCGCTCAAAACCGGCAAGGTTGACTGCGTTATCATCGACAACGAGCCAGCAAAGGCATTCGTAGCAAAGAACAGTGACCTGAAGATCCTTGAAGAGCCGTTTGCGGTTGAGGAGTATGCAATCTGCATATCCAAAGAAAAGACCGAGCTCAAGGATAAAATCAACGCGGCGCTTTCAGAGCTCAAAGCCGACGGCACAATCGACAACATCATCAAAAACTATATAGGCGACGATACAAAGGGTAAAACGCCTTACGTTTCTCCCGAGGGAATCGACCGCTCCAACGGCATTCTGACCATGGCGACAAACGCAGCATTCGAGCCGTATGAATACTATGAAAACGGCAAAATCGTCGGCATCGACGTCGACCTTGCACAGGCAATCGCCGACAAACTCGGCATGGAGCTTGTCATCACCGACATGGACTTCGACGCTATCATCGCTGCGGTTCAGAGCGGCAAAGCCGATATCGGTGTTGCCGGTATGACAATCACCGAGGATCGTCTTAAGAGCATCGATTTCACCGAGCCCTACACAACGGCAACACAGGTCATCATCGTTCGCGCAAACTAACGAAGTTATAGTAAGCTTTAGATAAAATATTGCGGCGGGGATACTTTTCGGTACAACCCCGCCGCTACGGTTTAAAAGTAACAGTAGATGGAAAATATTATAAACACTGTGTCGCAGGCGCTGTCCGGCTGGGCAACGGCATTTCGCGACGACTTTATCAACAACTTCATAACTGAAAACCGCTGGCAGTTTCTCGTGACGGGACTGCTGCGGACACTGCAGATTACATTTTTCGCGGTTATAATCGGCATTATGCTCGGTTTTTTGGTCGCCATCGTGCGCACCACGAACATTCAGACCGGCAAGCTGCGTTTTCTCGACGCAATCTGCCGCCTGTATCTGACCGTTATACGCGGCACGCCGGTGGTTATTCAGCTGCTTATCATTTATTATGTAATTTTCGCGTCGGTCAACATCGACAAAACATTCGCCGCGATTATAGCATTCGGCATAAACTCTGGCGCGTATGTCGCAGAGATTGTGCGCGCGGGAATCATGTCGATCGACCGCGGGCAGACAGAGGCTGGGCGCAGCCTGGGTCTGGGATACGTCAAAACGATGTGGTATATTATAATGCCGCAGGCTTTTAAAAACATACTGCCGGCGCTGGCTAACGAGTTTATAACGCTGCTCAAGGAGACCTCGGTTGCGGGTTACATCGCGACGCAGGACCTTGCAAAAGCCGGCGATATAATCCAAAGCCGTACATACTCGCCCTTCATGCCGCTTATCGCGGTCGCCCTTATCTACCTTGCGCTTGTTGTCGGGCTGACAGCAGGCGTGAACCGCCTGGAAAGGAGGCTCTCCCGCAGTGATAACCGTTAAAAACCTTTGCAAAACATTCGGCAAAGTCGAGGTTTTGCGCGACATCAACGAGACGATCGAGCGCGGAGAGAAGGTTGTCATCGTCGGCCCGTCAGGAAGCGGAAAGAGCACTTTCCTGCGCTGCCTCAACCTGCTTGAAATGCCCACCTCCGGCGAGGTTTGGTTTGAAGGCAGACAGATCAACACGCCCGACTGCGATATCAACCTCGTGCGCCGCAAAATGGGCATGGTGTTCCAGCATTTTCACCTGTTCCCTCACCTGACGATACTCGAAAACATCACGCTTGCACCCGTCAAGCTTAAGATAATGGATAAAACATCCGCCGTCGAAAAAGCGCGCAGGCTGCTTGCACGAATCGGACTGTCCGACAAAGAAAATGCCTATCCCGCGCAGCTTTCGGGCGGTCAGAAACAGCGCATCGCAATTGTGCGGTCACTGGCGATGAACCCCGACGTCATGCTGTTCGACGAGCCGACCTCGGCGCTCGACCCCGAAATGGTCGGAGAGGTGCTCGACGTCATGCGCGAGCTTGCAGAAGACGGCATGACAATGATAGTGGTCACGCACGAGATGGGGTTCGCCCGCGAGGTCGGCACGCGCGTTATGTTCATGGACGAGGGGCGGATAGTGGAGCAGAACACTCCTAGTGAATTCTTCAGCTCGCCGAAAAATCCGCGCACAAAAGAATTTCTTTCAAAAGTAATATCATAAACCGTCGAAAAAGGCTAATGGCACTTTGGGACGGTTACAACGATGATAAAGACTAACCTCATTAAAATGCATTAAAAAGGCTACGGCAAAAGCGATGCGCTTTACCGCAGCCTTTTTCAGTTAATCTTCATACTCGTCGCTTCTTGGGTCTTTTCTGTTATTTCCTTTGCCATTGCCTCTGGGCTTATCCGGCTTATCGTTTTTACCCGGCTTTTCTACTTCATCCTCATCAGGCAGCTCGTAGTCAGGCAGCTCGGTTGTCACCTCCGGCATGCCGCTGCTTACCACAAAGTTTACCTTTGTTCCGCGCGGCACCTGCTCGCCCTCCGGGTCAAGGCTCTGGGATATTATAACGCCTTTCGGCACTGTGGTTGATTGCTCGTAAGTCACTTTTCCGAGCGTGAGCAGCGGGTTTGCCGGGTCTTCGCCGACAAGCATCTGATATGCGGCCGCCGCTGTCATGCCCACAAAGTTCGGAACCGAAACCGTGCCCTTGTCCTCCTGCCCGCGGCTTATATAATAGACCACGGTTTCGCCGATTTTCATCTCGGTGCGCGGTTTAGGCTCGGTGCGGATTACATGACCCAGCTCGATTCCCACGCTGAACTCATATCTCGGCTCGGGTATCAGGCCGAGCGCGCGTATCGCCAGGTCGACCTCGCGGTTCTCCATACCCGTATAGTCAGGCAGTAAAACCGTTTCAACACCGCTGCTGACCGTGAGCTTTATTGTGCAGTACAGCTCGCCCGGTTTGACCTTGCGTTTGTCGCCCCCTGCGGGGTCCTGCGATATTATTGTACCTTTCGGGTAGGTGTCGCTGTATTGATTTATAATCTCGGTTTTAAATATCCTGTCGTCCAGGTTTTTAACCGCGTCGCTGTCTATGGTCTCGCCTTCCAGCTTTGGCACAGAAATAATATACGGGCTTGACTGTTGTTCGTTTTTCAGAAATGAGTCAATCAGGTAAATGCCGCTTATACCCAGCACCACAAGAAATGCGGCGGTAACACCTGCTATAATCGGCAGCATTGAGCGGCTGCGCCTGCGCGGTTTTTTATCCGGCTTTTTCGCCTCTCCGGTTGCTCCCTCGGCTCTGCGGGGAGCTTTTTTGCCGTTTAACTGCGCAAACGTGCCGGTTGCCGGCTCAGGCGACATCGGCGGTTCGTTGCGCCTTGTTTTGAATATGAACTGCGGGTTGGATTTCAGCTGCTCGATATGGCGCAGCATCTGCCCGGCGCTCTGGAAGCGGTATTCGGGATTTTTCTCCATGGCACCGAGGATAATCTGCTCAAGACCTATCGGTATCGAAGGGTTGATCTCCCGCGGTCGGCGCGGTTTGTCGTTGACCTGCATAAGCGCCACGGAAACCGGGTTTTCGGCATTAAACGGCAATGTACCCGTCGACATCTCATACAGCATAGCGCCCAGTGAATACAGGTCGCTGCGCTGGTCAATCGGCTTGCCGCTCGCCTGCTCGGGGCTTATATAGTAAACGGTGCCAATTGCCTTGTCGGTCATTGTAACCGTTTCAGCGTTTGGCAGCTTTGCTATTCCGAAATCTGCGACCTTTATGCGCCCGTTTTTGAGCAGCATTATGTTCTGCGGTTTTATGTCGCGGTGGATTATCCCCTTTGAGTGCGCATGCTCAAGCGCACGCAATATCTGCTCCGCATAGCTGATGGTCTCCTTAAAGCCGAGCACACCCTTTTTCTCCATGTAATTTTTTAAGGTTATGCCCGCCACATATTCCATGACGATGTATTTCAGATCGTCCCGGACGGATACGTCATATATGCTGACGATATTCGGATGAGAAAGCATCGAGACCGCCTTGGACTCGTTGATAAAGCGTTTTACCGTCTGCGCGTCACGTGCGATCTCGTCTTTTATCATCTTCACCGCGACGGCGCGTTTCAGCACAAGGTCCTGCGCCTCAAACACTACCGCCATACCGCCGATGCCGATGACCTTATTCAGTTTGTATCGTTTGTCTAAAATCTGACCGACGTATTTTTCAAAGTTATCCATGCGTTTTATTAAAATCCTAACAGCAGTACGGTGATATTATCGCCGCCGCCGCCTTCGTTTGCGCCTCCTACCATCCGCTCCGCCTTGTCGCGAAGCATTTCTTCCGGATTTGCGGCTTCATAGCCGGTTTCGGAAAACAGTATCTCGGCAATAAGCTCGTGTGACAGAAAGTTTGTAAGTCCGTCGGTGCAGAGCAAGAGGTAGCCTTGTCCGTACTGTGACAGATCGGCAGTATAAATGTCGCCCTCGACCTCCGGTTCGTTGCCAACCGAGCGGGTGATTATGTTGCGTATGGGATTTTCGGCTGCCTCCTCGGGCGTCAGCTTGCCGATGTCAACAAGATACTGCACATACGAGTGGTCGCGCGTAAGCTGGGTCAGCTTCCCGTTTGCTCCGATATATAGCCGGGAATCGCCGATGTTGACGGCATATAGCATTTTGTCTATTACAAGAGCTGCGACAAGCGTTGTTCCCATACCGCGCAGTTCGGCATTGGCGTTGGCGCGCGCATATACGGCGGAGTTGGCAGCGGAAGCAGCTTCCTGCAACAGTGCTCCGTAATCAGCAGTTTTCGGGTCAAGATCAATTTCGGATGCTTTGCCGGCGGGTGCGAGTTTTGCAATCGACGCGGTCAGCGTCATTTCAAATATATCAACTGCAAGCTTGCTGGCAATGTTTCCTCCGTTAGCACCGCCCATACCGTCACACACGACGCACAGCGCGGTGTTCCGATATAACCTTGTGGCGATAAAGCTATCCTGGTTGGAACCTCGCCGCAGCCCGATATCGGTTTTACCGAAAAAGACCATTGTTATCACCCGTCCGTATAAACGTAGCCGATAAAAAATATGTCACAGCAATCTATCTTATTCCCAATTCCCGGGGTCCCTTTTCCGCGCTTCGCCCGATACGGCTGCAAGGCTGTTTATACACCGACTGTATTCACCAGACGCCATTTAAATGCACTTGTTCCGTAATCGTCCATTTAATTTCGCGGTAATCAGGCTTGCCGGTCAGCCGAATATGATGTCAGCCTCTCGCTCCCGCTCGAAGCTGCCCGCACGATGCGTTTATGTCAGGCCCCAGCCTGCGCCGCACCGTTACATTTACGCCCTTGCGCTCGAGCACCGACTTGAACTTTATCACATCGTCGCGGGACGGCGGACTGTAGCCGCGTTCCTTAACCGGATTGCATGGTATGAGATTCACATGCGCCGGGACATTGTGCATATATTCATCGAGTGCGGCGGCAAGCGCAGCCGCATCGGACACGCCGTCGTTTACGCCGGCTATCAGAATGTATTCAAACGATATCCGCCGCCCGGTTATATCGAAATACTCCCTGCACGCCGAAAGCAGTTCCTCAACCGGCCACTTGGCGTTGATCGGCATCAGCCCGGTGCGCACGGAATTTATCGCCGAATGAAGCGATACCGAAAGAGTGACCGGCAGCTGTTCGCGCGCGAGCTTGCGGATGCCGTCGACCACGCCGCAGGTTGAGACCGAAATGTGACGGCAGCCGATATTCAGTCCTTCCTGTGCACTGACAAGCCGCAGGAATTTCACGACATTGTCATAGTTGTCAAACGGCTCGCCGATGCCCATGATGACAACGCCGCCCACCCGTGCGCCGCATTCGCGCTGCGCGACGATAACCTGTCCCAGCATTTCGCCGGGGGACAGTTTGCGCGAAAGGCCGCCTATCGTCGAGGCGCAAAACCAGCAGCCCATGCGGCAGCCCGCTTCACTTGACACGCAGACGGACTTGCCGTGCTCGTAATCCATAATGACGCTTTCGATCAGCTCGCCGTCGGACAGCGACAAAAGCAGCTTTATTGTACCGTCGCGCTGCGAGGTCAGCTTGTCCGCCACAACCGGCAGGCCGGTTATCGTTTCCCGCGCCAGCGTTTCGCGCAGTGACGCCGGCAGGTCAGTCATGTCATTTATCTCCGCACCGCGGCACAGCCAGCGCATAATCTGGCCTGTCCGGTAGCGCGGCTGGTCCAGTCCGGCCAAATATTCACCCAGCTCCGAAAAGCTCATATCCAACAGTGTTCTCAAGCCGGGCGCTCCCTTCTGGAATAAATTAACATCCCTGAAAACGAATAACCAGTGTAATTATACCACACAGGTTTATAAAATGCAATAATATTGTAAATATATTATACCGCATTGCAGAAACTATTGACATAGCTTTTTTGTAAAATATTACGTTTTTGGCGCAATTTCTATGAAATTTAACGTGAGGTTTAAATGTAGTTAATATTATACAAGCCTGTCGCGTGGTATAATAAGCATAACATCATAATCGGTGCGACAATGCCGTCGGTTAGATACCGATCTATAAATTTACCGGAGGAAAATAATATGATACTGGATAATTTCGTTAAGAGGAGATCCGAAAACAGGTTCCTTGAGGTATTGCTGAAAATATTCCTCGTGATCGGCATCGTTGCCGGTTTGTGCATTATTCTGAAGTTTATCTATGATAAGTTCTTCCGCGATAATTTCTGCTACTGCGAAGGCGACGACGACTACGATTACTACAACGATGACGGCGGAAGCTGCAGCGAATGCACGTTCGACGATGAGGATACCGCCGACAGCAATACTACTGAGACAAACACCGGGGATCAGAACGACGCCCAGTAATTTCACCAACCCAAGTCAAACCGGCGCTTTATGCCGGAAGTAACGCAACAGATACTCCGGGCTGCCGGCTGACAGCCCGGTTTCATTTGCGGGGATAGATCATCATGACGAACACAGTACGCCGGGCGCTTCTGCCCGGCGATCTGGTTATATATCTGCTTGTAGCCGCCGCGGCTGTCTTTACGGCGCTCGCGCTGAGCGCGCCGCGGGACAAAGCCGTTTACGCCGAAGTAACCTGCGACGGCGTGACTACTCGCTATCCGCTTGATGCCGATACATCGGTCACGCTGACCGGCGAAGGCTATACACTCACGCTTGAAATCGCGGACGGGGGCGCGCGCATTGCAGAGTCTGACTGTCCGGACAGGGTATGCGTCAACACCGGCACCGTTAAGCGCCCCGGCCAGTCGATAATCTGCGTGCCCGCGCGCATTTCGGTCAGGCTCACCGGCGGAAGCAGCTCCGCAGACGCTATTGCGGGGTAACCGTGCCATGAAACATAAAAAGCAAGGTGGCAATC